>NZ_JBHLWV010000054.1:0-32058 GCF_042432625.1 Gordonia phosphorivorans | reverse complement strand
AACGCCCGGCTCCATTCCGAACCCGGAAGCTAAGCCCACCAGCGCCGATGGTACTGCACCCTAATCAGTGTGGGAGAGTAGGACACCGCCGAACACAACTTGAAATGGCCCCCGAACCACTGGTTCGGGGGCCATTTCGCATCCCGGGACCACGGGGAGCAGGCGGAACGATTAGCCCGCGATGGGTGGGCGGAATAGATTAGAGGCCATGAGTAAGCGCGATACGCAGGTGCCGGGCGGCGACTCCGATCCGGTCCTCCCGGACGGGATCAAAGCCGGCGACCTCGATCCCGAAGTGCGTCGGGATCTGCAGGGCCTGGACAAGTCGACCGCCGATCGGGTCGCTCGGCACCTGGTGGCCGTCGGCGAACTGCTCGCCGAGGATCCGGAACTGGCGCTCGAACACGCACGGGCGGCGCGCGCCCGCGCGGCGCGGGTCGGGGTGGTGCGCGAGACCGCCGGTATCGCCGCCTATTACGCGGGCCAATGGCAGGAGGCGCTGTCGGAACTGCGGGCGGCGCGACGGATCTCCGGAGACGGTGACGCACTCCTGCCGCTGATCGCGGACTGCGAACGCGGTCTGGGACGCCCGGAACGAGCGATCGAGGTGGCGCAGAGCCCCGAGGGTCAGGCTCTGGCCGGCGAGGAAGCCGTCGAGCTGTCCATCGTCGAGGCCGGGGCGCACCTGGACCTCGGTGACGCCGAGGGCGCCATCCGGGTGCTCGAGGGCCAGAATCTGCGGGCCGGGCGCAGTGGCACCGAGGCCGCCCGCCTGTTCAGCGCCTACGCTGGTGCCTTGTCTGCGGCGGGTCGCAAGGCGCAGGCGCTGGTCTGGTACCAGAACGCGGCGGCCGCGGACGTCGACGATGCGACAGACGCCGAATTCGCGCTTGCGGAATTGCTGAACGAAGAGTTGGACGGTGCCCCCGGCTTCGCGGAGGAGGCCCCCGTCGCGAGCGACGGGGACTCGGTGCTGCCCGCCGAGTACGACGCACTGCTGTTCGATCTGGACGGCACCCTGTACGAGGGAAGCGCTGTGCTGCCCGGTGCACTGGACCTGGTCGGCTCGCGTCCGCGCGAGTGCTACTACGTGACCAACAACGCCAGCCGGTCGGCGACGGAGGTGGCCGAGCACCTGCGGTCGCTCGGCTTCGACGCCGATGCGGAGGCTGTCGTCACCAGCGCCCAGGTGGGCGCACGCCTGGTCGCCGATCGGATCGCCGGCGGGAGCAAGGTGCTCGTCGTCGGCGCCGACGCGCTGCGCGAGGAGATCCGCGCCGTTGGCCTGCAGCCGGTGGAGTCGGCGGAGGACGGCCCCACCGCGGTGATCCAGGGGCATTCGCCGAAGACCGGGTGGGCCCAGCTGTCGGAGGCGGCGCTCGCCGTCGCCGCGGGCGCGCAATGGTTCGCCACCAACACCGATACGACGCTGCCCACCGAGCGCGGACTGATGATCGGCAACGGCTCGATGGTCGCCGCGGTGGCTGCGGCCACCGGCTCCGAGCCGGTGGTGGCCGGGAAACCCGCCGCACCGATCATGCGGGAGGTACTGGCGCGCAGCCGCAGCAGTCGACCGCTGATGATCGGCGATCGCCTGAACACCGACATCGAGGGCGCGAACACCGTCGGCATCGACAGCGTGCTGGTGTTGACCGGGGTGTCCTCGGCCGCCGCGCTGCTGGCGGCGTCGGTGGAGCAACGTCCCACGTTCGTGGCGCGTGACCTGTCGGAGCTGGACGTTCCCGCGTCGCACCTGCGGATCGGTCCGCAGGCGCGGTGGAAGATCACCGTGCTGGAGAACCGGGTGTCGGCGGAGCCGCTCGGCGGCGTCGAGGCCGCCACGCTGTTGCCGGCGTTGGCACACGCGATCTGGACGGCGGAGGTGGGCGACCTGGACCTGCGGATCAATTCCAGCGACGAGCGCACGATGTCGTTGCTGGTCGAGCTCGGCCTCGCCGAGAGTCGCTGACCACGGTGTGCGATAGCCTGGGCAGGTCATGACCGGACCCGACAGCACCCCGTCGCCCGCGGCCCTGGCCGCCCGGGCGGCCCGCGCCACGGCACCGCCACCCGACCCCGCCGATCATCCGGTGGCGGGGCAGGTCGACGGTCTGCTGACGCAGGTGGAGCAGATTCGGTCCGAACTCGACGGTGCTTTCCGCCTGGCCGCGGTCGCCCGCCAGGCGGAACTGCTGACCGCAGCACACGATGCCCTCGTGTCCGCGCTCGACGAGGTCGGCCGTGGCTGAGCACACGCGCGGCGGGAGCCGCTGATGGCTGCGCGTGCACGCCTGGACGCCGAACTCGTTCGGCGCGGTCTGGCCCGCTCCCGTGAACAGGCCCGGCAACTGATCGACGACGGCAAGGTGAAGGTGAACGGCACCGTGGCCGCGAAGGCGGCCACCAACGTCGCGCGCGATACACCGATCCTGGTGGTGGAGGGCGACACCGACGACTGGGCCTCCCGCGGTGCGCACAAACTGCTCGGCGCACTGGCGGCGTTCAAGCCCCTCGGGGTTCGGGTGGACGGTCGGCGCTGCCTCGACGCGGGCGCCTCGACCGGAGGATTCACCGACGTGCTGCTGCGGGCCGGCGCCCGCGAGGTGGAGGCCGTCGACGTCGGCTACGGCCAGTTGGTGTGGCGGCTGCAGAGCGACGACCGCGTGCACGTGCACGACCGCACCAACGTGCGGCACCTGACGCCCGAGATGATCGGCGGACCGGTGGACCTGATCGTCTCCGATCTGTCGTTCATCTCGTTGAAGCTGGTGCTGCCGGCCCTGGCCTCGTGCCTGCGGCCCGGCGGCGACTACCTGCCCATGGTCAAGCCGCAGTTCGAGGTGGGCAAGGAACGTGTCGGCTCCGGCGGGGTGGTGCGCGACCCGGCGCTGCGCGCCGATGCCGTGGCCCAGGTGGCGGCGGCGGCGGCCGAACTCGGCCTGGTGACTCGCGCGGTGGAGGCCAGCCCGCTACCGGGGCCGTCCGGGAACGTCGAGTACTTCCTGTGGCTGCACAAGCCGGATGCGGACACGGAGCTGTCGGCGGTGGCCGATACCGTGGAACTGATCGAGGCGGCCGTGGCCCGCGGACCGCAATGACGCATGCACGAGACTTCGAGGAGGTAGCGGTGAGTGCGCAAGAATCGTCGGCCGTTGCCGATCGGACCTTTCTGGTGGTGGCCCACACCGGCCGCGACGTGGTGACCGGCACGCTGGAGACGGTGAGCCGTCGCTGCGGCGAAGCGGGGATCACCATGCGCGTGCTGCATCACGACACGCGCCAGCCCGCCGTCAGCCAAGACGCGTCGTGGCATCCGCTGGATCCGTCGGAACTGCGTGCCTCCGGTGCGCGGGTGGAGCTGGTGCACGCCGGGCCGGAGGCGGCCGTGGGCTGCGAGCTCGTGCTGGTGCTCGGTGGCGACGGGACCTTCCTGCGTGCGGCCGAACTGGCCTATCCGGCGCAAGTGCCCTTGCTCGGCGTGAATCTGGGACACATCGGTTTCCTGGCCGAGGCGGAGGCGCACGGCATCGACGAGGTGCTCGACCGCGTGGTCTCCGGCGACTACTGCGTGGAGGAGCGCATGGTCCTGGACGTGACCGTGCTCGACAATCAGGGCGGTGCGGTCCTGGGGCGCACCTGGGCGCTCAACGAAGTGGCCGTGCAGAACCGCTCGCACAACGGTGTCCTGGAACTGGTCACCGAGGTCGACGGTCGCCCGGTCTCGGCGTTCGGCGCCGACGGTCTGTTGATCGCCACGCCGACCGGTTCCACCGCGTACGCCTTCTCCGCCGGCGGACCGGTGATGTGGCCCGACCTGGAGGCGATCCTGGTGGTGCCGAGCAACGCGCACGCGCTGTTCGCGCGGCCGATGGTGACCAGTCCCCGCTCCCGCATCGCGGTGGAAGTGGACGCGCACGGTCGGCCCGCGGTGGCGCTGTGCGACGGTCGCCGGATTCTGGAAGTCCCGGCCGGCGGCCGCGTCGAGGCGGTGCGCGCCCAGACGTCGTTGCGCTGGGTTCGGATCGGTTCGGAACCGTTCACCGACCGGTTGGTCACCAAGTTCTCGCTGCCCGTGACCGGGTGGCGCGGAAGGAGCTGAGGAGAGCGTGCTCGAAGAGCTGTCGATTCGCGGACTCGGCGTGCTGGAGTCGGCGACGGCGGAGTTCGCGCCGGGCTTCACCGTGCTGACCGGCGAGACCGGCGCGGGTAAGACGATGATCGTGACGAGCCTGCGCCTGCTGTCCGGGGCGCGGGCCGACGCCGGCCGCGTCCGCACCGGCGATGAGCGCGCGGTGGTGGAGGGCCGGTTCCGGCTGCCCGCCGCGGCGCAACGGACTCCGAAGATCGACGAGGTGCTCGAGGCCACCGGTGCACAGCTCGACGACGACGACACCGTCATCGCTGTCCGCACGGTGAGCGCCGACGGGCGATCCCGGGCCCATCTGGGTGGACGTTCGGTACCGGCGGCCACCCTCGGCGATCTCACCGGGGAACTGCTGGCCATTCACGGCCAGAACGATCAGCTGCGGCTGGCCCGCCCGGATCAGCAACGCGCCGCGCTCGACCGCTTCGCCGGGAAACGCGCCGTCGAGCTGCTGGCGAAGTACCGCGCGGCGCGCACGGCGTGGATCACCACCTTGGACGAGCTGGATCGGCGTCGCGCCGATTCGCGCGCACTGGCCCGGGAAGCGGACCGGCTGCGCTTCGGTCTGGAGGAGATCGACGCCTCGGCGCCGGAGCCGGGCGAAGACGCCGAACTGATCTCCACCATCCGGCGGCTCACCGACCTGGCGGACCTGCGGGCCGCCGCCTCCGGGGCGCACGCGATCGTCTCCGGCGACGGCAGCATGTCGGCCGGTGTCCTCGACGGACTGGGGTCGGTGCGTTCGCTGTTGGAAGGCTCCAACGACGATGCGCTGCGCGAGTTGCTGCCGCGGGTCGCGGAGGCCCTCGTCGTGGTCAACGATCTCGGCGAGGAGCTGTCCGCCTACCTGTCCGCGCTGCCCAGCGACGCCCACGACCTCGACGCGCTGCTGACCCGGCAGGGCGAACTGAAACTGCTCACGCGCAAGTACGCCGCCGACATCGACGGGGTCATCGCCTGGGCCGACGAGGCGCGCCGCAGGCTCGCCGAGCTGGAAGACCCGGAGAGTTCGGTCGAGGAACTGGCCGCCCGGGCGGAGACCGAGCGCGCGAAGGTCGCGGAACTGGCGGGCAAGCTGCACAAGGTGCGGGCCACGGCGGCCGGGAAGCTCGGCACCAAGGTGTCCGCGGAACTGGCCGGGCTCGCCATGGGCGGCAGCGAACTCGCGGTCTCGGTGGTCCTGTCCGCGGCCGATGACGAGCGTTTGGCGATCGAGGTCGACGGACACCGGACGACGGCCGGCGGCGACGGCGCCGACCGCGTCGAGTTCGGCCTGGTGGCGCACAAGGGCGCGCGACCGCTGCCGATCGCGAAGTCCGCCTCCGGCGGTGAGCTCTCCCGCGTGATGCTGGCCCTCGAGGTGGTGCTGGCCGAGCCGGACTCCGGCAGCATCATGGTGTTCGACGAGGTCGATGCCGGCGTGGGCGGCGGGGCCGCGGTGCAGATCGGTGCGCGGCTGGCGCGGTTGGCCCGGCGGCACCAGGTCATCGTCGTGACCCATCTTCCGCAGGTGGCGGCGTTCGCCGACAACCATCTGGTGATCGGCAAGGTGGGCGGCGGCAGCAAGGGACGACAGACCTCGACGCTCACCGATCTCGACCGCGCCGAACGCGTCGCCGAGCTCGCGCGCATGCTGGCCGGGCTGGGGGATTCGGACACCGGTCGCGCACATGCCGAGGAATTGCTGCAGACCGCCGAGGCCGCGCGGGCCACGCCGGAGGCGAGCTGAGGCGATACCACCGGGGCCGCTGCGGCGGAAGAGGTTTGTGCTGCTTGTGTGACAAATGTTGCCGTTGTTACGGCGCGCCTCCCGGTCTTCTGGCGGGGGGCGGCCCAAGATCGGGTCCATGAGGATGCCAGCTCTGCTCTCGCGCCGCACCGAAGATCTGCCCGGTACCACCGGTATCGCGCGGATCGACAAGAAGACCAAGCGTCTGGTCGACAGGGTGGGTCCGGGTGACATCGTCATCCTCGACGAGGTGGATCTCGATCGCCTCACCGCCGACGCGCTGGTGGAGGCCGAGGTGGTGGCGGTGGTCAACGCCTCGTCGTCGATCACCGGCCGCTATCCCAATCTCGGCCCGGAGGTGCTGGCCGCCTCGGGGATTCCCCTTCTGGACGAGGTGGGGCCGGAGGTCTTCGCCCGGGTCAAGGAGGGCGCCAAGCTGCGCCTGCACGACAACCGGCTCTACCTCGGCGACCGGGTGGTCGCGCGCGGCGCGGAACTGGACGAGCGCGCCGTCGCCGACCGGATGCTCGAGGCCAAGACCGGCCTGGTCGACCATCTGGAAGCCTTCTCCGGCAACTCCATCGAGTTCATCCGCAGCGAGTCGCCGCTGCTCATCGACGGCGTGGGCGTTCCGAAACTGGGCGTGAAGCTCGAAGGCCGCCACGTGGTGGTGGTCGGCGACGGTTCCGACCGCGTCGCGGACCTGAAGGCGATCAAGCCGTTCATCAAGGAGTATCAGCCGATCATGATCGGCGTGGGCATCGGTGCGGACACGCTGATGAAGGCAGGCTACAAGCCCGCGGTCATCGTCGGCGACCCCGATGAACTGAAGGTCGAGACCCTGAAGTCGGGTGCGGAAGTGGTGCTGCCGGCCGACCCGGACGGCCACGCGGTCGGGCTCGAGCGCATCCAGGACCTGGGCATCGGTGCCACCACCTTCCCGGCCGTCGGCTCCGCGGGCGATCTGGCCCTGCTCCTGGCCGACTTCCACGACGCCGACCTGATCGTGACCGTCGGTCTGGGCGGCGGCCTCAGCGACTTCTTCGACCGCAGCCGTCGCGACCAGATCCCGTCGACCTTCCTGACCCGCCTGAAGGTGGGGCAGAAGCTCGTCGACGCGAAGGCCGTCGCCACGCTGTACCGCAGCCGGGTCAGCGGCGCGGTGATCGCCATGCTGCTGCTGGCCGCCATGCTGGTGCTGATCGTGGCGCTGCTGGTGACCACCGGCGACGGCACCGTGACCGACTGGTTCGGGACGCAGTGGGACCACGTGACCGGCTGGGTCAGCGGGCTGGGAAACAGCAACGGATGATCTCACTGCGCCAGCACGCCATCTCGCTGATCGCCGTCTTTCTGGCGTTGGCGCTGGGCCTGTTCCTCGGCTCCGGGTTCATCGGGGACCGGGTGAATCAGCTGACCGGCACCGAGCGCGACCGGCTGGGCACCGCCGAGGCCGAGCGCGAGGCCCTGGCCCGGCAGGTGAACGTGGACCAGGGCTTCCTGACGGCGGTCACGCCCGAGCTGGTGGGTCGCACGCTCGTCGGAAAGTCCGTCCTCGTGGTGACCGCACCGACGGCCGCCGACAACGACACCGAAGCGGTCAAGGCGCTGCTCGGCGATGCCGGGGCGAGCTTCTCCGGCCAGATCGCGTTGCGGACCAACCTGGTGCGCGACGAGAACGCGGCCAAACTGGCCACCATCATCGACCAGTCGGTGCCGGCCGGGCAGCAGCTGCGGACCGACTTCTCCGACTCCGGCTCCCGGCTGGGTGATCTGCTCGGCTCGGCGCTGCTGGTGCGGGAGCAGGCGCGCCCGGTGCCCGAGCAGGACCGTTCCACGGTGCTGCAGACGCTGCGCGCGGGCGGCTTCCTCGACTACGCCGACGGCACGGTCAAGCCCGCCGATCTGGTCGTGGTGATGACCGGCGGCTCCATGCCCGCCGATTCCGGCGCCGAAGGGCAACTGGTCGGCAGGTTGGCCGCGGCGCTCGCGCAGCGCGGCGAGGGCGGCGTGCTGGCCGGTCGGACCGGCTCCGCCGACGGCGGCGCGCCGATCGCCGTGGTGCGTTCGGATCCCGGGCTGGGCAACTCCCTGTCCACCGTCGACGACGTGAACGAACAGACCGGCCGACTCACCGTGATCCTGGCGTTGGCGGCCGAGGCGCAGGGTCGTTCGGGCGCCTACGGCACCGGTCAGGGTGCGGCGTCGATCACGGTGAGCGCGCCCGGCAACTGATCGCACGGGAGTGTTGGTCTCCGGCGCGCCGAGATGCTGTTAGGCTGAAGTCCCGTAGGTATTCAGCCTTGACGGGAGCAACAGTTTGCGATCACAGCGCCATGGGCAGCCAGGCACCAAGCACATTTTTGTCACGGGCGGCGTTGCGTCGTCCCTTGGTAAGGGTCTGACGGCCTCGAGCCTCGGTCAGTTGCTCACCGCACGCGGTCTGCGAGTGACGATGCAGAAGGTGGATCCGTATCTGAACGTGGATCCGGGCACCATGAACCCCTTCCAGCACGGCGAGGTCTTCGTGACCGAGGACGGCGCCGAAGCGGACCTGGACATCGGCCACTACGAGCGTTTCCTGGACCGGGATCTGGGCGCGTCGGCCAACGTCACCACCGGTCAGGTCTATTCGACGGTCATCGCCAAGGAGCGCCGCGGCGAGTACCTCGGCGACACGGTGCAGGTGATCCCGCACATCACCGACGAACTGAAGTCGCGCATGCTGGCCATGCACGAGCCCGATGCCTCGGGTGAGACGCCGGACGTGGTGATCACCGAGATCGGCGGCACCGTCGGCGACATCGAGTCGCAGCCCTTCCTGGAGGCCGCCCGGCAGATCCGCCACGACCTGGGTCGCGACGACGTCTTCTTCCTGCACGTGTCCCTGGTGCCGTACCTGGCGCCGTCCGGGGAACTCAAGACCAAGCCCACCCAGCACTCGGTGGTGGCGCTGCGGAGCATCGGCATTCAGCCGGACGCGCTGATCCTGCGCTGCGACCGGCCGGTGCCGGAGGCGCTGAAGAAGAAGATCGCCCTGATGTGCGACGTCGACGTCGACGGCGTGATCTCCACCCCCGACGCCCCGTCGATCTACGACATCCCGAAGGTCCTGCACTCGGAGCAGCTCGACGCCTACGTGGTGCGCCAGCTGGGTCTGCCGTTCCGCGACGTGGACTGGACCGTGTGGGGCGACCTCCTCGACCGCGTGCACTCCCCGCGCGAGACCGTCACCGTGGCGATCGTCGGCAAGTACATCGACCTGCCCGACGCCTACCTGTCGGTGACCGAGGCCATTCGCGCCGGCGGCTTCGCGCATTACGCGCGCACCGAGATCCTCTGGGTCCCGTCCGACGACTGCGCGACGCCCGAGGGCGCCGACGCGGCGCTGCGCGACGTCGACGCCATCATGATCCCGGGCGGCTTCGGCATCCGCGGGATCGAAGGCAAGCTGGGCGCCATCTCGTATGCGCGCGAACGCGGGGTGCCGCTACTGGGCCTGTGCCTGGGCCTGCAGTGCGTCGTCATCGAGGCCGCGCGGTCGGTGGGTCTGACCGAGGCCAGCTCCACCGAGTTCGATCCGGACACGCCGCAGCCGGTGATCGCCACGATGGCCGATCAGACCGCGGCCGTCGCCGGCGACGCCGACCTGGGCGGCACCATGCGCTTGGGCTCCTACCCGGCCACGCTGACCCCGGGCAGCCAGGTGGCGCGCGCCTACGGCACCACCGAGGTGAGCGAACGGCACCGCCACCGCTTCGAGGTGAACAACGCCTACCGCGAGCAGATCGCCGAATCGGGCCTGCAGTTCTCCGGCACCTCGCCGGACGGCACCCTGGTGGAGTTCGTGGAGTACCCGCGGGAGGTCCACCCGTTCCTGGTGGCCACCCAGGCGCACCCGGAACTCAAGAGCCGTCCGACGCGGCCGCACCCGCTGTTCTCGGCCTTCATCGAGGCGGCGCTGCGCTACAAGGCCGCGGTCCGTCTTCCGGTGGAGCTGAAGGGTTACGACCCGACCGGGCTGGCCGAGGATGCCGCCGGCGTCGACGTGACCGAGAAGCCGGAGCAATAGTCGTGGGCGCGCCGGGATCGCACGAGTTCACCGTCCGTGACTCGACGACGGTGTACAGCGGTGCGATCCTGGCGCTGCGCCTGGACCAGGTGGTGATGCCGTCGGGCGAGGCCCAGCGGGAAGTGGTGTCCAAGCACGGCGCGGTGGCGATCCTCGCGCGCGACGAGCAGGGGCGGATCGCGCTGGTGCGCCAGTATCGTCATCCGATCCAACGCCGACTGCTGGAACTGCCCGCCGGTCTGCTCGATGGCGGACCCGAGGAATCGCCGCTGGACGCCGCGCAACGCGAGCTGGCCGAAGAAGCGGGCCTGGCCGCCGGGTCGTGGCGGACCCTGGTCGACCTGGTGTCGTCGGCCGGCTTCTGCGACGAGGCCACCCGGGTGTTCCTCGCCGAGGATCTGCGCGCCGTCGACTCCGGGCCGCGGCATCACGAAGAAGCCGACCTGGAAGTGCTCTGGCTGTCCCTCGAGGACGCGGTGGCGGCGGCGCTGAGCGGTGAGATCGTCAACGCCAGCACGGTCGCGGGTGTGCTGGCCGCCGCGGAGGTGCTGCGCAGCGGCGTCGAACTGCGCGCACCCGATGCGCCGTGGATCGATCGGCCGCGGCGTTTCACCGGGCGGCAATGACCTTGGTCGACGCGGAGATCTCCCTCGACGAGCTCGTCCAACGCTATCTGGATCATCTGACGGTGGAGAAGGGCTCGGCGGCGAACACCGTGTCGTCGTACCGGCGGGACCTCGGCCGGTATTCGCAGTTCTTGGCCGAACGCGGATTGCGAACGCTCCCAGCCGTTTCCGAAGCGGACGTGCGGGATTTCCTGGTCTCCCTTCGGAAGGGTGACCCGGAATCCGGGGTGGCGGCCTTGGCCGACTCGTCGGTGGCACGAACGTTGGTGGCCACCAGGGGGCTGCACAAGTTCGCTGCCGCCGAAGGCATCGTGGTCGAGGACGTCGCGCATGCCGTTCGGCCGCCGAAGGCTCCCCGGCGCCTGCCCAAGGCACTGTCGGTGGACGAGGTCCTGGTGATCCTGGAGGCGGCCGGAGCGGCCGATCACCCTCGGGCACTGCGGGATCGGGCGATGCTGGAGCTGCTCTACAGCTGCGGCGCGCGGATCTCCGAGGTGACCGCGCTCGACGTGGACGACATCGACACCGAGCACCGCGCGGTGGTGTTGCGCGGCAAGGGCGGCAAGGAGCGGATCGTGCCGGTGGGCCGCCCGGCGATCGCGGCCCTCGAGGCCTACCTGGTCCGCGGACGCCCGTCGTTGAGCAAGCGGGGCGAGCCCGCGCTGTTCCTCAACGTCCGCGGCGGCAGGCTGTCCCGGCAGAGCGCATGGCAGGTCCTGGTCGACGCGGCCGGGCGCGCCGGGATCGACAAGGAGGTCTCTCCGCACACCCTGCGACACAGCTTCGCCACGCATCTGCTGGACGGCGGCGCCGACGTCCGCGTGGTGCAGGAACTGTTGGGACACTCTTCGGTGACCACCACCCAGGTGTACACGCTGGTCACGGTGAACACCATGCGGGAGGTCTACGCGACCGCGCATCCGCGGGCCCGGTAGGGCCCGGGCGGCGAGCCGCTACCGGTGCGCCTGGACGAACGCGATCAGCTCGGACTCGACGGCGGGGCGGGTGCTCGGTTCGTTGTGGATCTCGTGGCGCACACCGGGGTACACGACGGTGCGCACATCGCGGTTTCCGCTCGTGAACAGTGCGTTCGCGACGTGATAGGCGCCCTCGCCGTAGTTGGCGACCGGGTCCTGGTCGCCGGCCACGATGAGCACCGGCAGGTCCGACCGCACCCGATCGGCCCAGCCGTCGTTGACCGCGTCGTACAGAGCGACGAAGTCGCGCACGAACCGCGTCGTCATCGGATCGGCGAGCGCGTTGAGCGGATCGGCGGCGTGATCGGCGCGCACCCCGGGATCGGCGGCCACCCACTCGGTGCCGGTGGTGGCCTCCGGGAACCGGTCGACCATGCCGGCGAACATCGCCCCCATGACCTCCGGCGCGGGTTCGGTACCCCGGCCGGCCGCAATGGCCTCGGCCAGGGCTCGGCGGTCGATCCCGGTGTCGATCCCTTCGATCTGGGCGGCGATGCCGCAGAGGATCAGCCCGGCGAGGTCGTCGCCGTACTCGGCGGCGTACTCGCGCGCGATCATCGACCCCCAGCTGTGGCCGAACAGGAAGAAGGGGAGTCCCGGGTACGCCTGCACGGCGAGGTCGTGCAGGGTGCGCTCGTCGGCGACGACGGCCCGCGCGCCGTCCGCTCCGGTGTCCATCCAGACTCCGGAGGCCACCGCGGTGGCTCCGTGGCCGGCATGGTCGTCGGCGGCCACCACGAAACCGGCGTCGAGCAGCGCCGAGATCATGTGCAGATAGCGGCGCGAGTGCTCGCCGAGCCCGTGCACCACCTGCACGATGGCGGTCGGTTCGGTGGCCGGGGCGTAGATCCAGCCGTGCACCTGGTCGCGACCGTTGGCCGACTCGAAGGTGATCTCGCGCAGCGCCATGGCTGGTCCTCTCGGTAGGTGCGTCTTGCCAGGGGGTCGATCGCCCCGATGGTAGGCCGCGCGGCCCGCCCGCATCCGCTCATCGGCCAGGGACGGTCCCCGCACAGCGAAAGTGAGCAAGCGCTCGGTCGGGTTGCTACTGTGGCCGAGACAACAGTTCCGTGGGGGGTAATCCATCTGAGAGGCCGTTTTCATGTCCGATCGTGTGATCTCTTCGCCCGCCGGTGACCTGTACGCGACGCTCGTCGACCGCGTCGCGCTGTCGCCGGACGCGACCTCCCTGATCGACGGTTCCCGCTCGGTGAGCTTCGCCGGGCTGCTGTCCGACGTCGATCGGGTCGCGGCGGGGCTGGCCGCGCGGGGGATCGGCCCGGGCGACCGGATCGCCATCGCCCTGGACAACCGCGTCGAATGGGTGCAGACGCTGCTGGCCGCCGCCCGGCTCGGTGCCATCGTGGTGACGCTGAACGTGCGCTACCGGGAGAGCGAACTGCTGTTCATGCTCGGCGACTCGGGAGCAACCATGCTGATCAGCGAGGCGCGGTCGGGGGAGTTCGAGTTCGCTCCGCTGCACGCATCACTGCGCGATCGGCTGCCGGCGCTGGAGACGATCGTCTACGTCGGGACCGACGAGGGGGCCGATCTGCTCGACTTCCGCGAGTTGTCGGCCACCGACCCCGCGGACGTCGCGCTCCCGCTGGATCCGGTGGATCCGGCCAGCCCGCTGCTGATCCTCTACACCTCGGGGACCACCGGCACGCCCAAGGGGGCGG
Organism: Gordonia phosphorivorans; assembly: GCF_042432625.1. Lineage (NCBI taxonomy): Bacteria > Bacillati > Actinomycetota > Actinomycetes > Mycobacteriales > Gordoniaceae > Gordonia > Gordonia phosphorivorans. Next base: position 18,828 of record NZ_JBHLWV010000054.1, on the reverse strand, counting down.
TGCTCACCCATCGCAGTCTGCTGGCCTCGGCCGACGGGCAGGTCAAGCGCACCGGGATCGACGAGCGGGATCGGGTGCTGGGCATCCTTCCGTTCAACCACGTCGGCGGCGTCACCTGCACGCTGCTGGCCATGCTGCTCGGCGGCGGCCTGGTGATCCTGGTGCGGGCCTTCTCCCCGGCGGTGGCCATGAAGCTGGCCCGCGAGCATCGGATCACCGTGCTGACCGGCGTCCCGATGATGATGAAGCTCATGCTCGCCGAGCTCGCTCCCGGGGAGACGCTGCCGGTCCGCCTGGCGATCTCCGGAGGATCCAACGTGGAGCCGGCGCTGTTCCGGGCGTTGATGGCGGCCGCTCCGCAGGCCCGACTGATGAATCTGTACGGCCTGTCGGAGAGTTCGGGTGCGGCTGTCATGTCCGCACCCGATGACGATGAGCAGACGCTGCTGTCGACCCTGGGCGTGGTCTTGGACGGGGTGCAGGCCCGAGTGGTGGACGCGCAGGGGACGCCGGTCGCCGCCGGCGTCGACGGCGAGCTGCAGCTGCGCGGCGACAGCATCGCCGACGGTTACTGGGATCGGCCCGAGGCCACCGCCGCGACCTTCGTCGGCGGGTGGCTGCTGACCGGCGACATGGTGGTGATGTCCGAGAGCGGGCACATCGAGATGCGCGGCCGCAGCAAGGAGATGTACATCCAGGGCGGGTACAACGTGTATCCGGCCGAGGTGGAGAACATCCTCGTCGAACATCCGGCCGTGGTGACCGCCGCCGGAGTGGGCGCACCCGATCCGGTGCGCGGCGAGGTGGGCTACTACTTCGTGGTGCTGACCGGTCCGGGGGCCGCCGAGCCGGCGGAACTGATCGAACACTGCCGGACCCGGCTGGCCAATTACAAGGTGCCGGTGCACCTGGAGATCGTGCAGGAGCTCCCGATGACGCCGGCCGGCAAGATTCGCAAGGCCGAACTGCAGCAGCGGGTTCGGGGTGCGGTCGGCCACGGCTAGCCCCGTCGGGTCGTCCGCCGCGCTGGCATACGGCGACGGCGGGCGGCCAGATACCATTAGGGTGATTCACGAACGGGCGGGTAATCGCCTGCGAGCGTAGGCGGGATTCCGCCGGGGAGGAGCAGGCCACAGGTGAGCGCAGACAAGCCTGGAGTCACCGGTCAACTGCCCCTTGAGGGGACCGCTCCGCCCGAGCTCGGCCCCACCGGTCGGCCGTACCGGGACATCCCCGATCCTCGCCCGCTCGACAAGCACGGGCCCGCCAAGGTGATCGCCGTCTGCAACCAGAAGGGCGGGGTCGGCAAGACCACCTCGACCATCAACCTGGGGGCCGCGCTCGCCGAGGCCGGCCGCCGCGTGCTGCTGGTGGACCTGGATCCGCAGGGCGCGCTCTCGGCCGGGCTCGGGGTTCCGCACCACGAACTCGACGAGACGGTGCACAACCTGCTGGTGGCGCCGTACGCGGCCACCGACGACGTGCTGCTGCGCACCCGCGTGGACGGTCTGGACCTGTTGCCGTCGAACATCGATCTGTCGGCCGCGGAGATCCAACTGGTCAGCGAGGTCGGCCGTGAGCAGGCGTTGGCCCGGGCCCTGCATCCGGTGGCCGACCGCTACGACTACATCCTGATCGACTGCCAGCCTTCCCTGGGGCTGCTCACCGTCAACGCGCTGGCCTGCGCGGACAGTGTGCTGATCCCGATGGAGTGCGAGTACTTCAGTCTGCGCGGTCTGGCGCTGCTGACCGACACCATCGAGAAGGTGCACGACCGCCTCAACCCGCGGCTCACGCTCGGCGGCATCCTGGTGACCATGTTCGACTCCCGCACCTTGCATTCGCGGGACGTGATGGCGCGCGTGGTGGAGGTCTTCGGCGACGCCGTGTTCGACACCGTGGTCAGTCGGACCGTCCGTTTCCCGGAGACCTCGGTGGCCGGCGAGCCGATCACCTCCTGGGCCCCCAAGTCGGCCGGTGCGCTGGCCTATCGAAACCTGGCGCGCGAGGTCATCGCGCGCAACGAGCAGTAGCAGGGGTCATGCCCCCGACCGTGCTGCCCGAGCCCGTCGAAGAGGTGACCGGCTTCCAGGTGAAGCTCAGTAACTTCACCGGACCGTTCGACTTGCTGCTGAACCTGATCAGCCAGCACCGTCTCGACGTGACGCAAGTCGCCCTGCACGTGGTCACCGACGACTTCATCGCCTACACCAAGGCCCTCGGACCCGACGGCGACCTGGAGCAGACCACCGAGTTCCTGGTGATCGCGGCCACGCTGCTCGACCTGAAGGCGGCGCGCCTGCTGCCGTCCGGCGAGGTGGAGGACCCGGAGGATCTGGCGCTGCTGGAGGCGCGCGATCTGCTGTTCGCCCGACTGCTGCAGTACCGGGCGTACAAGCAGGTGGCCGAACTGTTCGCGGAACTGGAAGCGACTGCGCTGCAACGCTATCCGCGCGCGGTGTCGCTGGAGGAGCGGTATGCGGACCTGCTGCCGGAGGTGCGACTGGGCGTCGACGCGCAGCGTTTCGCCGAGATCGCGGCGGCCGCGATGGCCCCGCGTCCCACCCCGACCGTCGGCCTCGGACACCTGCACGGTTCCCCGGTGTCGGTCCCCGAGCAGGCCAAACGCGTGAGTGAGCTGCTGCGCGCGGCACCCGAGCACAGTCTCACCTTCGGAGAGTTGGTGGCCGACTGCGTCGACGGTCTGGAGGTGGTGGCGAGTTTTCTCGGGCTGCTGGAGCTGTATCGCGAGCGTGCGGTGACGTTCACCCAACCCGAGGCGCTGGGGCTGCTGACGGTGACGTGGACCGGCGAAGCCGACGCCGACGAGTTGGCCAAGGTGATCGAAGAGGCGGAGGACTACCAATGACGAACGGGCCCGACGGCGAGCTCGCCGACCCGACCCTCGACGACGAGGGGGAGCGGTTCCTCGACGACACCGAACTGCGCGGTGCGCTGGAAGCCGTTCTCCTGGTGGTGGATTCGCCGATCTCCACCGAGGAGTTGGCCGCCGTCGTCGATCAGGATCGGGTGCGGGTGCGCGGCGTGCTGCGGCAGATCGCGGCCGACCTCACCGCCTCCGGCAGCGGCATCGATCTGCGCTACGCCGGGGACGGCTGGCGCTATTACACGCGCTCGGAGTTCGCCCCGTACGTGGAGAGCCTGCTGCTGGACGGCGCGCGCAGCAAACTGACCCGCGCCGCCTTGGAGACGCTCGCGGTGATCGCCTACCGGCAGCCGGTGACCCGTGCCCGGGTCAGCGCTATCCGCGGGGTCAACGTCGACGGTGTGGTCCGGACCCTGTTGGCGCGCGGGCTGATCAACGAGGCCGGCGCGGACGGACAGACGCACGCCATCATGTACGAAACCACGGAATTATTTCTGGAGCGTTTGGGGTTGGCATCGGTGTCCGAGCTGCCCGACCTGGCGCCGCTCCTGCCCGATGTCGACGTGATCGACGACCTCGGCGAGGAACTGCTCGACGACCCGCGATTCGCCAAACTGGCGGCCGCGGCGGCAGAATCGGATACCGACACGGCGTCGGAGGTCCTGCGGGACGCCGACGAGTGAACAGCTGAACAACTAAAGGATTGACCATGGCAACCGCTAGCCGAGACGGCAGACCGGGACAGGGAGACGGCGCGCGCCGCTCCCGTTCGACCAACAAGGGCAAGGCCGCCGACGGCCCGAAGTCGGGGCGCAAGAGTGCCTCGGACAAGCGCGCCGGCGCCACCGGCGCCGGTAAGAGCGCAGGCGGCAAGGGTGCAGGCGCCAAGGGCGCTGGAGGCAAGGCCGCAGGCGGTAAGGGCAAGGGCCGACCGGGCCAGCAGCCGTCGAGCCGCAAGCCCCACCGCAAGGGTTCACGCCCCGATGTGGCCTCGGGCCGCATCCGCCTCAACAACGCCAAGCCCGCGCGTACGCAGAACGCCGACCTGCAGGGCGACGGCGCGGTGTACATCGAAGACGGCATGCGGCTGCAGAAGGTGCTGGCCGCCGCCGGCGTCGCCTCCCGGCGCGGAGCCGAGGAACTGATCGCGGCCGGCCGCGTCGAGGTGGACGGCGAGATCGTCGTCGAACAGGGTCTGCGCATCGATCCGTCGAACTCGATCATCAAGGTCGACGGCGCCCGCGTGATCATCGACGAGACCAAGCAGTATCTGGCGCTGAACAAGCCCAAGGGCTGGCAGTCGACCATGAGCGACGAGCAGGGACGCCCCTGCATCGGCGACCTGGTGGCCGAGCGCGTGATGTCCGGGCAGCGACTGTTCCACGTCGGTCGGCTCGACGCCGACACCGAGGGGCTGATCCTGCTCAGCAACGACGGCGAGCTGGCGCACCGGCTGATGCATCCGTCGTTCGAGGTGCCCAAGACGTACCTGGCCACCGTCCGCGGGCAGGTCCCGCGCGGCCTCGGCCGGGTGCTGCGCAACGGTGTGGAGCTCGACGACGGGCACGCGTCGGTGGACGAGTTCTCCGTGCTCGAACTGCACGAGGGCCGCAGTCTGGTGCGCCTGGTGCTGCACGAGGGCCGCAAGCACATCGTGCGTCGCCTGCTCGACGAGGTCGGCTTCCCGGTGGAGCGCCTGGTGCGCACCGACATCGGGCCGATCGCGCTGGGCAACCAGCGTCCGGGTAGCATGCGGGTGCTCGACAGCAAGGAAGTCGGCGCGCTGTACAAGGCGGTGGCGATGTGACCGCCGTGCTCGACGTCGTCGCGATCGACGGTCCCGCGGGCACCGGCAAGTCGACCGTCGCCGGGCAGCTGGCCCGGCGGGTGGGCGCGCACTACCTCGACACCGGCGCGATGTACCGGGCGGCCACGCTGGCCGTGCTGCGCGCCGGGGTGGATCCGGCCGACGACGCGGCCGCGGCGCCGGTGGTGGAGGCCGCGGACATCCGGGTGAGCGTCGGCGACGACGGTGACACCGTCGCCTGCCTCGACGGCGTCGACGTCTCCCGGGAGATCCGCACCGACGAGGTGACCGCCGCGGTGTCGGCGGTGTCGGCCAATCCCGTGGTGCGCGAGAAGCTGGTGGCGCTGCAACGCCTGCACGCCGTCGACGACTTCCTGGTGGTGGAGGGCCGCGATATCGGCACCGTCGTCTTTCCGACGGCGGCGCTGAAGGTGTACCTGACCGCCACGCCGGAGGCGCGCGCCGAGCGCCGCCACCGGCAGAACCTGGCCGCCGGCCGGGCGAGTGACCTCGACGAGGTGCTCGCCAGTGTGAACCGGCGCGACCACCTGGATTCCACCCGCGCGGTGAGCCCGCTGCGGCCCGCCGACGACGCGGTGCACGTGGACACCAGTGACCTGACCCTGCAGCAAGTGCTCGACCGACTGACCGAACTGGTCGGCGAGCGGATCGGAGTGCGCGATGTCTGAGAACGATTTCCCGCAGAGCGACTTTTCGGGCGAAGACGCCTTCGCCGACGACGGCACCTGGAGCGACGAGGCCGACTGGGACCTGTCGGACTTCGTCACCGACGGCGACGAGCAGCTGGCGGAGAAGCTGCCGGTCGTCGCGATCGTCGGACGACCGAACGTCGGCAAGTCGACGCTGGTCAACCGGTTCATCGGCCGCCGCGAGGCCGTGGTCGAGGACGTGCCCGGCGTGACGCGTGACCGCGTCTCGTACCCGGCCACCTGGACCGGCCGCCAGTTCATGGTCACCGACACCGGCGGCTGGGAGCCGGACGCCAAGGGCATGCAGGCGTCGATCAGCCTGCAGGCCGAACAGGCCATGCGGAGCGCCGACCTGATCGTGCTCGTGGTCGATGCGACTGTGGGCGCCACGGCGACCGACGAGGCGGTGGCGCGCACCCTGCGTCGTGCCAAGGTTCCGGTCCTGTTGGCCGCCAACAAGGTCGACAGCGAGCGCGCGGAGGCCGACGCGGCGACCCTGTGGTCGTTGGGCCTGGGGGAGCCGCACATGATCTCGGCCTCGCACGGCCGCGGCGCCGCCGACCTCCTCGACACGATCCTGGAGAACCTGCCGGAGACGCCGCGCGAGCGGTACGCCGCCGGCGGTCCGCGTCGTATCGCGTTGGTGGGCAAGCCGAACGTCGGCAAGAGCTCGCTGCTGAACCGGCTGGCCGGGGAGCAGCGCGTGGTGGTCGACGACGTCGCAGGCACCACCGTCGACCCCGTCGACGAAATCATCGAGCTCGACGGCAAGACGTGGCAGTTCGTCGACACCGCCGGACTGCGCCGCAAGGTGCACACCGCCACCGGCCACGAGTACTACGCGTCCCTGCGGACCCGTGGGGCCCTGGAATCGGCCGAGCTGGCGCTGCTGCTGATCGATGCGAGCCAAGAGATCACCGAGCAGGACCTGCGCGTGCTGTCGATGATCATCGACAGCGGCCGCGCGTTGGTCATCGTGTTCAACAAGTGGGACCTGGTCGACGAGGAGCGTCGCTACGACCTCGACAAGGAGATCGACCGCGAGCTGGCCCGCGTGCCGTGGGCCCGCCGCGTCAACATCTCCGCCGAGACCGGCCGCTCGGTGCAGAAGCTGGTGCCCGCGATGGAGGAGGCCCTCGAGTCGTGGGACCGCCGCGTCTCCACCGGCAAGCTGAACAACTGGCTCAAGGACGTCATCGCTGCCACGCCGCCGCCGGTGCGTGGTGGACGTCAGCCCCGCGTGATGTTCGCGACGCAGGCGGCCACCCGCCCGCCGACCTTCGTCATGTTCACCAACGGCTTCCTGGAGGCCGGCTACCGCCGGTTCCTGGAGCGTCGACTCCGCGAGGAGTTCGGCTTCGACGGCTCGCCGGTGCGCGTCAACGTGCGCGTCAAGGACAAGCGCGAACGGACCCGCAGCCGAAAGTAACTGCTGTGTAATACTTCCTGCATGCTGATCATCGGAATCATCCTCTGGGGAATGCTCATCGGCGCTGCGGCGCAATGGATCCTGGGGTCCAGCAAGGGCTCCGGCGTCAACTGGGGCATGGCCCTGGGCGCCGGTGTGCTCGGGTCCTTCGTCGGCGGCGCGCTCGGTAGCCTGATCGCCGGCGAGGGCTTCGCCTTCGAGCCCAGCGGCATCATCTGGTCGCTCGTCGGCGCGCTGATCGTCACGAGTATCTGGGTGTGGGTGGACCGCAAGAACGCGGATGCCTCGTAGGTCGCGGGTGCGTGAATCGCCTGGTGGTTTCGGGTGATTTCGCCGGTGCGAAGGCCGATTAGTGATCCGCGGGAGCGGTGCGCTAATGTAGTCCTCGCTCCGCTTGCGGGGTACGAAAATCCCGCAAGGGAAACGGGCTGTGGCGCAGCTTGGTAGCGCACTTGACTGGGGGTCAAGGGGTCGCAGGTTCAAATCCTGTCAGCCCGACCGTTTACGCAGATCAACCGCTCTCTCCGAATCTCGGAGGGAGCGGTTTTCTGCATCTCCCACCCCGTTCCCACCGGAAACGTCGGACACCGTGCGTCGTCGCCCACCGATAGGCTGGTCCCCGTGCATGCTGAATACAAAGTCCCGGGCGGCAAGCTGGTAGTGGTCGACGTCGAGGCGGCCGACGATCGACTGACGAAGGTGGCGCTGTCGGGCGACTTCTTCCTCGAACCCGACGAGGCGCTCGAGACCATCACCGACGCGCTGATCGGTGCTCCGATCACCGCGAACGCGGCCGCGCTTGCCGAGCGGATCGCGCAGGCATTGCCCGAGCACGTCTCGATGGTCGGCTTCACGCCCGAGTCGGTCGGCATCGCGGTGCGGCGCGCACTCGGGCACGCATCGAGCTGGCATGACCACGTCTTCGACGTCATCGCGCCGATGGTGCTGGAACCGGCCATGCACGTCGCCCTCGACGAGGTGCTGCTGCGCGAAGTCGCCGCCGGCACGCGACCTCCGACGCTGCGGTTCTGGGACTGGGACTCGCCGCTGGTGGTCATCGGTTCGTTCCAGTCGGTGCGCAACGAGGTCGACGAGGACGCGGCGCAGCGGCACGGCATCGGCATCGTGCGGCGGATCTCCGGCGGCGGTGCGATGTTCATGGAGCCCGGTAACTGCATCACCTATTCGCTGGTCGTGCCCGGGTCCCTAGTGGACGGGCTCAGCTTCGAGCGCTCGTACGAATTCCTCGACCAGTGGGTGATGGGTGCGCTGGCCGATGTCGGGATCAAGGCCAGCTACGTGCCGATCAACGACATCGTCTCCGAGCAGGGCAAGATCGGCGGCGCGGCGCAGAAGCGGATCGTCGGCGGCGCCGTCCTGCACCACGTGACGATGTCGTACGACATCGACGCCGACAAGATGACCGAGGTGCTGCGGATCGGGCGCGAGAAGATCTCCGACAAGGGCATCACCAGCTCCGGTAAGCGGGTGGACCCGATGCGCTCGCAGACCGGCATGACGCGTGCCGACATCATCGACGCGTTTCTGGCGCACTTCCGCGCGCGGTACACCACACGGGAGGCGGGCTACACCGACGCGGAGATGTCGGCCGCGCGCGAGTTGGTGCGGGACAAGTTCAGTACGCCGGAGTGGACGTACCGCGTTCCGTGAGCGATGACGACCGCGGGGATCACGCAGGCGCGGTTCCTTCGGGATCGGGGGCGGGTTTCTTGTCGACGGAGTCGGCGATCAGGTAATTCATCCACCGCGTGGTCGGGTCGATGTCGATGAGCAGGCACTTGACGAGGATGGTGAGCGGGACCGCGAGGATCGCGCCGAGCGGACCGAGGATCCAGGCCCACACCACCAGCGACAGGAACGTCAGGGTGGTCGACAACCCGACCGCGTCGCCGATGAACTTGGGCTGGATGCCGGTCTGGATCACCATGTTGATCACGCTGTAGACGAGGATCACCAGGAGCATCTTCCCGGCGCCGCCGTCGAGCAGCGCGAGGAGAGCGGGCGGGATCACGCCGATCACGAACCCGATGTTCGGGATGTAGTTGGTGATGAACGACAGCAGGCCCCACAGGAACGGCAACGGTATGCCCAGGGCCCAGAGCGCGCCGGCGTCGAGCACCGCGACGATCAGACCGAACACGGTGCTGACGACCAGGTAGGTGCGCGTGCCCGCGGCGAACTCGCCGAGGGCTTTCGAGACGTTGGGGCGAATGCGATCGAGGATGGCGATCCGGTCGCCGAAGCCGATCGCGTCCATCGCCATGAACAGCGCGACCGTGAGGACCAGGATCAGGCCGGAGGTCGCCGACATCAGCCCCGACAGCAGGCTCCCGGCCGTCGAGATCAGCTTGCCCGCGTCGACGTTCGCGAGCATGTCGTGGATGCTGCTCTCGTCGATGCCGCGGTCGCTCAGGAAGCTGCGTACATCGTCGACGATCCCGTCGAACTTGTCCGCGTACTGGGGCATCAGCGTGGCCAGCTGCGCGATGGAGAAGATCACCGACACGAACAGGAAGATGATGATCCCGTAGACCCCGAGCAGAATCGCCAGCGCGGCCAGCCAGGCGGGACAGCCGCGTTTTCGGAGCCAACGTCCCAGCGGATGCACGGCGATCGTGAGCATCAGCGCGAGCACCACGGGGCCGACGAGACCGGCGATCGACCGGAGCCCGGCGACGGCGACGACGATGCACGCGAGACTGATCAGGACGACCACGCCGCGAGGCAACACGGATGGCTGACCGGCTTCGGAGGAGGAGTCCATGTAGGGAGTATGCGCCCCGCAGCAGGTGCGTTCGACGAAAACACGGGATTCGTGTTGCGCATCGACGCCCAGGCGTCTCGCCGACTCAGTACACGGCTGCGACGACGTCGGCAACCGCCGAGGCGGCCTTCAACCCCGACCCGGTGAGCAGCACGACCGTCGTCTCCGACGGCGTGATCGCGGTCGACGCCAGCAGCGACGAGTACGCGGCCGCGGCCGTCGCGCTGGTCGGCTCGACGAACAGCCCGCCTGCGCACAGGTCGTGCAGGGCGCGCGCGATATCGGCTTCGGGGACGGCGACGGAGCGGCCACCGCTGTCCCGGAGGGCATGGAGCATCTGGGGCAGTCGCAGGGGGCGGGCGATGGAGGTGCCCTCGGCGATCGTCGGGGACACCGGTCGCGCCACCGGCCCATCGGATCCCGCACTGAACGCGGCGTCGACCGGTGAACAGTTCAGCGGTTGCGCCGCGAACAGCCTGGGCGGTGTCGAGATCTGTCCGGCCGACGCGAGCTCACGGAACCCGAGCCAACAGCCCAGCAGGCTGCTGCCCGCCCCGACCGGAACGATCACGTTGTCAGGTGCGCGGAAGCCGAGATCTTCCCAGATCTCGTACGCCAACGTCTTGGTGCCCTGCAGAAAGAACGCCTGCCAGTTGTGACTCGCGTAGAAGGCGTCGCTCCCGGACCGGCTGCTCTCCGACCGGCGGATCGCCGCGTGCTGCGACTCCTCGCGCGGGCCCTCCACCAGCTCCACCGTCGCGCCGTACGCGCGGACCTGGTCGATCTTGCTCGGTGACGTGGACGACGGCGCGAAGATCGTGACGCCCATCCCGCCGGCCGCACCGTACCCGGCGACGGAGGCGCCGCCGTTGCCCGAACTGTCCTCGAGCACCGCTGTGACGCCCCGATCACGCAGGTACGACAGCATCACCGCCGTTCCCCGGTCCTTGAAGCTGCCGGTGGGATTGAGGAAGTCGAGTTTGAACAGCGGGCGACCGAGAGCACCCCATGCGCGTTCGAGCAGCGGCGTCCGCCCTTCGCCGAGCGTGATCGGATGCCCGAACTCGACGGGCAACGCCGCGCGGTAGCGCCACAGCGACGCCGTCGACGCGTCGATGTCGTCGCGCCCCAGACCGCCGCCCGGTGCGATCCAGAGCGGTCGTCCTGCGTCCGACCGCCACCGCGGTGCGTCGATCGGGTACTCGGTGCCGTCGATCGGATCCACGTAGTGCGCCATGTCCGAAAAGGTAGTCGGCGCAACCGGGTTCAGCGCCGAGTCGGCGGTGTCGGCCCGCTCAGCGCAGTGGCACTGCGACGTCGGAGCCGCCCTCCTCGGTGAGCCGCTTGCCCACCTGAATCAGCTGGGGCTCGGGTGCGAAGCCGCCGGCGAACAGCGCCTGGCCCTGCGTGAATCCCATGGCGCGTTCGAGGAGGTCGGCGGGTGCGTAGCCGAACGCCAGGCCCAGCTCGGCGAGGTCGTGCGCCGAACTCATCCGCATCAGCGCGAGGTTGTCGCACTGCGACAGGGCGTTGGGGTGCACCTTCGACGGCCGCTGCGTCGACAACAGCAGCCAGATCCCGTACTTGCGGCCTTCGGCGGCGATCTGGACGATCCGGTCGGTGAGCAGCTCTTCGAGCGGGGAGGAGGGCTCCGGTGAACACAGGTTGTGCGCCTCGTCGAGCACCACCAGGCGACCGACACGGTCGTGCCGGTTGTTCCACAGGTGCTCCAGGACGGCGAGCGCAGCCGTCTGCATCTGCTCCTTGACGTCGAACGAGCCGAGGTCGACGACCGTGGCGTCGGCCTGCGCGTCGACGACGGAGGTGACCGCTTCGTCGCCGTAGGCCCATATGTCCCACTCGGTTACGCCGAGGTTGTCGATCCGCAACGAGATGTCGTGCAAGTCGGGATCGCCGCTGCCACGCAGCCCGTCGATCAGCGCCTGCCCCTCCAAGTCGGTAACCCCGGAGCTCTCGGCGCGCAGCAGCGTGTTGTACTCCCGCTTGTCGAGGACCGGATCCAACTGCAGCAGCGCGGCACGGGAGCGGACGTCGAGCCCGAGGAACTTGACCTTGAGCTGCTGACCCTGGCCCGCCGCCGAGTGCAGGACGCGGATGTCGCGTTTCGCGAGTTCGGCAGCCTGCTCGTGCGGGGCGTCCTCGCGGATCTCGCCGATGCGGACGAAGTCGGAGTTCGGGTCCAGGACCACGATCGGCAGTCGGGTGTGCAGCAGGACCTGCTCCAGCAGCACACCGAGCGAGTACGTCTTGCCCGATCCGCTCTGGCCGCACCAGAACGTGTGTCGATTGAGCCGCGCGGGATTGAGCGAGGCGGGGGTCGAGGAGTCGAGGAGCGTGCCGATCGGCAGGTCAGAAGCCATGCGGTGAATCCTATTTCGTCGTCGTGGGGGCCTCGATACGGCGGGCGCTCGGTGTGCTCGCGCTCACGCCCGCACGCCGCGCAGGCGGTGATACCGTGCGTGGATGCCGAGTACTCAGATCGAAGTCCGTCGCTCCCACGCGCCCGCGGTGGAGACCGCCATCATCGACGCCGTGCACGATTCGCTGGTGGCCGCCTTCGCAATTCCCGTGCAGGACAAGCACGTTCGGCTGGTGGCGCATGAACCGCACCGTTTCGCGGTGCCGCACACGCTGAGCAGCCCGGAGCACTACACCCTCGTCACCGTCGACTGCTTCGCGGGCCGATCCGTCGACGCCAAGCGGGCGCTGTACCGGGAGATCGTGGACCGCCTCGGCGCGCTCGGGATTCCGGGCGACCACATCACCATCGTGGTGCGCGACCTCGACACCGCCAGCTGGGGGATCAGCGGCGGTCAGGCGGCGTGCGACGTGGAGTTGGGCTTCGACATCAACGTCTGACGGCGAGGCATGCGACGCCAGACGGCTTCGCTGTCATATAGAGGAACACCGTGGTCATATTGACCACGGTGCCCTCTATATGGCGGTGAACTGTTGATTTCCGCGCGCAGCGGCCGACTCTCGCTCAGATTCAGGGCAGGGGGAGGGTGCGGCCGGCGACTACCAGGACGACCTGCTCGGACTCCACCGACAGCCGGGTGTTGAGTCGTCCGAGTTCGTCGCGGAACACGCGGCCCGCGGCGGTCGCGGGCACCACGCCGGACCCGACCTCGTTGCTGACGGCCACGACTCGGTGCGGGCAGCGGCGCCAGGCAGCGATCAGTCCGTCGACTTCACGGTTTAGCTCGGCCATGGCGTGGGTCAGCGGAGCGCGGTCGCCGTCGTCGGACCGTTCGAGTGCGCTCCACAGTTCGTGGCGGTCCATCATCCCGGTGAGCCAGGTGCCGAGGCAGTCGATGAGGACCGGTCCGGCGGCTTCATCGAGGGCGGTGGCGACGTCGAGCGTCTCGGCGGTGCGCCAACTCGCGGGACGGCGCGACCGGTGCAGGGCGACCCGCTCGGCCCATTCGGCGTCGCCGTCACGGGTGCCGCCGGTCGCGATGTAGAGCACCGAATCCTGGTCGGCGAGAAGGGTTTCGGCGTGCACAGACTTGCCGGATCGGACCGCGCCGAGCACCAGCGTTCGCCCCGTCGGCGGCGACACCGCAGTCGCGGCCTCGTCCGGCAGGGGTAGGCGCATGCCGTCGACTCCGATCTCGGCGCCCCACTCGGCGAGGACCTCGGCCAACTGCGCGGGCGGGGGATTGTGGTGGCTCAGATGCACGGCGATGACGCGGGTGCCGGTGGTGACGGCACCGGCGCTGCGCAGGGCGGCCAGGGTGCGGGGGAACGAGTCGAGGTCGTGATGATCGGCGCCGTGCTCGATGAATCGCCCGAACGTCTCTTCCAGCAGAAGGAGATCCAGCTCGGTGCCGGTGAGGGCGTCCAATGTCGCGGCGGGCAGCGGCCCGGTGTCGGCGGCCCACAGCAGACGGGCCGCGCGATCGCCGTGTTCGTCGAGGGCGGTGACGTCGTACAGGACGGCGGGTTCGCCGAGGGTCGAAGTGTGCGCGGCAGTCAGGACGTGGACCCGGTAGTCGCCGTCGTTCCCGGTCAGCGTCACCTCGTCGCCGGCTGCAACCGGCCTCAGTCGCACGGGGTCGGTGTCGGCGATCCAGGCGCGGCAGGCAGCCAGTGCGGCGGGCGGGCCGATCACGTCGAGCGGGGTGCAGGCACCCGCCCATGACCGGATCAACAGGGCTTGCCCGGCGAGGTGGTCGAAGTGGTCGTGGGTCAGCAGCAGGTAGCGCACCCCGGCCAGGTCGACCCCGGCGTGGGTGGCCGCGGCGAGCACGTCGGGCCCGCAGTCGATCAGCACGGTGCCGTCGATCAGCGCCGAACTGTGGCCGCGTCGTTCGCCGGAGTCGCGGGCCGCGGTGCACGACGCGCACCGGCAGAACGGGTTGGGCCAGCCGTCGGCCGCGCCGCTGCCCAGCAGCACCACCTCGGTCACGACGACACCTCGGTGCCCGGCGGCGTCGCCGGCTCGGCTTCCTCGGCGTCCTCGGCCCGGTCGGACGCCGGTCGCTCGGTGCGCAGCGGCAGCACCACCGGCACGCCGTCGTGCAGGACGACGTCGACGCGTGCGCCGTACACCTCGCCGATCAATTCCGGATTGAGAACCTCGGTCGGCGAACCGTCGGCGAGTGCGCGACCGTCGCTCAAGAGGATCATGCGCTCGCCGTAGACGGCGGCCAGGGAGAGGTCGTGCATGGCGGCCACGACGGTGATGCCGTCGTCGCGGCGCATGTGTTCCACGAGGTCGAGCACCTGTTGCTGACGGCCGATATCCAGCGCGCTGGTCGGCTCGTCGAGCAACAACACCTTCGGTTGCTGCGCCAGTGCGCGGCCAAGGACAGCGCGCTGGAGTTCGCCGCCGGAGAGGGTGCTCGCGACGCGGTCGGCCAGCGGCCCGAGCCCGAGGCGGTCGACCACGTCGGCGACCACCTTCCGGTCCCGCGGTCCCTCGACACCGAAACGGGGGACGTGCGGGGTGCGCCCGAGGGCGATGAGTTCGCGGACCGTCACGCCGTCGGGCACGACGGGACGTTGCGGCATGATCGCGATCATCCGGGCGATCTCGCGCCGTTTGCTGCGGCCGATCCGCCGACCGGCGACGGTCACCTCGCCTTCGACGGAGGTGCCCGCGGGCAGCAAGCCGGCCAGTGCGTGCAGCAGCGTCGTCTTGCCGGCGCCGTTGGGGCCGATCATCGAGACCCATTCACCTTGCGTCACCGTCAGATCCACGGCGTCGACCACGGTGCGGCCGCTGCGCACCACGGTCAGCCCGCGGCAGGTCACCACGTCGGGGGCGCTCATCGGGCCACCCGTCCGCGGCGTAGGACCAGGAGGAAGAACGGCGCGCCGATCGCGGCGGTCACCACGCCGATGGGTAGTTCGGCCGGCGCGATCACCGTGCGCGCCAGCAGGTCCGCGCAGACCAGGAACACGGCACCGACGAGCACGGACAGCGGCAGCAGCAGCCGGTGCCCGGGCCCGACCAGCATGCGCACCGCATGCGGAACGACGATGCCGACGAACCCGATCAGTCCCGATACCGAGACCACCGCCGCGGTGCCGAGCGTGGCCACCGCGATGAGGAGCAGGCGCACCCGGACTGGTTCCACGCCGAGGCTGGCGGCCTCGGTGTCGCCGACGAGCATCACGTCGAGGGTTCGGCGGAAGGCCATCACCACCGCGAGGGTGATCGCCACGTACGGGACCACCACCTGCACCTGCGACCAGCCGTCGGTGGAGAGCCTGCCGAGCAGCCACGAGTACACCTGGCGCAGCGTCTCGCTGTGACGCTGCATCAGGTAGGTCTGCCCGGCGTTGGCGAACGCCGCGACCGCGACGCCGGCCAGGATGATGACCGTCTCGCTGCGACCGCCGCCGACGGTGCGCCCCAGCATGAGGGTGGCGGTCACCGCGGCCGCACCGCCGATGAACGCAGCGGTGGGCACCGCCGCCGAACTCATCGACAGCCCGGCGACGATGGCCGCGGTGGCGCCGAGGCCGGCGCCGGAGGACACCCCCAGCAGGTACGGGTCGGCCAGCGGATTGCGGAACACGCCCTGGTAGGCCGCACCGGCGATGGCCAGGGTCGCCCCCACCATCGCGCCCAGGACCACGCGCGGCATTCGGATCTGCCACAGGATGGCGTGCTGCTGCTGGGTCAGTCCGGTCGCGACGTCCACTCCGGGCAGCGCGTCGACCAGCGAGAGAAGGACCCCGCGCGCGGACAATCCGGCCGGGCCCACGAGGATCGCGCCGAGCATCACCGCGGCCAGCAACACCGCGGCTGCGGCGATCACCGACCACCGCACGCCGGGCCGGTCTTGCCACCGTCCGGGGACGGCGCGGGTGGGTCGGCCGCCGGGAACGGTCCCGGCGGTAGTGGAGTCGGTCCTGGTCACCCGACCGGTGCCGGTGCGGGCAGCTTGCTGAGAATGCCGCTCAGCTGCTCGACCAACTCGGTCAGGCGCGGGCCCCAGCGGGACGCGATGTCTTCGTTGAGCACGAACACCCGATCCTCGCGGACCGCGGTGATCTCATCCCATCCGGCGCGCTTGGCGACGGCCTCGGGGGTCACGCCGCAGCAGTAGGTGTCGGCCAGGAAGATCAGGTCCGGGTTGTCGGTGATGATCTGCTCGGCCTGCAGCTGCGGGTAGACCACGCCGCCGATCTCGGCGCCGGCGATGTTCTTCAGACCGAACAGGCCGTAGACGTGCCCGATGAAGGTGTCCCCGGCTGCGGTGAAGAAGGTCTGATCGAGCTCGTGGTAGTAGGTGAGCCCGGCGGCCTGCGGTGCCGCGGCGACCGCCTTGTCGATGCGCGTGGTCATCTCGTCGACCACCTCGGCGGCGGTGTCGGCCTCACCGACGGCCACGCCGATCTTCTCGATCTGGGAGTAGGCGTCGGCGACCGTCGTGGGCGCGGGCAGGTCCAGCACGGTGACTCCGGCGCGTTCGAGCCCGGAGACCACATCCGGTGCCAGTTCGTTGGACACCACGAGGTCGGGGGTGTAGCCGAGGATCGCTTCGAGGTTCGGGGTGTACCCGGACAGGTCGGTCTTCGGTGCGTTCTCGGGGTAGTCGGACTGATCGTCGACGGCCACCACGCGGTCCCCGGCGCCGACGGCGAACAGGGTCTCGGTGGCCGACGGGCTGAGCGAGACGATCCGGGCGGCCGCGCCCTCGGTGTCGGTGATCGGGCCCGAGCCGGTGTCCGACGAACACGAGACGAGGAGGGCGAGGGTCGCGAACAGGCCCGCGAGGGCCGTGCCGCGACGACGGAGTGTGCTGACTGTCATGACGGTATTCCTTCTTCCGAGGAATCAAGCCTGTTCGCCACGAAGCAGCTGACCTGGCTCATCCGCCTCCATGGGCGGCTTCACAGTTGCGGGACAGCGCCGGATTCGCACCGGACTTCACTGGACATCGTGGCCACCCGACCGGCGGTCGGGTGTATCGCGGGATTCTACCCGCCGATCGACGGGCCCCTCGAATCCGACGCCGGACGATCGGGACGCGTGGCGTCGGCCGGCTCAGGAGGTTCCTGAGATCCGGCGCACTCGCGGGGGTGAGCGCGTGAGGATTAGCAGCGGGACGGTACTACTATTCCCCCGAGAGTCAAGGGTTTGGAGAACAGAGATATGACGTCGTCGGAGAACACTGCGCTGGTGGAGCGGGTCGGGCACTACTACGTGGCCGACCACACCTATGAGGTCGGGCGGGAGAAGGTGCGCGAGTACGCGCGCGCCGTGCAGGACTACCACCCCGCGCACTGGGACGACGCCGCGGCGGCCGAGCTCGGCTACAGCGGACTCGTCGCGCCGCTGACGTTCACGTCGATCCCGGCGATGGCCGCCAACCAGAAACTGATGCAAGAAGTGGTGGTGGGTTACGAGACCTACGTCCAGACCGAGCAGTCGTTCCATCAGCACCGTCCGATCGTCGTGGGCGACGTGCTGACCACCGACGTCGAGCTCACCGCGGTGCGTCGGATCGCGGGCAAGGACATGATCACCATCACCAACACGATCGTCGATCAGCACGGTGAGACCATCCACACCATGCACACGACCGTCGTCGGTGTGTCCGCCGAGGAAGTGGATCCGCAGATCTCCGAGTCCGTCGCCAAGGTGATGATGCACGACGTCGACATCCTGTCGGTCGAGGCCGCGGCGGCCGACTACGTCAAGACCGTGCGGGAGGGCGAACCGGCGCCGCTGTCGCAGGCCGGCGCGATCCGCACCGTCGGTTCACGCTCCTTCGACGGCCTCGCCAAGGGTGACGCGCTGCCGGTGCGCCACAACGGTCTCACCCGTGGTGACCTGGTGAACTACGCCGGTGTGGCCGGCGACGCCAACCCGATTCACTGGGACGAGACCATCGCCAAGCTGGCCGGTCTGCCGGATGTGATCGCCCACGGCATGCTCACCATGGGGATGGGCGCGGGCGCGATCTCCGAGTGGTCGGGCGACCCGGGTGCGGTGAGCAAGTACGCCGTGCGACTGTCCGCGCCCGCGGTGGTTCCGGCCGACGGTCGCGGCGACATCGAGTACGGCGGGAAGATCAAGTCACTGGACCCCGAAACCCGCAGCGGCACAGTGATTCTGACCGCGAAGGCCAACGACAAGAAGATCTTCGGCATGGCGACGCTGGATCTGCGCTTCGCCTGACCTGCTGCGGAGGCGCCGAAACCGAGTGTGACGGAGAAAACTTCGCGTGAGGTGTTTCGGAGTGCGGTGTCGGTGTGACATAGTAAGTGGGCGGGTGACAGATCTGTGCCCGCCAATCTGAAGAAGGCAGTAAAACAGCATGGCACAAGGGACCGTCAAGTGGTTCAATGGCGAAAAGGGCTTCGGCTTCATCGCCCCCGACGGTGGTAGCGAAGACGTCTTCGTCCACTACAGCGCGATTTCGGGTAGCGGCTTCCGCAACCTCGAAGAGGCGCAGCGAGTCGAGTTCGACATCGAGCAGGGCCCCAAGGGTCCGCAGGCGACCAACGTCGTTGCGGTCTGATTAAGAGCTCTTAACACCAACGCCCCGGTTCATTGAACCGGGGCGTTCGTGCATCCCGGGGTCGGTGCGGTCGTCCCGCGGTCCCCGTACTCGCATGTCGGGGTTAAAGGCCAAAATGTGTGTATGGCCCGGGCGTGGCGTGGGGGTGTTCTATCGGCTTCGGCCTCCCCATCCGTGTTGGATGCCGTTGCCGTCTTCCCAGTTG
>NZ_JBHLWV010000053.1:0-16262 GCF_042432625.1 Gordonia phosphorivorans | reverse complement strand
GCCAAGCCCACCGGCGGCGGCGACAACGGCGGCGGAGACAACGGCGGCGGGAACAACGGCGGCGGAGACAACGGCAGCGGAGACAACGGCAGCGGAGACAACGGCGGCGGAGACAACGGCGGCGGAGACAACGGCAGCGGAGACAACGGCAGCGGAGACAACGGCGGCGGAGACAACGGCAGCGGAGACAACGGCGGCGGAGACAACGGCGGCGGAGACAACGGCGGCGCTGGCAACAGCGGCAGCCTCGGCAATATCTTTGGCAATCTCTTCGGCTGACCAGCAGCTACTGACTCACAGGAGACTTCAGCAATGAACAACACCCTTCGCACGCGCATGGCCGGTGGCCTCACCACCGCCGCAGGCGCCGCATTCGCCCTCACCCTCGCCGCAGGCTCCGCTACCGCAGCCGGTAGCTACGCCTCGTGGGAATTCGACGACAAGGGAGCGATGGGAACCTGGACGTTCACTATGAGCGTCTCTGACCCCACCCCCAACGTCGGCGACGAGATCATCATCACCAACTCGATGGCTCACACAAAGATCGATCGCTACATATACAAGGTCAAGCAGGTTGTCCCTCAGTGCCTTGAACTTGTCGATGCGACCAGTTCCAACACCATCGCCAGCACCGACAACAACACCGGAAAAGCGGACTCCAATGTCGTCGTGAACGCACCCGGAGGAGGATGGCGTATCGCCGGCGACTCCAAGAACCCGGTGACGGTCAGCGTGACCTACAAGGTGACGAACGCCTGCGCCATTGGCAAGCAGCAAGACGCTGTCATGCATATCAGCGGACTCGGCACCAACATCGGCGAACAGAACTTCGACGATCACCCCGTCTCCTTCACCGTGTCTAAGGGCTCCGGCAGCATCGGCGGCGGCAACGGTGGCGGATCCGGCAGTTTGGACACCGGAAGCCTCGACGCCTTCCTACCCTGATACGAATTGACGTCACCGGCGTCGACCACAGCATTGAAGTAAGAAAGCGAAGCACATGAAGTTCACTCGTTCAGCCCGCGCCCTAGTGGCGGCGGCTGCGGCCATCGCGATCGGCGTCGGCACCCCGGCTGGGGTCGCCTCCGCCGATCCGGCAGCCGGCGAGTCCCGCGTCACCGGCAGCAGCGACTACGGCCCCCAGCGCGAGCTGGTGACCGTGTACTCGGCGTCGATGGGGCGCACCATTCCGCTCGACGTGCTGCGTCCCGCGGACCGCTCCAAGCCGGCGCCGGTGTTCTACCTGCTCAACGGAGCGGGCGGCGGTGAAGACACTGCCAGCTGGGCCAACCGGACCAACTACCAGGACTTCTTCGCCAACAAGCACGTCAACGTGGTGACACCGCTCAAGGGCGCGTTCTCTTACTACACCGACTGGCAGAAGGCCGACCCGGTGCTGGGAGTTCAGAAATGGCAGACGTTCCTCACCAAGGAACTGCCGCCGGTGATGGACGCCTACCTCAAGTCCAACGGCAAGAACGCCGTGGCGGGCATCTCGATGGCCGGCACCACCGTGCTGAACCTCGCGATCGCCGCACCGAAGCTGTACACCATGGCAGCGTCGTACAGCGGCTGCGCCCGCACCAGCGATCCCCTCGGCGAGCGGTACATCCGCACCGTCATCGAGGACCGCGGCAAGGCCGACGCCCGCAACATGTGGGGCGCCTACGGTGGTCCGGGCTGGCGCAAGAACGACCCGTACCTCAACGCGTCCAAGCTGCGCGGCACCAAGATCTACCTGTCGTCCAACAGCGGCCTGCCCGGTCAGGACGAGTCGGTAGACGTGGGCAGCAGCGTCGGTGAGGGCGTCGCCCTGGCCGACCGCGTGATCCTCGGCGGCGGCATCGAGGCCGTCACCAACGTCTGCACCCAGCAGATGGCGGAGAAGCTGCGCTCGCTGAACATCCCGGCGACCGTCGTGATCCGGCCCACCGGCACCCACTCGTGGGGCTACTGGGAGCGCGAACTGCACGCCTCCTGGCCTGCCATCGCCCGCTCGCTGAAGTAGGCGTCGCAGCACCCAGCAACACCACCCGACAGCGTGGGTCCGAGTCTCGGACCCACGCTGTCGGGCATCGAGGGGACGGGCACGGCCACCACGGGTATTAGGCTGCTAGAGCAGGCCCGCGACGCAAGAACGGAAACCCCACACACATGATCACCGAACCCACGTCCGAGCAGGTGCGCTCCACGCTGCGCCGAGTGGCGCCCGGCACCGGGCTGCGCGACGGCCTCGAGCGGATCCTGCGCGGCGGCACCGGCGCGCTGATACTGCTCGGCTACGACGAAGCCACCGAACGGATCTGCGACGGCGGCTTCCACCTCGACGTCGCTTTCGCCCCCACCCGACTGCGGGAGCTGGCCAAGATGGACGGCGCCGTGGTGCTCTCCGACGACGGCACCCGCATCCTGCGGGCCAACGTCCAGCTGATGCCCGACCCGTCCATCCCGACCGCCGAGTCGGGCACCCGGCACCGCGCCGCCGAACGCACCGCGATCCAGACCGGCACCCCGACCATCTCGGTGAGCGCCTCCATGTCGATCGTGAGCCTGTACGTCGACGGCGTGCGCCGCGTGGTGGAGAACCCCGACGGGCTGCTCTCGCGCGCCAACGTCGCCCTGGCCACCCTGGAGCGCTACAAGGCCCGCCTCGACGAGGTGAGCGCCCAGCTCTCGCGTGCGGAGATCGAAGACTATGTGCTGCTGCGCGATGCGTGCAGCGCCGCCCAGCGCATGGAGATGGTGCGCCGGGTGGGCGTGGAGATCGAAGAGTACGTGCTGGAACTCGGCGTGTACGGGCGGCAGGTGTCGCTGCAGCTGGAAGAACTGATCAGCGACAACGACATAATGCGCGAACTGCTGGTGCGCGACTACCACTCGGCGCCCGAGGCGGCCAGCACCGAGCAGGTGCGGCAGATCCTCGACGCGCTGGAGAACCTCTCCAACGCCGATCTGCTGGACCTCACCCTGGTGGCCGGCGCATTCGGCTACCCGTCGACCATCGAGGCCCAAGACCTGCCGATGAGCCCCCGCGGCTACCGCCTGCTGGCGCGCATCTCGCGCCTGCAGTTCGGGCACATCGACCGGTTGGTCCGCGAGTTCGGCACCCTGCAGTCGTTGCTGGCCTCGAGCGCCGCCGACCTGCAGGCCGTCGAAGGTATCGGCTCCATCTGGGCCCGGCACATCCGCGAGGGTCTGTCCCGACTGGCCGAGGCCAGCCTGGAACGCTTCGACTAGGCGGCGTCGACTGCTGGGGCCCGGCTACTGCTGGGGCGGGGCGATCACGTTGAACGTGATCGGCGCCGACTCCTTGACGCCGACCGTGGCGATGGCCTGGTAGGCGCCCACCGGGATGGCCACGCGGGGCTTCTCGCACCCGGGGCTGCTGGTGGTGCCCGACCAAGTGATCTTGTCCGAGACCTGCTGCCCCGGTGCCAGCACCTGCACGTTGACGGTCTTGTCGGGCGCGCAGTCCTGCGCCGCCCACAGGGTCCGGGTGCCGTCGAGCGAGCGGACCACCACGTTCTGCGAGGCCTTGCCGACGTCGCGCGAGCACGGTGCCAGGCCGCCGTTGGTCACCACCACGGTGAAGACCGGCTGGTCACCCTTGGTGTACGTGGGCTTGTCGGTGTACAGCACCACCGAGAGCGTCTGATCGGTGCACGGCGCCACCTCGGCCCCCTCCGCGGGGGCGGGCAGCGGAGCCTCAGTACCCGAGGCCGGGGTCGGCTCGGACGCCTTGGGCGCCGGGGCCGATCCCTGATTGTCCTGCTCGCCGGACTTCGGCGCCTCCGACGGTGCGGCCGCCTCGGTGGACGAGGTGGCCGCGGCGTTGGTGGCGCCGGGCTCGTCGTTCCCACCGGAACTGGCCCAGATGATCAGGGCGATGACCAACGCGAGGGCCACCACCGCGGCCGCGACGGCGAGCAGCCGACGCTTCCAGTACACCTCGTCAGGCAATGGTCCCTGTGGTTCGATCACGCCTGCCACGGTATCGCCGCACGCCAAGGGCAGCGCCCACCCGGGGCGGCGTGTCGCGACATGGGCCGCCCATCACAGCGATTCGACGCTAGGCGACCGTCTCGCCGATGTCACCGATCACGCTGGACAGCGTGGCCGCGCCGTCGCTCAGGTGGTAGTTCAAGCCGATCACCGCGAGCGTGCCCTCGGCCACCCGGTCGGCGATGATGCGGCTGCGCTCCACTAGCAGCTTGCCGGTCTCGGTCACGTGCCGCTGCTCGAACTCGTCCACGCGCGTCAGCCCCTCGCGGCGGCCGACGATCATGCTCGGCAGCACCCGCTCCACGATGCTGCGGATGTAGCCGGGCGGCAGCTCGTTCGCGTCCAGGGCGCGCAGCGAGGCCGCGATCGCCCCGCAGCTGTCGTGGCCGAGGACCACGATCAGCGGGGTGTTGAGGAGCTCGACGGAGAACTCGATGGAACCGAGGACCGACGAGTCGATCACGTGACCGGCGGTGCGGACCACGAACATGTCGCCGAGGCCCTGATCGAAGATCACCTCGGCGGCCACCCGCGAGTCGCCGCAACCGAACAGCACCACGTGCGGTGTCTGGCCGTTGATCAGCTCCGCACGATCGGCGATACCCTGGCTCGGATGCTTCGCCTCATCTCGCACGAAGCGCTCATTGCCCGACTTGATGAGTTGCCAGGCCTGCGTGGGAGTGAGATCTTTCATGCTTCTAGTGTTACACCTCACCGCCTGGGAAGGATTCGTGCGGGTTCATGCATTCGGACATTCTGGTCTGGTTCGACGACGCCCGGCGTGACCTGCCGTGGCGCGATCCGGAGATCACCGGCTGGCACGTACTGATCAGCGAGATCATGCTGCAGCAGACCCCGGTGGCGCGCGTGGTGGACCCGTGGCAGGAGTGGGTGCGGCGGTGGCCGGTGCCCTCCGCGATGGCCGCCGAACCGGCCGGCGAGGTGCTGCGCGCCTGGGGCAAACTCGGCTATCCGCGCCGCGCGCTCCGGCTGCACGACTGCGCCAAAGTCCTTGCCGCCCAACATGATGACCGGGTACCCGACGACGTCGACGTGCTCCTGGGACTGCCCGGCGTCGGCGACTACACCGCACGCGCGGTGGCCTGCTTCGCGTACGGCCAGGCGGTCCCGGTGGTGGACACCAATGTGCGGCGGGTGATCGCCCGCGCGGTGCACGGGCAGGAGCAGCCGGGCAATCCGTCGCGCCGGGATCTGGCCGACGCCGAAGCACTGCTGCCGCGCGACGACGACGGCGCACCCACCGCCGCGGCCCCGATCTTCTCGGCCGCGCTCATGGAACTGGGCGCGCTGGTGTGCACGGCACGCAACCCCGCGTGCGAGCAGTGCCCGATCGTCGACCGCTGCCGCTGGGTGGCGCGCGGCCGGCCGTCGTACAGCGGACCGCCGCGACGCACCCAGAAGTACGAGGGCACCGACCGGCAGGCTCGCGGCAAGCTGCTCGACGTGCTGCGCGCCAGCTCAGCCCCGGTGGAACGCGCCGCCCTCGACATCGCCTGGACCCGCGACCCCGGTCAGCGCGACCGGGCCCTGGACTCCCTGCTCACCGACGGCCTCATCGAGGTGACGCCGGCCGGACTGTTCGCCCTCCCCGGCGAATACGCCGACGCCGCGGATCAGGCAGTCACGGACTGAGCCTCGAAATCTCCTTCACGAATGCGGGCCGCGAGCGCCCGTTCTTGTCGGTGGTCGGGCATATCATGGTTCTAGAACATCCGAACGAGACGACAGTGCGTTAGCTCGCTCGAAGGCGCCAGCTCGCTTGGGGAGGTGAGTAGCCATGGCACAGCGAACCGCGTCGATGTGGCCCGACGCCGACCTGACCGGCTGCGGTCTTCCCGGTCCCGGCACCGACCTCACGAACATGCCCACCGCGTGCGTCGTCGGCGCGATCACCGCGACCAAGAACGGCCACTGCTTCCTCGACTGGCAACTGTTTCAGTTCGCGCTCTCCATGCACTCCCGCGTCTGCGCCTCGACGAGCAATCTCGTCGCGACCCAGAAGTCGCTACTCGACACCGAAGCCCAGACGACGCTGGAACTCCAGATGAGCCTGGAGAGCACCGAGTACGCCGCCGAAGCACTCCTCGCCGACGCCCTCGACGCCCGAGACCGCCTGCCACGCGTGTACGCGACCATGCGCCTGGGCCTGATCGACCGCGACCGCTTCCACCGCATCGCCCACGAAACCCGCCTCGTGGTCGATGAGGCCCTCATGGCCAAGATCGACGCTCTGATCGCGAAAGAGATCCTGGGCGCCCGACGCGGCTACACGTCGATCTCCGTCACCAAGACCGGAGCTTTAGCCCGCCGACTCGTCGCCGAGAACGACCCCGACGCCGCACGCCGCGAACGCGAGAACGCCACCGACGGCCGCAGCCTCGGCCACCAGAGCCTCGCCGCGGGAATGGCGCAACTGTTCCTCACCGCGACAGCCGAAGACGTCCGCCTCGCACGGCAGATGCTCGACGCCGTCATCGCCGGCCGCTGCCCCGACGACCCCCGCACCAAGACTCAAGCGCGCTCGGACGCCGCCATCGCCCTCCTGCAGCGCAAACCGTTCACGTGCGAATGCGACAGCGACGGCTGCACTGCGGCAATCAGCGACGTCGAACTCGACGCCCGCGCGGCCCGCATCGTGGTGCATGTCCTGTGCGATGCGACCACGCTGGAGGGCGGCGACAAGTGCGGCTACCTCGACGGCCACGGCCCGATCTCCGCTGAGCACGTTCGGGAGGTCGCTGCCCGCGGTGACGCCGTCATCCGTCAGCACCGCCTCGATGACCTGCTGGCACCCAACCCTGCGAGTGCCTCCGGCGCGCCCGAGCATCCCGAGGAGGCGGTGCTGCATCGACGAGCACCCCGCCCCGACACCCCGGACGAGCGTCGGGGCGATGACCCACGGCCACCCGCAGAAAACGGTGGCGAACCCGCCTCGGTGATCGCCAAAACCGCTCTTCCGAGCGATCCGTACCGGCCGAATCTGCTCACCGACCTCATCGCACGCTTCCTCTGGGGCACCTGCTCCATCCCCGGCTGCGAACGAGCCGCCTTCGCCTGCGATCTGGACCATGTGGCCGAGTACGACAACGTCCGACCCGACCTCGGCGGGCCCACCTGCCTTTGCAACCTGTTGCCCAAGTGCCGCTACCACCACCTGGTGAAAACAAATCTGGAAGGCTTCGTCGACGACCTCTGGATCGACCAGAACGGGCGCTACCACTCGAGCGTCACCACCCCGATGGGACAGACCGTCGAGGTGCTCGCACCCAACCAGTGGCTGATCCCGCGCCTGGCCGACCTGCGCTGCACGCACCAGCTCGCCGGCCGGCACGCGACCGGAACCACCACCGGCACCGTCGAGGAGGGCCCGCAGCGAACCCGCACCCGCACCGCAGCCAAGCACGCCCGACGTCGTGCCGAACGCAAGGCCAACCACGACCGTCGTTTCGCCGGACTGCCCGACGAACCGCCGTTCTAAGCGGTGTCGACGGCGCCGGACTGAGCCAGCACCCACGACAGCTCGAAGGCCGCCTCTTCCCAGCGGCGGTAGCGGCCCGACGGACCGCCGTGGCCGGAACGCATCTCGGTGCGCAGCAGGATCGGCTTACCCGAGGTGGTGGATTCCTGAAGGCGCGCAGCCCATTTGGCCGCCTCGGTGAACAGCACCCGGGTGTCGTTGAACGAGTTCAGGATCAGCATGGCCGGGTACGGCAGCTCGGCGACGTTCTCGTACGGCGCGTAGCTGCGGATGTAGGAGTACACCTCCGGGTCGTGCAGCGGATCGCCCCACTCGTCCCATTCGATCACCGTCAGCGGCAGCGACGGATCCAGGATGGAGGTGAGCGGATCGACGAACGGCACCGCCGCCAGGATCCCGCCGAACAGCTCCGGCGCCAGGTTGGCCACCGCGCCCATCAGCAGACCGCCGGCCGAGCCGCCGTCGGCCACCATCTGCTCCGGCGTGGTCCACCCGGTGTCCACCAGATGCTGGGCCACCGCCACGAAGTCGGTGAAGGTGTTCTTCTTGGACAGCAGCCTGCCCTGCTCGTACCAGTACCGGCCCATCTCGCCGCCACCGCGGATGTGCGCCGTCGCCAGCGCCATCCCGCGATCGAGCAGCGAGAGCGAGGACACCGAGAAGCCCGGATCGGAACTGATCTCGTAGGCCCCGTACCCGTTGAGCAGCAACGGCATCGGCCCGGTGGCGTCCGCGCGGCGCACGATCGAGATCGGCACCAGGGTGCCGTCCACGGCCGTCGCCCATTCGCGGGTGGCCACGTAGTCGGCGGGGTTGTAGTCGCCGAGTACCGTCGCGCGCTTGAGCAGCGTCCGCTCGCCGGTGGCCACGTCGAGGTCCAGCACCTCGGTGGGATCGACGTAGCTGGTGTAGCCGATGCGCAGGCGCGGGGTGTTCCACTCGGGGTTGCCGCCCAGCCCCACCGAGCACAGCTCCTGTGGGAAGGTCACCGGCACGAAGTCGTCGGCGCCGGGCAGGGTGTCCCGCCCGCGCAGATCGGCGATCGCCAGCTTCGGCAGCGCCGCCTCCCGGTACGACAGCACCAGGTAGTCGGCGAAGCACTCCACGTCCTCGATGCGGTGCGTGGAGCGGTGCCCGATCAGCGGACGACGCCCGGCCGGATCGTTCACCGGCATCACGTCCACGGCGAAGTTCGCCTGACTCTCACCGTCGGCCGACGGCGCGTTGTGCACGATGACGAAGTAGTCCTCGCCGCCGAACTTGGCGTGCTCGGCCGAATACTCGACGCCCGGGGTGCGCCCGGCCAGCGAGGTGAACTCGCCCGTCGGATCGTCCATCGACCGCACGAAGACCTCGGAGGTGTCCTTGGACCCCACCCCGATCATCAGGTAATCCTCGCTCTGGGTGGCGCCGAAGCCCACCCAGAAACGCTCGTCCGGTTCGTAGAACACGCGGGTGTCCGCACCGGCGGCACCCACCTCGTGCCGCCACAGGGTGTCCGGACGCCAGGCGTCGTCGACCGTCAGATAGAACAGATGCCGCGCGTCCTTGGACCAGGTGGCCCCGCCCGCGGTGTCTTCGACGACGTCGTCGAGCAACTCCCCGGTCTCCAGATCCTTGATCCGCAGCGTGTACCGCTCGTCGCCGACGGTGTCGGTGGAGAAGGCCAGCCAGCGACCGTCGTGCGAGATGGAGTACCCGCCGAGCGCGAAGAACTCGTGGCCCTCGGCTTCGGCGTTGCTGTCGAGCAGCACCTCCTCGCCGGGGACCGCGACGTCGGGCGCCACCACCGGCGGCGTCCAGTCGTCCGGGCCGGAAATCGGGCAGCGGCAACGGATCTCGTACGCCATGCCCTCCTGCGTGCGCAGGTAGTACCAGTACTTGCCAGACCGCACCGGCACCGACATGTCGGTCTCCTGGGTACGGGCGCGGATCTCGTCGTAGATGGCGGCGCGCAGGTCGGCCAGCGGCGCGGTCTGCGCCTGCGTGTACGCGTTCTGCGCCTCCAGGTACGCGATCACCTCGGGATCCTCGCGATCGCGCAGCCACTCGTAGTGATCGACGAAGACGTCGCCGTGATGCTCGCGCGACGACGGCACCTTCTTGACGGTGGGCGGCGCGGTCACCTCAGCCATTCCGGTCACCGCAGCCATTCCGGGGACCTCAGGCATTCCGGGAATCTCAGGCATTCTGGGCATCCGGCCAATCGTCGAACGAGAGCTGCGAGATGCGCTCGTACGCCTCGATGTAGCGGGCGCGGGTGCGCGCCACCACGTCGTCGGGCAGCGACGGGGGCGGCACGTCGCCGTGCCGGTCCCAGTTCGCGGCGTCGGAGGTGAGCCAGTTGCGCACGATCTGCTTGTCGAAGCTCGGCTGTACCTTGCCCGGCTCCCAGGTGCCGGCCTCCCAGTAGCGGGACGAGTCCGGCGTGAGCACCTCGTCGGCCAGCACCAGCGAACCGTCGGGCGCCTGCCCGAACTCGAACTTGGTGTCGGCCAGGATGATCCCGCGGTCGAGCGCGAGATCCGAAGCGCGCGAATAGATGTCGAGCGTCAGGTCGCGCAGGGTGCGCGCCAGGTCGTCGCCCACCTGCGCGGCCACTTGCTCGAAGCTCACGTTCTCGTCGTGGTCGCCCAGGTCGGCCTTGGTGGCCGGGGTGAAGATGGGCTGCGGCAGCCGGTCGGCCTCGGTGAGCCCGGGCGCCAGCCGCACGCCGCACACCGAGCCGGTGGCGCGGTAGTCCACCAGACCCGAACCCGTCAAATAGCCGCGGGCCACGCACTCCACCGGCACCATCGGCAGCTTGCGCACCACCATCGACCGGCCCACCAGGTCCGCGGGGATCCGCTCGTCGGTGGGGCCGCCGGCCAGATGGTTCGGCACGGTCAGCTCGTCGAACCAGAAGAAGCTGGCCGCGGTCAGGATGCGCCCCTTGTCGGGGATCGGCGTGTCCAGGATGAAGTCGTACGCCGAGATCCGGTCCGAGGTGACCAACAGCAGGGTGTCGGCGTCGATCTCGTAGATGTCGCGGACCTTGCCGGAGGCGACGTGCCGGTAGTCGGACAGGGCGGGACGCATCGCGCGGGTCTCCTTAGTGCTCACTCGGGGGTGGGCGAGTTACAAGATCGGGGCCGGTCGGTACGCCGCGGCCTCCGGGTCGGCGTCGATCCAGGCCGCGGCCGCCGCGACCACGGCGGTCACCTGGGCGTCGGCGGCACCGGCGAAGGCGGACTTGTCGGCGATCAGCGCGTCGAGCGCCGCGCGGTCCAGCGGCAGCCGGTCGTCGGCGGCCAGGCGATCGAGCAGGTCCGGCTCGCGGCCCTCCTCGCGCATGGCCAGCGCCACCGCGACGGCGTTCTCCTTGATCGCCTCGTGGGCGGTCTCCCGGCCCACACCGGCACGCACCGCGGCCATCAGCACCTTGGTGGTGGCCAGGAACGGCAGGTACCGGTCCAGCTCGTTGGCGATCACCGCCGGGTAGGCGCCGAACTCGTCGAGCACCGTAAGGAAGGTCTCCATCAGCCCGTCGATGGCGAAGAAGGCGTCCGGCAGCGCGACGCGGCGCACCACCGAGCAGAAGACGTCGCCCTCGTTCCACTGCGCACCGGCCAGCTCGCCGGTCATCGACGCGTAGCCGCGCAGGATCACCGCGAGGCCGTTGACGCGCTCGCAGCTGCGGGTGTTCATCTTGTGCGGCATGGCCGAGCTGCCCACCTGGCCGGGCTGGAAGCCCTCGGTGACCAGCTCGTGGCCGGCCATCAGCCGGATGGTGGTGGCCAGCGACGACGGCGCCGCGGCGAGCTGCACCAGCGCCGAGACCACGTCGTAGTCCAGCGAGCGCGGATACACCTGGCCGACGGAGGTCAGCGCGTTGCCGAAGCCTAGATGGGTGGCCACCTTGTTCTCCAGCGCGTCGAGCTTGGCGGCGTCGCCGTCGAGCAGGTCGAGCATGTCCTGGCTGGTGCCCATCGGGCCCTTGATGCCGCGCAGCGGGTAGCGCGCGATCAGTTCGTCGAGGCGGGTGAGCGCCGCCATCAGCTCGTCGGCGGCCGACGCGAAGCGCTTGCCCAGCGTGGTGGCCTGCGCGGCGACGTTGTGGCTGCGGCCGGCCATCACGGTGGACGAATACAGCGCGGCGCGCTCGGTGATCCGGGCCAGCAGGGCCACCGAGTGGCTGCGCACGTAGGTCAGCGAGCTGAGGATCTGCAGCTGCTCCACGTTCTCGGTGAGGTCGCGGCTGGTCATGCCCTTGTGGATCTGCTCGTGCCCGGCGAGGTCGTTGAACTCCTCGATGCGGGCCTTCACGTCGTGCCGGGTGATCCGCTCGCGCTCGGCGATGGCGTCGAGATCCACCTGATCCACCACGCGCTCGTAATCCTCGATGGCGCCCGCGGGGACGTCGATCCCCAGTTCACGCTGGGCCCGCAGGACCGCGATCCAGAGGCGGCGTTCGAGGATGATCTTGTTCCGCGGCGACCAGATCTCGCCGAGATCGGCGGAGGCGTAGCGGCTGGCCAGGACGTTGCTGATGGCAGGTTTTCCCACGTCGGCCATTCTACGACCCGCCCCGCCCCCGGGAAGAATCCTCGCACCCCTCCGCGGGCCCGCCCTTGCACTTTGGATACCCCCATGGGTATATTCGTCGCCAGTTCGTCATACCCCCTGGGGTATCCAAAACCTGAGAGGTCGTCATGAGTACCGACGTCACTACAGATCCGCCGGAGACCACGCCGCCCGACGCGGACGTCGTCAAGCCCGGCCCGCTGGCCCGGCTCGGCACCTGGGCGGGCACCCACCGCCGCTGGATGTTCGCCATCTGGGCCGTCCTGGTGATCGGCCTCGGCGCCGCCGCACCGTCGGTGTTCTCCTCGCTGGCCGGTGCCGGCTGGCAGGCCAACGGCTCCGAATCGGTGCAGGTCCGCGAGCTGGCCCAGGAGCACTTCGGCGGCAACTCGTCGGCCGCGGTGCAGGTGGTCCTGAACTCGCCCGACGGTCCGCTGGACCCGGCCGCGCAGAGCGAGATCCTCACCGAGCTGCGGCAGATCGCCGACAGCGACGACCGCTTCGCCGCCGTCATCGAGCCCCAGCCCGGCATGACCGTCAGCCCGGACGGGCGCACGGCCATCGCCATCATCGGCGCCAACGCGAGCACCGATGACATGGTCAAGGCCGTCGACGACCACAAGGCGCAGATCACCGAGCTGGCCACCGATCAGATCGAGGTCTACCCCACCGGCGCCTCCGCGCTGTGGAGCGACTTCAACAAGGCCAACCACGACGCCATGATCAAGGCCGAGATGATCTCCTGGCCGCTGACGCTGGCGATCATGGTGGTCGCGTTCGGCTCGGTCGTCGCCGCCGGTCTGCCCCTGCTGCTGACCCTGGCCGGCCTGGTGGCCTCCGCGGGCGCCCTGGTGCTGCTCAACGCCGTCACGCCGATCTCGGTGTGGGCGATGAACTTCGCCATGATGTTCGCACTGGCCCTGGGCATCGACTACGCGCTGTTCATGGTGGCGCGGTTCCGCACCGCCTACGCGCAGGCCAAGGAGAAGCACGGTGACAAGGCCGCCGCGCTGACGGCGACCGCCGAGACCATGGACACCGCCGGCAAGGCCATCCTGCTGTCCGGCCTGACCGTCCTGGTGAGCCTGTCCGCGGTCCTGATGGTCCCGGCCCCCGCCGTCCGCACCATGGCCGTGGGCATCATGCTGGCCGTCGCCTTCGTGCTGGCCGCCAGCCTCACCCTGCTGCCGGCCGTGCTGGCCGGCCTGGGCGGCAAGGTCAACGCCGGTTCGCTGCCGTGGGCCAAGAAGAACCAGGACGGCGCGTCGCCGCTGTTCGCCAAGTGGGGCGCGTTCCTGGATCGTCGCCCGTGGGCCCCGGCCATCGTCGCCGTCGGCATCCTGGTCGCCCTGGCCATCCCGGTCTTCGGGATCAAGGTGGCCATGCCGTCGATCGCGGTCGTCCCCGAGGACGCCCCCGTCCGTCAGGGCTACGAGGTGGTCGCCGAGCAGATGGGCCCGGGCGCGCCCGGCATGCTGACCATCGTCGCTCCCGAGGCCGACGCCGTCGCGGTCACCGAGGCCACCGCGGCCAACCCCGACATCGCCGCGGTGATGCCGGCCCAGCCCGCCGGTGACGATTCCGGCCTGGTCCTCATCCAGGCCATGCCGAAGGTGGACCCGTCGGACGAGTCCATGGGCGCCACCGTCGACACCCTGCGTGCCGACCTGCCCGAGTCCGCCCTGGTCGGCGGTCCGGCAGCGGAGAACCTGGACCTGCAGAGCACCCTGAACACCTGGTTCCCGGTGGTCGCGGCCACCATCCTGGCGCTCGGCTTCCTGCTGTTGCTGGTGGCGCTGCGCGCCCCGGTGATCGCACTGCTGGGCACCATCGTGAGCCTGCTGTCCACGGCCGCCGCCTTCGGCGTCGCCAAGCTGATCTTCGGCGACGGCATCGGCGCAGACCTGCTCGGCTTCGACCCGCAGGGCTTCCTGAACGGCTGGGGTCCGGTGTTCTTCTTCGCCATGATCTTCGCGATCGCGATGGACTACACCGTGTTCCTGCTGGCCACCGCCAAGGAGCACTACGAACGGCACGGCGACGCGCGGCGCGCTCAGCGCGACGCGATGGGCCAGTCCGGTCGCATCATCTTCGCCGCGGCCGCGGTGATGGTGGCGGTGTTCTTCTCCTTCG
The DNA here is from genome assembly GCF_042432625.1 of Gordonia phosphorivorans. NCBI lineage: Bacteria > Bacillati > Actinomycetota > Actinomycetes > Mycobacteriales > Gordoniaceae > Gordonia > Gordonia phosphorivorans. The sequence continues at coordinate 2,065 of NZ_JBHLWV010000053.1, read as the reverse complement.
CGCTGGCCGACCCGCTGCCGCCCAAGGAGATGGGCATCATCCTGGGTGTCGCGGTGCTGCTCGACGCGCTGCTCATCCGCCTGATCCTGCTGCCCGCCATCCTGCGGGTCACCGGAGACGGCGCCTGGTGGTGCCCCAAGTGGCTGGACCGGATCCTGCCCAAGATCAGCTTCAAGCACTGAATACCCGCAGGGGCATACAATGGAGACAACAGAAATCTGTGAACAGCAGAGAAAGGGCGTGACCATGTTTGCCGACGAAGAGGCCATCGGCACGATCGTCAACCGTCTGCGCCGCGCGCATGGACAGTTGGCCGGGGTTATCGGCATGATTGAGGACGGCCGGGACTGCAAGGACATCGTCACCCAGCTCGCTGCGGTGTCGCGTGCCCTGGACCGGGCCGGTTTCAAGATCGTGGCGACCGGATTGCGCGAGTGCATGCTCGACGACTCGGACCGCCCCGACGGGGAAAACCTGGACGTGGAACAGTTGGAGAAGCTGTTCCTGGCCCTGGCCTGATCCGGCACCGCCCCGGATCGAGTCGTACCGACACCGAAGACGAAGGAGAAGACATGGAACTCGCACTGGCCACACGCACCACGGGCACGGTTCCCGAGGTCGCTGACCGCGTCCGCGCGGCGCTGTCCGAGCAAGGCTTCGGCGTCCTCACCGAGATCGACATGTCGGCCACGCTCAAGACCAAGATCGACGCCGACATGGAGGACTACCTCATCCTCGGCGCCTGCAATCCGCCCGCGGCCTTCCGTGCCGTGTCGGCGGAGAAGCAGATCGGTCTGCTGCTGCCGTGCAACGTCGTCGTTCGTCGTGACCCCGACGACGCCGACGTGGTCCACGTGGAAGCCATGAACCCTCAGCTCATGGTGACCGTGGTTCCCGGCAACACCGCCCTGGCCGAGGTCGCCGATGAGGTGGCGACCAAGCTGCAGGCTGTGATCGACGCCCTGTGACCGATCCGATCTCCGGACCCACCCGGCGGCGCCTTCTTCTAGGCGCCGCCGGTGTGGCGTCTCTAGCCACCCTGTCCGCCTGCGGCGTCGCGCATACCGCGACCGACTCCGAGGGTCTCGACGGCCGCGGCGGCGACGACGAACTGCCCACCCAGACGCAGGCGCCCAACGCGCCCGGCGGTCCGGAGGTGATCACCGGTTCGTTCAAGTCGGCCAAGATGGCCGGCCGCGAGACCAAGTGGGCCGCCGCGCGCCCGCGCGGGGTCACCGGCACCCTGCCCGTCGTGCTGGTGGCGCACGCACTGAACACCGACGAGAGCACCATCTTCAGCTCGTTCATGGACATGCAGGGCGTGCTGCAGCGCTACGTCGACGCCGGCGGACCGCCGTTCGCGCTGGCCGCCGCCGATGTCGGCCGCAACTACTTCCATCGACGCGCCGACGGGGCCGACGGCGCCGCGATGATGCTCGACGAGTTCCTGCCCATGCTGGGCGACAACGCCGACCTGGACGTGCGCACCGACCGCTTCGGCCTGTACGGCTGGTCGATGGGCGGCTACGGCGCACTCCGCATGGCCGCCATGATCGGCGCCCCGCGGGTGGCCGCGGTGGCCGTCAGCTCCCCCGCCCTGTGGGCCGACCCCACCGCCTACCCGCCGCGTGCCTTCGACTCGTACGAGGACTACCTGGCCAACTCGCTGTTCGGGCAGCAGTCGGCGTTCTCCCGCATCCCGGTGATGATCTCGATCGGCTCGGCCGACCAGTTCTACACCTACACCCGGCAGTGGGCGGCCGAGCTGCGCCCGCCCGCCGCCTTCGGCACCTCTCCCGGCGGCCACACCACCCGCTTCTGGCGGTCGGTGATGCCCGAGCAGGTGGAGTTCCTGGGCCGCAACCTCGCCCTCTCCAGCGCCGCCACCTAACCCTCCCGCGGCGTCGTCGCTCCGCCTCTGACCCGCGTGTCGCGACCCTGGTCCCGCGTCGCATCCGGGGCCCGGAACTTGTCAAGCTGTCTGAGACAGCTGCTTGGTTTGGTTAACAGTTTTGGTGTTGATTCCGGTCGGTCCAGGCAGGGGCGGTGCCTGCGGAGGCCGCCG
>NZ_JBHLWV010000052.1:0-12175 GCF_042432625.1 Gordonia phosphorivorans | reverse complement strand
GGCCCGACGGCACCCGGCTGCGCCTCCCGCAACTGTCGACGCAACGCCAACGACTCCTCAAACATCACCCGCGCCCCCGACAAATCACCCACCGCCCGCAACACCCGGCCGACGTTGTCCAGCGATACCGAAACATCCCGCACCCCCTGCATAGCGTCCGGCTGTATCTCCCGTAACTGCCGGGCAAGCACCAGTTGATCTTCGAAGGCCACCCGCGCCCCCGCTACATTCCCCACCGCAAACAGCGCCTTCCCTACATTGCCTGCTGCCCACATCACCAGGCGCTCCCCCGCTAGCGCACTGGCCTCCCGCGTGATTGCGAGCACGCGTTGCGCGTAACTGACCAGGTTCTCCGCCTGCAGATACTCGCCGCCCCAGGTTTCATCAGCCTTGAGAAGCGCCTCAAGCCCCACCTGGCTGAGTGAACTCGCCTCAAGTGCTTCAACCACCGCAAACCCTTCGGAGTGGGAACGAAGTGCCCGAATCAGCGTGACCTCGGTCCCGGCCGGTTGCAGATTGAGAGCGCGGGCCAGCACCGGCGCCGAAGTGACGTCGCCCGAGGAAATGGCATGCCAAAGCGCGTCAAGAGCATCAGTGGCATCCCACGTGTCATCGGCGCCGAGAACCGCCACGATCCGCTGATGAACATCTGCGGGCGCCCGACGAACGGCCGCGTCGCGAACAATGCCGTGAGAGAAAGTGAGGCGGCCAGTCACATCAGACTCACGGAGCTGACCACCAAGCACCCGCCGCAGCGTCGCCACCTTGATTTGCGCGTCAGAATCCTGAAGCAGACGTCCAAGATCAGCCGGCGCCAAACCCGAGGGCGAGACCGCGAGCGCACCCAAAAGCACGGTCGCACTCACCGAATCCAGGCGCGCGGACACGGTATCGAGGAATACCTCCACCAACTCCGCAGGCTCACCTGGCAACATCCGTGCCTCAGCGGTCAGGAGGTCAGCGATCGCTTGAGCCTGATCCGGTTCATGGGCGATCGCAGCGAAATCATCGGCATCCAAATCACCCAGCAAATCCACCGCAAGACGAACCCACAACGGAACACGAGACTCACCCGCCACCAGAGCCAACACCGCCTCCGGCAAGCTCCTACCCGCAGAGCGCGTCCACATCTCCGCCGCCTCCGCCGCCGTCCGACCCGACAACCGGCCCACCTCCACCCGCCGTGCCCCCTCATGGACAAGAATCTGCGCATGTGCCGCACTCGTCGTCGAAACAACCAGCCCGACCCCCGCCGGCAACCTGCGAACCGGCCACACATCAGAGCGCTCCGGTTCACCGGAGAATGCATCCAACGCATCGACCACCAGCACGAACTCCCCGAACCCGGCACGGATCTCAGTCAGGGTGTCTCGCCACCACCGTGACAGCTCCTCCACATCGGTGTTCTCGGGCACCGCGATATCCCGCCCCGTCCAGGCAACGAGCTGTTCGGTGATGTGCTCGATAAACACTCGCGCTGACGCGCCCACCGTGCTCGCCCCCAGCAACGCCGACACCACCCGCACCTCCCGACCACGCAATGCGTCCTCTACCGCGCACACCACCGTCGATTTACCCGTGCCCGATTCCCCGACAAGCACCACCCGCTCACCCGCCACCACGGCGCTCACAACCTCAGCAACCATCTCATCGCGACCCACCATCAGCGCATGATCATCACGGAACAACCGTTCACTACCCGACGTTCCTGCGGCCTCGCTGACCCGGGCGAACTCCTCGGCCTGGCGCACCACTGGACCAGCTAACAAGCCGACCATCAAGTCTTCGAAACTGACCTTGCGCCCAGCACTGCGCACCGCATCCAATGCCGCACCCGCCGCACCCACCTCAGCGGTGTACTCCACGACCACCACACTGTCGCGGTGCCGCACCTTCTCGGCCACCTCATCACGGAACCGCCGGACATCCGTCGGGTCGCTATCTGCCCAACCATCAGGTACCTGCCCGACTAGATCCCGAAACACCACCAAGTGATCGCCCTCCGGCGCCGATTCCCACAACAGCCCCAGACCGAACTCCAGCGCCGTGACCGAAAGTCCTTCGATCGACTGCGACTCGGGGACACCCGCCGCACCCGCCACCGCATGCGCGTGGACGGCCTCGGGCACATACCCGTAGCGGGCACCCACCAATCCCATAAACAACGGCCGTGCTCGCTGAACTTCCGCGAGACAAACATCGAGCACTTTGCGGGCAGCTTCTTCCTCGGAGATGCCGAGGGTGTCGACGCCCCAACGCAGGTCAATCAACTCCACACGGATTCCCAACGGAGCAACTAACTCATCGAGCCGCTCCCGCACCGGACCGGCAAGAATGTCCCGCTCACCGTGGAAATCGCGAAACGTGGACGAAACGAACACCGGAACGACAGCCATCGACAAACCCTTGCCTTATCGGAATGAACCCATCGACCCTACGAAGCGCGGGCCACTCCTGACCATCCCCCAAACAGCCGGATCGACGGGCTACTTCGACCCAGAACAGTCAGGAACGTGCACATCGGCCCGTCGGACTTCGTCCTAGTGGCTCGACGACCGCAAGTGGGCGTACGTCCGTCTGGAAGGCCGCGCCTTCATCGACGCACCTCTGAACCTGGATTACAGACTCGAGGTCTGGGACAGCCCCAACTCAGCCGGTATCATCATCGACGCCGTGCACGCCGACGCCTGCTATCGCTTCTGCCGCGGGCTACTCGCTTACGTTGGTGGAGTCGAGTCGGCGGCACAGGTCTTGGCCCTAGCCATTCGGGCCACTCTGCTGCAGATCACAGGTCCTCACGGAGGATCGACCGGCTGGCACGCCTCAAAACCACACGATGGCCGTGATCATCAAGACCGCCCAGATCGCTATCACCACTGAAGCCAGGACCACGGCGCCGCGCCGACCTTCATAGGGCTTGCGCCGCAGAACCTGCAGAGCCATATAGGCCAGGACACAGGCCGCCCCGGCGACGATGATCCAGAATGGCCAACTCAGCGGATCAGCATCGTCGTTGCTCCCCGTCACAAGTCCCAGGAGGCCCGCGGGCCAGCAGGCGATGAACATCATCCAACTCACGTCTTCATAGGCGAAACTGTCCGCCGATCGGGCGCTGCCGCCTGGTTCACCCGAACGGACGGCGCGGATGAGCGTGTGGCCGAACACGCGATCTGCTGATGGCGCGCGTCGCGCGCGAGTCCTGATCGGAACCACCTGGCACAACTTCAGGAGGAGCACGCTGACCGTCCAGAGCTGAACCCTCGGGTGGGGAAACGGTGTCGGTTATGACCGCTACCGGTCTCGACTCAGGAGGCAGTTCACCCATGCACGACCACCAGACCGACCCGGCCGACCCACGACGTGACGGCGCGGAACGCAGCAGGCGACGATCCGTCTCCCGCGTACTGCTGACCCGAGGCCGTGTCATCTCGCACGCCGATGCCCCCTGGGCAAAGAGGGCCCGCTTCTCGCGTCTGATCACTGCGGTTCTCGCGTGCTGGACGACGTGGATGCTCATCGAGTTCGAGACTGCAGAGTCACTGGCTGAACTGTGGGCCGACATCGACCCCGCAATCCTCGCCGTCGTCCTACTCGGTGTCATCGTCGCCGCCGTCACCTGGGCCAGCATGCGCCTCAACAACAATCCCACCCACTGGCTACCCGAGCTTCGGGCCCACCTGAACGGCGGTTCCGCCACCGGCGCCCGGAAAATCGGGTGCCAGGTGCTGATCGCGACCGACGACGGACGCACCGAGGAACTCGTGATCCCAAACGACTGCGGCCTGCAACCCGGCGACGCGGTCGAGGCCTACGGGACTCGTGTCCGCGAGTACCGGCACGTCTGGGCGGTGCGACCGACCGACGGTGTCTGGCAGTATTCCCGCGGACTCCTTCTGGCCTACCTGCTGGCTTCGTGCAACCTCGGCGGGGCGCTACCCCTCCTGATCATCCTGATTCTGAAAGCGGTGTAGCGATCAGCTCGCGACGGGCGTGGGCGGAACATTGAACCTGCCACGACCCGTCCCAGTGCTTCCGAGCTCACTGCGCCACTACCATCAGCTGATCGTCGTCGAGCCCTTCGGCGCGGTAGCGCTCTGCTTCGGCGTCGTCGGCGACGATCACTCGCACGCTGCCTTCCGGAGCCTCCGTCTTGAACTTGCGATCAAGAATGCGCGTGAGGCCAATGTCGAGCACCATGCGCCCGGTCGCCGACGGATAAACGGGAGCGTCGGCCGGGGCCACGAACGCATCACCCGGGTCACGGACCGCCGCTGGGTCGGCACCCGGCCGGCTCAACGCCCGCGCCAGAATCCCGCCAACGCCGGCACCGCCGGTTTCCAGCGGTTTGGCCGACCAGTCGATGCTGGCATCGGTGACGACGAAGGGTCGCGCGAGGGCGAGGTGGTAGCCGTCCCGGGTCTGCAGCTCGACGACCTGGCATTCGGTGACACAGCCCTGCGCGACACCATCGTGCTGACGGAAGACGTCGTCGGCTTCGCCGCTCTCCCACTCCTCGCCGGTAATCGGGTTGACCGGCACTAGCGGAACCACCGCCTCCAGAACCACGGCAAGCGCGTCCGCGCCGTAGCCGTACGCCACCATCCCGGCTTCACCGAGCAGATCGTCGACCTCCGTGTGATCGATCCAAACAGCAGGCTCACCGTCGCGGATCACCACGAGCACGTGCCTGGGCGGCCCGCCTTGGTCCTTGTACCACTGAGCAAACGCAAGAACGCGTGCTCCGATCTGGTTACGTTCGATTTCGGGCATGGTTACTCCTTCGGATCGTCCCAAGTCGGAACCGCTTCCCCACGATCTTCTCGCACCGCGACGACACCAGTTCCACCAGTTGCTCGTTCGACAGGTGAAAGCCGTCCATCTGGAGAACGTCCGCAGGGATTCCCAAAGTCGTCAGTGCAACGGCGAGACGCTCCGAAACATAGCTCTTCCCCGCCCCCGGCTGGCCGACCACACCCAGAACGACCCGCTGACGCGAGTCCTCGACGGAACCGACCGTCCGGACGATATCCGAGACGGTAACCACACGGGGGCCAGGCAGCACATCAGGCATTGTGGGACCATCCTTGCTCCGAGGAGTGGGACACATCACCGCGGATACCGGGCACGCTGCCAGCGTACTGCCGCGCCGCACCGCGACCGCGCGGTCCCGTCTCCGGTGACCACGCGTCGATTCTCACGCGGCTACGGGCTGCCTCGTCGACAGCAGGCGGACGTGGTTCGCGGCCAACCGCAGCTGGGTCGACAACGACGTGCGGTGGCTGAGGACCGTCGTCGGAAGTTCGGCGGCAGCGATGGCCGGGGCGAAGAAGTGATCACCCGAGACCAGAGCCAGCTCGGCGAAGCGACTGGTGTCGACGCGCGCGAGTTCCTCGAGAAGCGCCAGATCGGCACCGTCGGGGCCGGAGCGGACCACGAAGCGCGCCTCCGGCCAGCCGAGTTTCGCACTCACGAGCGAGTAGTGGCTGCACCCGACGATCACCTGGTCCCAGGCGCCCAGGTCCAGCGCGTGCGAGATCTCGACCCGAAGGGCTCTGACGTGATCGATCGACGTCGTCGCACCGCGCGCCGCGTTCTCGATGTCGACGAGAACGAGGCGGCGCTGGGCGCACACGTCGGCGTAGCTGGGGATGGGATTCGATGAGTTCACGGTGCTGCCTTTCAGTAACGAGACCGGAGATCTCCGGCTGTACTGGAAAACCGATTCCCCACGTCGCGATCACTTCGGCTACCTGCGGAAAGCCCAGCGGCCGAGGACTGTCGACACCACCAAGAACACGAGGGTGCGGACGGGGTTCGCGATCATCGCGCCGATGAGATAGTCGACGGTGTCGAACGCCGCCAGGACGAACTCACTGACGATGCCGTCCAAGCTCCCTGTGCTCCACCAGTACGAGGCGACGAAATAGACCGTCGGCGCGACCAGTGCGAGCACGACGCCGAGACGGATCAACCCCGTCCGACTGGCGCGTCGCTCGAAATCCTCGTGCCCGCCTCCGCGTCGCACCACGGTGAGATCCGAGGTCTTGACGTTCACTTCGCTGAGCGCGCCGAAGCCGTCGTCGAACCGCACGGTGACGCGCTGCTGCCAGAAGCCCGAGGCCTCCCCGACGACGACTCCGCGGGTGCCCCGCGAAATGCCGGTCCCCGCCACCGAATCAGACAGGCCGCGCGGAATCACTGCCGTCGCCTTCACCCAGTCACCATCACTCGGGAGCGATCCGAAAAGGCTCATCGGATGATCCGCATTCGCGGTCGGTGCTCACCCGATCGCACGCGTTCGCGATCCTCGGCGTTGAGTCCGTCGTTGCCACTGTCGCGGTTGCGGTCGGCTTGCTGCCCGTTCGCGTCGTCGAGTTCCTCCACCTGTTGGTTCACCGGCTTGACCGGGCCCCTCGGATTGGGTGGTTCCAGCATCCACAGTCCACCGGCTACAAGTGCCGTAGCCGAAGCGACGATCGCGGCCTTGTTTCGAAAATCACTCACAGCGACACCTCTCCATCGACGACCCCGACATCTTCGGAGTTCTCCAGTGGAACCGTTTCCCCAGCCGCGATTCGTGGCGGAATTCCCGCGTTCATGGGATATCTACGTGCGGTGCCTCCGCTCTAAGGTCGCCTCATGGGATTCTTCAATCGCCGTTCCAACCGAGCCGGGTCGTCACTGGGCACGACGGGAAGCGCGCAGTCCGCCACAGACCTCCAGGGCGGCAGTGGGCTCGGATTGGTTCCACCCCGCCTCGACCTTCCCGAGTTCTGGGTCCATGAGTCTCTCCGCCTCGAGGACCAGTCGATGCTGCGGTCCGACGCGACTCCGCCCGGGATCCACACGCAGTGTGGACCCAAGGGGGTGGTCGGACGGCTCGGCGACCGGCTACTCCCCTGGCGCGCGTTCAATATCAGCGAGGTCGCACCGAGTCCGACGCTGCGCGCAGTCGCGATGGTCATGGGCGCTTATCCGGGAGCAGAGATCGAACTGACCGAGTACGGGAGTCGCACCCCGATGGAGTCCCTCCCCGGCTTCACCGTGATGGACAATCGTGGCTCGAGCATCTGCGGTGTGGACTGGTCACCGGACGGACGCACCCTCGCGTGCCTGGAATGGTCCGGAGTCGGCGTCCTCACACTGCTCGACGCCCAGACCGGCCGACGGACCGTTCTCACCACCCTCGACAAGATCATGGGCAACGAGGTACCCCGATTCAGTCCAGACGGGCGATGGATTCTGGTCCCGACGAGTGCTCCGAAATTGGTCTCACTCGACCAGAGTGTCAGCGTTTCGCTGCCGCTTGAGCACGCCTATGTGGACTGGTGGCCCGCACGCGGACCGTCCGCGCTGTTCGCGATCGTCGGCCATGCCGGCTCACAGCATTTCGGCGCCTATGACCTGGCCTCCGGTCGTTTCGAGGACCTCGGGCCACTCCAGCTGCCGCACCAGCCGGACCTCCCGGAGACCCGCGCGCTGATCCATACGCCCCGCGTCTCACCCGTCGGCGGACACGTTCTGGTCGGCAGTTGGTTCGGTCCGCCGGGCCCCTACCAGGAGGAGAACGGCAGCCGGGAACGCGTCGCCGTCCTCGACGTCACGACCGGCCAGGTGACCTCACCGATTTACCCGTGGGCCGACGCCGGCAGCTGGTTGGAGCGCGATCACTCGAAGTGGTTCTGGACCGGACGCCCCTCGACGACAACCGGGCCGACCGTTGTCGCTCCGGCTCTCTTCAACGAGACGACGCCGTTCGACAACAACGATTTGCGAGCGCACCGGGATGCCACCGACCGCGACGAGTTGGTCGTCGTGTGGTCGTGGTGACCCTTTCGAAGCAGTCACCCACTGGCGCTCTTACCCCCGGAATCACCTCATGCGTGGGTTGCATCAACGGGCACCGCCCGATCCCATCCCCCAAACGGCGGAACTCTGCTTGCAGAGCCACACGGCCGTCAGATTTCGGTTAGCGTAGCTGCGAACTCACCACAGGAGACCAGCATGAGCAACCTCGATGCAACCAAGATGAAGGTCCAGCGAATCCTCGCCGAGAATCTGAATGGCGTGGAACTGACCGAGTCCGGTTTCACCGTCCGGAACGGCACCACCCGAGCCTTCATCACCTGCAGTGAACGGGACAACGGCAATCGGACCTATGTCCGGGTCCAGGTGCCGTTGCTCATGCACGTACGCCCTTCCCCCGAACTGTTCGAGTACATCGCGTTCCACGCCGCGGAATACATGTTCGGAACGGTCTACCTCGTGAAGCCAGCAGATGATGGGACCAGCATTCTGATGTACGAGCACACCCTGCTCGGCGACTACCTCGACGAAGAAGAGCTGCTGTCCGTTGTCTTCGGACTCGCTCAGGTCGGCGACGAAATCGACGAGGAACTGCAAGCCAAGTTCGGCGGCAAGCGCTTCCACGAGGACTAATCGATGCGCAGCGAGGAGATCGCGAGCCTGATCCACGCCAGCACCTCCGAAGCCAAACGCTGGGGCGGCGACCTCGGCTACCTGCATCTCGCGGTGGTGCTGTCTCGACGATGGAACGACGAGTTCATCGCAACGTTCGGTGGTGACGGCCTGGGGATGATTCATGACCGCCTGCGGGCGAAGCAATACATCGGCGACGAAGCTGATATCCGCGAGCTGCTGAGCGCTGGAGATCGCGCTACCGTGCTGGCAAACCTTGCCGAGCTGATCAAATCGCAAGCGGCGCAAGATGATCTGATTGACGATGAGCCCGCAGCCACGTCGGCGGAAACTGCGGCCGCGGGGAATGTCACCGAGGCCGAGAGTGGCCCCGCCGATCAAATCCTCGGACTCGCGACGCGGCTCACCGGTGAACCGATCCCCGGACGTGACACCGAGCTGACCGAACTTGCAGCATTGCTGCTCGCGCGCAGCGCTGGCCCTGTCGTCGTTTCCGGTCAGGCCGGTTCGGGACGTAGCGCACTACTCGAGGCACTTCCGCACGCACTCGCTCGTGCCGGAGTGGCACGAACGGTCTACCGTCTCGACCCCAGATCCGACGTCTCGCCAGACGACCTTTACCGGCTCCTCCGTCAGGCCCCGGAGGACTCGGTGATCGTCGTCGACGATCTGGATCAGCGCGCCATGCTCCGCGATTCGCCGCCCGCCGTTGACTTCCTGCGCGCCTTGCGTCTGGGAACCGATCAGACGAAGGCACGCGTCGTCGTCTCGCTGGAATCGAAGAACGTGCCGCGGTTCGAAGCGGCCCTCGCCGACTACGGCCATCGGGTGTCGGTCGCGCCGTTGACCGAAGTGGCCGGAACGACGGCGATCGACCGGACCCTCGCCGCGGTCCGCGACCAGTACCCCGGTATGACGGTCGACGACGAGCTTCAGGCGGCAGTCACCGCGCCGCCCACTCGCAACGAACACTTCGCACATCCCGGACTCGCCGCACGACGACTCGACCTCGCCCTCGCTCGGGCCTCCGTAGCCGGCCGCACCGAAGCGACCGTCGACGACCTGCACCGCGACGGTTCCGCTCCCGCCCTGCGGCGGCAGGCGCACGAGCTGACCGCCGCCCTGAAGGAACGAATCCAGGGGCAGGACAACGCAATCGAGTCCGTAACGCGCCGTCTCGCACTGACTCGCTCGAATCTGGACCTCCGTCCGGAGCGCCCGAACGGAGTGTTCCTGTTCGTCGGCCCTACCGGCGTCGGGAAAACTGAGCTCGCCCGGGAGATCGCCCGCGTCGAGTACGGGAGCGCTGACGCGCTCATCCGACTGGACATGTCGGAGTACTCGCACAGCTGGGGCGTCAGCCGGCTGACCGGCCCGATGCCCGGCTACGTCGGCTCGGACACCCCGGACGAATGGCTCACCACCAAGGTCGCCGACCAGCCGCGGTGCGTCGTGCTGCTCGACGAGATCGAGAAGGCGCACCCCACGGTGTGGAACACCTTCCTCCAGGTGTTCGACGCCGGCCGCCTCACCGACAGCCGCGGCACCACCGCCGACTTCGCAGACGCCGTGATCGTGATGACCTCGAATCTCGGTGTGCGCGAAGCACAATCGAAAGCCGTCGGCTTCGGCAATGTCAACACGGCCAGCCGTTCGCGCAGTCTCGCCCAGGACGCACTCGAAAAGGCCATGCCACCCGAGCTGCTCAACCGGATCGATGAAATCGCACAGTTCGAGCCACTCACCCCCGAGGCGATCGCTCAGATCGCCGAGGTCGAGGTCGCGGCCGCGATCGACATGCTCACCGGCCGCGGCTGGACCTTCACGGTCGACGCCGATGTGATCGCCTGGCTCGCCACCACCGGCTACGACCCCGCCTACGGCGCCCGGCACCTCCACCGGAACATCGAACGACGCCTGCTCGCCGACTTGGTCACCTTCGCTGAGCAAGGCGTGTCCGCTGTGCACGCAAGCGTCGTCGACGACGACATCGTGATCTCGAAGGCGTAGGCGCCCGCACGGCAAATTCCGAGCCAAGAGAGGCCGCTCAGCTTCCGAGCTCTGCGGCCTCCCCGCTCCGTGCCTTCGCCTGGCGAATCAACCGATCCGCAACCATCATCCAGTTGGCACGCACGTCCTCGTAGGGCATCAACCATTGCGTATCCTCGGGCGGTATATCGAAGCCGAGCGCCTCAAGCCACACTTCCGCAGATATCCAGTAGGCATTCCTCGATCGTTCCCTACTTATGATCTCCTGGTACGCAGGGCGGGCGATTTCACGATCGCCCAGATAGAGAGCTCGAAGCGCCAAGAGTTGGCAATAGACATATGCCGAGTAGTCGTAGGATTCGTGATTCCGCAGGTTGTCGACAAGGCCATCGAAGATCACCCTATTGCCGAGATTGGCGTATCCCAACAGCAGCAGACAGTCGCGCTGGAAGGAAAACTGCCCAAGATTGATCGAACGCTCCAAGTAGGCGTTGATTCGGTCGACATCCAGATCGCCCTTGAAGCGGGCATTACGGACCAGGTCATTGATCTCGAGTTCAAGCTGGAATCGCCGAGAGGTGTTGCCCGCGGAATTTCGGGCAAGTTCGGTTGGATCGTAGTTGGCGACACCATACAGCCTGTCTGCCATTGCCTGCCAGCGATCGATCCGGTCCGGCCGCCAGACTTTGACGTATTCTTCTGAGTCTGCGAATCTCCTGCAGGCCCGTAGGGTCACCGCATACTGGTATCGGGATAACTTGGCGAATGCTGGCGGTGCGCTCTCGACGAGGAGGCCGGCGGCCCGCATCGCCTCATCGAATCGACACACCGAGCGGCTGCGGTACATCGCCCATCGCAGCGTGAAGTGGGCAACCTCCGGATCGGTGGGATGCAAAGTGAGTAGACGGGCGGCCCCCGCATCGAACGGCAATGCCAGCGCGTGGACAAACCGGATGAAGTCGCTGATTGCCGAATCCGACTGGACAACGCTTTCGGGAGGGATGAGCGGCGCAAGCACTGCGATCGACGGCCCATCACTGACGATCTTGGCGAGCCCCTCCGGATATATGTCCCACTCATATCCGAGCCGGATCGCCAACGCAATGCCCTGCAACTGTGCGGCATCCGAACCCAATTCGTGTCCCGCCTTGATCCGCGCGATTGCTTCGTGCAGCCCACGCCGCGCAGCCGATTCCCAATCTGCAAGGCTCCAGTAGCCCTCGGAATCACGATCCAATTTGACTAGTCGTCGGATCTCGTCATGAACGCGATACGGATAAACCAGACCGTCGTCGTGCTCGACCAGCGCGAAACGAATCGCTCTCTCCACGTCCGCAGCATCGACTCCGGCCACCGCAGCTGCCAGCTGGATGTCGAACGACGGCAGCACACACGCTGCACGGAATGCTCTCGCCTCGGCTGGCGACAGCGTCCTGATCAAGCGCTGAACGACATCAGGGAGCCCTCCTGAGAGGTCGTCGGCGGTGAACTCCCGGCCGGGTAGTCTAGCGTTCAGCCGCAGCGCGAGCTTCAGGACGGCGTCGATGTGAAGGGGTAGCCCAGCGGATCTGAGCACAAGCTCCGAAATCAGATCGTCGGAGATCCGCCAGTCCTCGGCAGCCCGATTCATCTCGTAGAGCCTCCTAGTGTCTCGTGTCGTTAATTAGTTGAGGGTTTGTCGCCTGCGATAATGGGATATGGCGAATTCTCCGGCTCCGGCGCTGCAATTGCGTGAGGGCGATGCTGC
>NZ_JBHLWV010000051.1:0-11774 GCF_042432625.1 Gordonia phosphorivorans | reverse complement strand
TGGACGCGCAAGCCCAAATCGCATAGCGTTCACAACGACTCGTTGATCAGAACGCGTGACTCTACGCCCGATCCGAAGTCCACCACCCCAAGGGGCACTATCTCTCCTCGAAGAGCGTCTCCGCGACCTCGCTGCGGCCGACAAGCAATTGCGGATCATCACCACCACCTACCTGGGCTCGACCGAACGTCAGACCCTTGATCGCCTGGTCAACGACTACGGGGCACAGGTGATGGTGCAGTACGACGCCCTGCGGACACGACTACACGCCAAGGCTTGGATGTTTCGAAGGTCGAGTGGCTTCGACACCGCTTATATCGGCTCTTCGAACCTGTCCAATGCCGCGCTAATCGACGGTGCGGAATGGAATGTGCGTCTATCGCGAGCTGCAACGCCCACCCTCCTCGATCGGTTTCAGTCCACATTCGATACCTACTGGAACGAGGACCCCTCGTTCGAGAAATACGATCCGGCCCAGGACCGCGATCGCCTTGACGACGCACTTGCGGAAGCCTCGGGGAAGGCATCCGGCAAGACTCTGACAGTCAACCTCTCCGGCCTCGAGGTCCGCCCGTACCCTTTCCAGCAGGCAATGCTCGAGGACATCTGGGCTGAGCGCTCAGTCCACGGTCGCCACTGGAATCTCGTGGTCGCGGCGACCGGAACAGGCAAGACCGTGTTGGCAGCGCTTGACTATCGGCAGCAAGCGCAAGCAGCCGGACGCCGACCGCGACTGCTCTTTGTGGCGCACCGACACGAGATCTTGGCTCAAGCCCAGCGCACGTTCCGCGAGGTACTGACCGACCCGAGCTTCGGAGAACTGTACGTCAGCGGGAGTCGCCCCGAACGGTGGGAGCACGTGTTCGCCAGCGTTCAGTCGTTGAACTCCTACGGCGTCGAAGACATCCCCGCAGATCACTTCGAGGTTGTGGTCATCGACGAATTTCATCACGCACAGGCCCAGACTTATCGGCGCATCACCGATCATCTTCGCCCTGGCGAACTTCTGGGTCTCACAGCAACTCCGGAACGCGCCGATGGTATCGACGTGCGCCAGTTCTTCGACGGACGGATTGCGACGGAACTCCGGCTCTGGGACGCACTTGCCGCGGAGTTGCTGTGCCCGTTCCACTACTTTGGGATCGCCGACGGCACCGACCTCACAACGCTTTCGTGGAGTCGTGGCGGTTATGACCACAAGCAACTCGAAGCGCTCTACACCAGCGACGATGCGCGCGCCCGCGTGATCATCAAAGCCGTCCACGACAAGCTCATCAATCCCCGAGATATGCGGGCCTTGGGATTCTGCGTTTCCGTGCAGCACGCCGAGTACATGGCCGATCGATTCCTGACAGCCGGAATCCCCGCACGCGTCGTGACCGGCAGCACTCCGCAAGACCGTCGAGAGCAAGCGATTGCCGACCTCAAGGACCGAGTCGTCAACATCATCTTCTCGGTCGACGTGTTCAACGAAGGGCTCGACATCCCCGATGTCGACACCATCCTCATGCTCCGCCCGACGGAAAGCACCACGATATTCCTCCAACAACTGGGCCGCGGGCTACGTACCACCGCTGACAAGCCCGTCCTCACGGTGCTTGATTTCGTCGGCCAGCAGCGTGACGAGTTCCGCTGGGATCTGAGGTTTCGGGCGCTCACCGGGCGCAAACGAAAGGACGTCGAGCGCGACACCCAAGCGGACTTCCCGTACGTTCCGCCTGGCTGCCGGATCGTCCTGGACGAGCAGACGCAAACTACCGTGATCGCGAGCCTGCAGCGACAGCTGCGAGCACGCTGGGCTGACATGGTCAGCGAACTGCGCGACAGTGGAAGCACCTCCCTGCGCCAGTATCTCAACGACAGCGGGTTTGCCCTCGGCGACGTTCTCAAGTCCGGCAGGAACCGGGGCTCGTGGGCTCAGTTGCGCCGGGCTGCCAACCTCGAAGACAGTGTTGCCAGCGTCACCGAACTGCAGTTGATCAAGCGGCTGCGCACATTTGCGCATGTCGACGACCCACTTCGGGCCCACGTGTACACACGGCTCGTCGGCCCAGAACCGGTGGACTACGACGCGCTGCCACCGTCCGAGCAAACCATCGCACGCATGCTTTTCTTCAACTTGTGGCCCGACGGAGGTCCTCACCAGGACTACTCGCAGGGATTCCAATCATTGCGCGCTGAACCACTTATTCAGCGCGAGATTGCCGACATTGTGGATGTGGCTTTCATCGGCGCCCGTACGGCACCGATACCCCTTGACGGTGCGCTCAGCGCAGTCCCGTTGCAGATTCACGCTCGGTACAACCGAGAGGAAATCCTCGCAGGGCTGGGGCATGCATCCTTGGACTCTTTGCCTTCACACTTCCGCGAAGGCGTGAAGTACTTCAAGGACCTCAACGTCGACATGCTGCTCGTGACGCTGGTGAAGTCTGAGGCGGGCTTCTCCCCCTCCACCATGTACCGCGACTACCCCATCAGCAGGACGCTCTTTCACTGGGAATCTCAGTCGACCACCAGTCTCCGATCGCCAACGGGCCAGCGGTACGTCAATGGCACAAGCACCGTATTGCTCTTCGTCCGCCATGACAGCATGGGTGAGCTCGGCACAGCACCATTTACGTTCCTCGGCCCCGCCACGATGGTCAGCCACGAAAACGAGCGACCAATCGCCATCACATGGAAGCTCGCCCATCCGATGCCAGCCGAGTTCTTCAACGAGGCCAAGACCGCCGCTGGCTAGCGTGTCGTGCGCTGGCAAATAGCAAGGACCCCGTAAGCGAGGTGCCGGTCAGCTACTCGTCGTCGTCCCACTCGTTACGCACGACCATGCGCGGTACGTCGACGCTGTACGAAACGTCCACGTCACGCTCGGTGGCCTCGATGGGGTCGGCGTCGACGTAGCGGTGCTTCGGGGGCGGCCCGGGGAAGTCCTCGGGCTCGGGGAAGCCCGCGTCGGTGTCGGTCTCCGGGACCGGGGTGGGGCGCTGGCCCCAGACCGGTGCGGGGAAGTCGAAAGCGTCCGCAGTCGGCAGGGCCGGGACGGCCGCGACCGGACGGATCGGCAAGGTGGTCTCGGCCGGATCCGAGGTGGTGTCGCGTGCTTCGACGTCCAGCTCGAAGTCGAAGTCGTGCGCGATGTCGGCGGTCGAGCCCGGGCCCGCGGTGGCGTTGCCGGAGAGCGCGTCGGCGGCCCACGGGTTGTTGTGCTCGTGATCGTCGTCGTCCGGCCAGACCGGTTCGACCGGCCAGGCGGGTGCGACGGGCCGCGGCGGCGCGGCATGGCGCGGCGGGTCGACGGGCGTCGCGGGCGGCAGCGGCGACTCGACGAGCTGGGCCATCGGCACCGGCTCCACCGGAGCCTCGGGTTCGGGCCACTCGGGCGCGGACTCCTGGGTATCGCCCGCCTCGGACGGCGGAGCAGGCTCGACCGGCGGAACGTCGTCGTGCACCATGCCCAGGTACTTGCGCCAGGTGTTCTCGTCGCGCGGGTGGATCCCGTCGACGGCGGCGGCCCGTTCGGCGGCACGCACCTGGTTCATCAACTGCAGCACGAGACGCCGCTGGGAATCCTCGACGCTGTCGCGGGCATGCTTACGGATCGGGACGTCGATCCGCGTCAACGACGGGCTGACGGCATCACGCGGGAAGTCGGCGCCGGCGAGGCGCTCGAAGAGCTTCTGTGTCAACGACAGGACCGGCTGCCCGGTCACCACACCGTCGAGCACACTCCCCCGGTTCCGCTCGGCGTCCTTGCGCTCCTCCCACTCCTGGATCTGCCGCTCCAGGTCGGCGTGCTCACCCGAGAGCACCCCGGGCGTGCGGTACGACACCTTGTCGACGAAGCTCTGCGCCACGTCGTCGATATCGAACGCGCCCTCCGCCGCGTCCTCGGCGATCCGCGCATGAAAGAGCACCTGCAGCAGCAGATCGCCCAGTTCCGAGCACAGTTCCTTCGTATCCCCCTGATCGAAGGCGTCGAGAAGCTCGTACACCTCCTCCAGGAGGTACCGCCGCAGCGAATCGTGGGTCTGCCGCTGTTCCCAGGGACCGGTGCGGCGCAGCTTGTCCATCAGCGCGACGGCTTCGAGTAGACGCATGCCCGCGACGCCGTCGCCGGCGATCACCTCGGCACCGCGCGAAAGCTGCTGTCGCACAATGGGATGGCGACGGTCGGCGGTCAGTACGACGGCGTCAAGCGGCAGGTTGCGGACACCGCTGGCGAACTCGTACGACGGCAGGTTCCACAGCAGCGACGGGTGCACGTCCTCGGTGACGTACACGTGGCCAGTCATCGCGCGCACCGCCCGCACCGGAATCAATTCGGGCAGCGCTGGATCCAACAGGATCACGGGCATGATGGCACCTCCGGAAGTCGATAGCAGAACCATACTCAGTGCCGACTGTAGACGCCCAAAACCGGGCTGCGCTGGTCGTCTCGGAGTAGTTCCAACCCTCTCGGTCAGGAGCCGATCTCGACGGTCCGTATCTCCGACCGAACGCCGCGCCGCGCGGCAGGGTCGGGACGCACGGACAGCTCGAAGGTGCCGCTGTACGGCGACCGTCCGACCATCATGGGACCCCGGCGATAGCGCTGCACGAGGTCCTCATCGGTGTTCCGCGCCAGCAGCGTCAGACGGTAGTCCGCGTTTTCGTCGGTCCAGGAGTAAGACTCCCCGACCTCCAGTCGCACCTGCGCACCGGGACCGTTCGCCGAGCGGACAATCAACGACTCGTCGAGGTAGCCGAACGCATAGTTCGGCGACAGCGGCAGCGGGGGCAGCGCCACGGCGCACCTTCCTCTCGAGTGGTCGGGTCTCTCCGGCGATCGGGATCTGGCTACGGCCGCGCTTCGGTCAGCGCGGTTCCGGCAGCAGCGTGGTCAGGAAGCTGACCAGGTACGTGATCAGTTCGTCGTCGCGGAGGCGCGGCGACCCCATCCCGGCGGTCCGCGGGATCGGCAGCGTCACCGCCTGCGTGGTCGCCCGGAAGCTGGCCGACGAATACAGCCGCGCCAGTCGCACCTGCTCGCTGTCGAGCAGCGCCATCGGCGACAACCGAATCGATGTGCCCGCCAGCGTCACCTCGGTGATCCCGCGCTCGCGGCACCGCAACCGCAGGCGCGCGATGGACGCCAGGCGCTCGGTCTCCACCGGCGGCGGGCCGTAGCGGTCGTTGAGCTCGGTGAGCACCTCGTCGACGTCGGCGTCCGACGTCGCCGACGCGAGCTTGCGATAGGCCTCCAGCCGCAGCCGGTCCGCTTCGACGTACTCCACCGGGATGTGCGCGTCGACGGGCAGGTCGATCCGCACCTCTTTGGTCTCCTCCTGCGCCACGGTCTCGCCGTCGGCCGCGGCACGATAAGCCTCCACGGCCTCACCCACCAGGCGCACGTACAGGTCGAAGCCCACCCCGGCCACGTGACCGGACTGCTCGGCGCCGAGCACGTTGCCGGCACCGCGCAGCTCCAAGTCCTTCAGCGCCACCGCCATGCCTGCGCCCAGCTCGTTGTTCTGCGCGATCGTCGCCAGCCGGTCGTAGGCGGTCTCGGTCAGCGGCTTCTCCGGGCTGTAGAACAGGTACGCGTAGCCGCGCTCACGACTGCGCCCCACGCGACCGCGCAACTGGTGCAGCTGGCTCAGGCCGAAGTTCTCGGCCCGGTCGACGATCAGCGTGTTCGCGTTGGAGATGTCCAGGCCGGTCTCGATGATCGTGGTGCACACCAGCACGTCGAACTCTCGGTTCCAGAACGCGTCGACGGTCTTCTCCAGCAGTTCCTCGGGCATCTGACCGTGCGCGACGGCCACCCGCGCCTCGGGCACCATGCGCGCGATGTCCTTGGCCATCTTGTCGATCGAGGACACGCGATTGTGCACGTAGAACACCTGGCCGTCGCGCAGCAGCTCGCGACGGATCGCCGCGCCGACCTGCTTGTCGGAGTAGGCGCCCACGTAGGTCAGGACCGGGTGACGCTCCTCCGGCGGTGTCAGGATGGTCGACATCTCGCGGATGCCGGCCATCGACATCTCCAGCGTGCGCGGGATCGGCGTCGCCGACATGGTGAGCACGTCCACGTGGGTCCGCAGCGACTTGATGTGCTCCTTGTGCTCCACACCGAACCGCTGCTCTTCGTCGACGATCACCAGGCCCAGGTCCTTCCAGACCACACCGGTCTGCAGCAGGCGATGGGTGCCGATCACGACGTCGACGTCGCCGGTGGCCAGATCGGCGAGGATCTGCTTGGACTCGGCGGGGTCGGTGAAGCGGGACAGTCCACGCACCTTGACCGGGAACCCGGCCATCCGCTCGGTGAACGTCTGAAGATGCTGCCCGGCAAGGATGGTGGTCGGCACCAGCACGGCCACCTGCTTGCCGTCCTGCACCGCCTTGAACGCCGCACGCACCGCGATCTCGGTCTTGCCGTAGCCCACGTCGCCGACGATCACGCGGTCCATCGGGACCGGCTTCTCCATGTCCGCCTTCACCTCGGCGATCACCGTCATCTGATCGACGGTCTCGGTGAAGTCGAACGCGTCCTCCATCTCCCGCTGCCACGGACTGTCCGGACTGAAGGCGAAGCCCGGCGCCGAATGACGCGCGGCGTACAGCTGCACCAGCTCGCCGGCGATCTCGCGAACGGCCTTGCGCGCCTTGCGTTTGGTGTTCGACCAATCCGAGCCGCCCAGCTTGGACAGCGACGGCTGCTCCCCGCCCACATAGCGGGACAGCTGGTCGAGCGAATCCATCGGCACGTACAGCCGATCCCCCGGCTGCCCACGCTTACCCGGGGCGTACTCGATCACCAGATACTCGCGGCGCGCACCGGAGATAGTGCGCTCGATCATCTCCACGAAGCGACCGATCCCGTGCTGATCGTGCACCACCATGTCCCCGGCGGTGAGCGCCAACGGGTCCACTTGATTGCGACGCTTGGCCGGCAGCTTGCGCCCGTCCTTCACGCCGACCACGCGAGCACCCGTCAGATCGGGCTCGGTGATGATCACCAGTGTCCCGACCAGCAGACCGTGGCGGAGAGTGCCGTGATAGACCCCGACCGCGTCCTCGGGCGGGGTGTCGCCGTCGCCCATCAATCGCGCGGGCACCTCGGCCTCGCCGAGGCGTTCGACGAAGCGCTGCGCCGTGCCCTTGCCGGCCGCCACCACCGCCGCACGACCGCCGGCGGCCAACTGCGCCCGCAGCCCCACCAGCAGGTCCGCAATCGCCGACTCGTCGCCGTGCGGTGCGGGCCCGGCCTGCAGTTTCAGTTCCAACTCGTCGCCGCTGCCCGAGGCCAGTGGACTCACCGTCCACCACGACCTGCCCGCGTCGACGGTGGCCTGCTCCACCTCGGCGACGGGCCGGTACGAGCTGGCCTGCAGGTCGACGCTCTCGGCCTGCACCGGAGCCCCCGCCCCGAGCGCCGCGGCATTCCACGACGCTTCCAGGAACTCCGCGCCGGTGCGGGCCAAATCCGTGGCGCGGGTGCGCACCTTCTCCGGATCGAGCACCAGCACGCGCGTGCCCTCCGGGAGCACCTCGGTGAGGAGCTGCATTTCGCCCTCGACGAGGGCGGGAATCATCGCCTCCATGCCGTCGACCGGAATGCCTTCGCCCAGCTTGGTCATCATCTCGGCGAGCGCTTCGTCGTCGGTTGTCGCGGCCAGTTCCGCCGCCCGCGCCCGCACCTGCTCGGTGAGGACGAGTTCGCGGCACGGATGGATCTGCACCGACAGGGTCTCGATCTCCGGCTGCGTCCGCTGGTCGGCCACCGAGAAGGCCCGGATGTCGGTCACCTCGTCGCCCCAGAACTCCACGCGCACCGGGAAATCCGCGGTGGTCGGGAAGACGTCGAGGATGCCGCCGCGGACGGCGAACTCACCGCGGCGACCCACCATGTCGACGCGTTCGTACGCCATCTCCACCAATTGCCCGATGAGCGCGTCGAAGTCGGTGTCCTCGCCCTCCACCAGCGTCACCGTTCGCAGCGAACCGAGCCCCGGGGCCATCGGCTGGATCAGCGACCGCACGGTGGTCACCACCACCCGCAGCGGCGCCGCCTTCGGATCGGCCAGCCGGTGCAGCACCGCGAGGCGCTGCCCGACGGTGTCCGCGCTCGGCGAGAGCCGTTCGTGCGGCAGCGTCTCCCACGACGGGAACTGCGCCACCACCGAGGCGCCGTCGTCGAGCAGTTCCCCGAGTTCGGCGGTCAGGTCGTCGGCTTCCCGACCATTGGCCGTCACCACCAGCAGCGGCCCTGCCGCACGACCGGCCAGGGCGGCGACGATGAACGGTCGTGCCGCGTCCGGTGCGGTCAGGTCCAGACGGACCTGACCGCCGCGTTCGGCCAACTCGGCGAAAGCGCCGTCGCGCAGTGCATAGGCGGCCAGTCCGGACAGCGAAGGAGAGGTAGACACTCCGACGATTCTAGTGCGCCGCTAGAGTCCCCTCAGCAACGAACCACCCAGCGGTACCTGCGGGGTCGCCCCGGGCAGGATCGCGTACACCGACGACCCGATCGGCGTGGTCCACACGTTCAGATCGTCGTGCTCGGCGAGGCGCTCCTGCGAGGGCAGGAACTGCCGCACCGGGTCACGCTGCACGGTGGAGAAGATCAACCCCGTGTTCGACGTGTCCGGCTCCTGCCCGGGCAGCGGCGGCGCCGGCGGCTCGTCGTAGTTGTAGGCGCGACGCAGGTACTGCTCGTGGTCGGCCCGACGCCGCGCACGGGCGATGTGCGAGGACGCCGGGATCACCGGCAGACCGCCGACGGTCTTGGCCAGATCCACCGGGTCGTGCTCGTCGGTACCGGTCAGCGGCGCCCCGTTGGCCAGGTTCCGTCCGATCACCAGTTCCCGGTTCTCCCGGTCGAGCTCTTCCCAGGTGTCCATGTGCATGGCGATGCGGCGCACCACCATCGACGTACCGCCGGCCAGCCACGGCTGCTCGGCGCCGTCGTCCCAGATCAGTTCGTCCTGGCGCGCGGCGGCGGGCTGTTCGGTGCCGTCGATCTGCCCGAACAGGTTGCGCTGCGTCTGGCTGTCCGGCTGGGTGCCGCGCGCCGTCCGGAAACCGCGCTGCACCCACCGCACACGTGCGATGGTCCGCACCTCCGCGGTGAGGATGCGGGTGGCGTGGGCCAATGCCACCGGGTCGTCGGAGGCGATCAGCAGCAACAGATCGGTCTGCTTCCACTGATCCTGCAGCCGGTCGATGCCGAACGCCGGCAGCGGCTTGAGCCACGACGGACGCCGTGAGGCCAGCCGCGGATCCTCGAAGATCCGCGGTCCCACCCCCGCGGTGACGGTCAGCTGCGACGGTGCGGTGGCCAATTCCGGTTCCGGGTCGGCCAGGGCGGCGATGCCCTGGGCCAGTCGGGCACCGTCCTGCGTCCACAGAGTGAGTACTCCGGCGAGTGCACCCAGATCGGTGGGATCGACCAGATCCAGCCCGATGTAGTTGGCGTGGGTCGCCGGAACAGTGATGATTCCCGCCTGGTGACGGCCGTAGAACTCCACGGTCTGCCGCGCCGGCTCGGCGTCGAACGATTCACGTTCGACGCCGAGACCGACGGCAGCAGCACCGACACCGGCGCCGGCGAGTCCGGCCACACCGGTGAGGAGCCCTCGGCGCGAGATCCGGGCGGATCCGCGCGATCGGGTCACGGCTGGTAGTTCTCCTGGTTACCCGCGAAGTCACGGGCCACGGCGGTCACCGACTGGGTGGAGCCGTCGGACATGCGCAGTTCGACGGTCACCGGCTGCCCGGCCGCGATGTGTTCCTTCAGATCCATCAGCATGATGTGATCGCCACCCGGCTTCATCGCCAGGCTGCCGTTCGCGGGGATCGCGAAGCCGTCCTTCTTCTCCTTCATCACGTTGACGCCGTCCTCGGAGACGGTCTCGTGCAGCTGAACCTCACCGGCGACCGGCGTGCTGCCGGAGACGATGCGGATCTCGTTGTCGCTGTTGTTGCTGAAGACGGCGAACAATGCGGTCATGTGCTCGTCGGAGGCCTTGACCCACTGGTCGCTGACCACCAGGGCGGCCTGCTGCTGCGAGGCGCTGGCCGGGGAGGACGCGGAGTCGTTGCTGTTGCTGCTGCAACCGGTCAGGATGAGCAGCGGAGCCGCGGCGGCGATGAGGGCGACGGCGGGACGATGAATGCGGCGAATTGCCATGGTGTGTAACGCTTTCTGGCGTAGGGAAGACACTTCCGACGTTCGAGACGGAAGCGCGAATGAAGTGACGGACTCAACCCAGAGCGGGTGGAGCGCGCATCCCTACGGACAGACGCGGCGCGAGCTGATGCGCCGGAACGTCGGGCGCCGACGTCGGTAGTACGACGGCCAGGCGCCGAGGCGTCATCGAGTACGAACGAAGAGTGGCCACAGTCGTCGACAGCAGGCCCAACACCGCACTGATCGCGGCCAAGGCCAGGACGGCCGCGGGCAGGGCGGCCACGTGCCAACCTGCCATCGTGACCGTGTTCACGGCGTGCTGGTGCCCGGACTGCGAGCCCAGTACCGACAGCGCCAGGTGTGAGGCCAGCTGCCCGCCGATCAAGACGCCGGCGATCGACGCCCATTCCGACGACAGTCGACCACGTGCACGACGCTGCTGCGCCCGGTCCACCTGCGCGCCGCGTACCGCGGCCACCGCGAGGCCGATGGCCAGCAGAAGCAGAAGCTGACGCCCCTCCGGGCGATATCCGCCGGCCAGCGAGTGCGCGGCGGTACCGAGGATCACCGAGACTGCACCGGCCAGCAGGCCGTTCGCTCGCGTGATCATGCCACCAGTCTACTACCGGCCGTCGGAGCCCGTCCCCCTGCTAGTCCGCGCTCGGCTCCACGTAGTCGTGGTCCACGAGAACCGGGTCGGGATCGAGCCTGGTGAGTCCGTTCCAGCACAGATTGACCAGGTGCGCGGCCACCACCTCCTTGGGAGGCGTACGCACATCCAGCCACCATTGCGCCGTCACCGACACCATGCCCACCAAGGCCTGCGCATACAGGGGGGCCAGGGACGGGTCGAAGCCGCGGCGTTCGAAATCGCCCGCCAGCAGATGCTCCACCTGACTGATCGCGTCATTGAGGAGGCTGCCGTACCGGGTGCTCTCGCCGTCGGCCTCGCTGACGATCGACTCGCCCCGCACCAGGATCTGGAATCCGTCGGTGCGCTCCTCCATGTAGGTGAGGAGCGCGAGTGCCACCTGCTGGATCCGGTACAGCGACCGGTTCTCGGTCAACGACTTGGTGACCATCTCCAGCAGGGTCTCCATCTCGCGGTCGACGACGACCACGTACAGACCTTCCTTACCTCCGAAATGCTCGTAGACGATCGGCTTGGAGACGCCGGCGCGTAGTGCGATCTCCTCGATCGACGTGCCTTCGTAGCCTCGTTCGGCGAAGAGCCCGCGCGCCACCTCGATCAGCTGGAGTCGACGCTGCGCCCCCGTCATCCGTGCACGCGGCGCCCGCGCCACTTCGCCGCTGCCGTCCACCGGCCGATTTACTGCCATACTCCCAGCCTAGGCCGCCACCCAGCCCGGGACTACGCCGCCTCCCGATTGACGGGCTGGCTCGGCGAATGTCGACTCCGTTGCCGCCGGCCTTCTGAGCCTGCGCGGGAAACGAATCCACAGTCGGGAAGCCGGCAAACACGACAACGGGTAGGGATGCGAAAAGCCCCCGAACCACGAGGGTTCGGGGGCTTTTCAAGTTGTGTTCGGCGGTGTCCTACTCTCCCACACTGATTAGGGTGCAGTACCATCGGCGCTGG
>NZ_JBHLWV010000050.1:0-7023 GCF_042432625.1 Gordonia phosphorivorans | reverse complement strand
CCGCATCGCCATCACGCAGTTCCAGTGCCGGGGCAGGAGAATTCGCCATAGCCAATTATCTCAACCCAGGAACCATAAACTAATTAACGACACGCGACACTAGGTCAGGTACTCGGGAATTCGGCAGAATCCGGGCGGAGATTCCACCGGAAGGATGACCGACGGACTACGCGTGCAGCGATACGATCGCCGAAGACTTAGGAGACGGAGTGGGCAGCAGATGGAAGTGCTCGGTGCGTTCATCCTGTTGGCGTTCTTGTTCGGAATTTTCTGGGTGATGTTCCAGGGCGTCGGTAAGTACCCCGGGCGCAAGATCGGCGGCGTCGCGTCGGACCGGCGGGACCCCGGTGACCTGCGGTGGGTCGTCGCTATGATGGGCGGGCTCGCGCTGGGCACTGCATACGGTGAGCTCTACTCTTACGCGGACGCAATGTCTGGAGCTGCGATCGGGCTATTCGTCGGGGTGTTGGTGCTCCTGCCTTCACAGCTCGGTGCACTTGCCGTGGCGGGCATCAACGTGGCCGCAGGGCTGATTGCGGTGTGGGGACTCGGCCGTTTGATCGCGGGATCCGGCGGCTTCGATGTGCTCGGGACGGCCTACCGAATGGTGCTGGTAGTGACGCTGGTGGCCGCATTCGCCCTTGGTGTTCTGTGGTCTGGTCATCTCAAATCGTTCATGAGGGTCGGCGGGCTCGGGCTGTTCGGAGTAGTTGAGGTTGTCGGATTTCTCGTCTCGCCGCAGGGCAGTGACACTCTCAACCTCGGTGAATCGCCCGTCGTGTCCGCGGCCTATGTTCTGGTGGCCGCAGGACTGGCGCTTCTCGTCGGGACGGCGGTATCGCCGTATGTGCTTGGGGTGCTGGCGATTTCGGTGGCGGTGGTCCAGTGGTTTGGCGCTTCGGTATTCGGCGACGCGGAATCATCTTGGATCGGCACCGTCGCCGCAGCGTTTGGCGGTGGAATCGCCTTCTTCGGGTCGAAGATGTTTGGGCTCCGATCGCGTGTGTAGCGCTGTCGCGGGGAATCACCGGCGCGGAGCTCCTTGCGGTTGAAGGCAATCGCATTCGACGACTCGGGTGCGCACAGGTATCCGAGGGAGTGGGGAAACGGTCTTGATTGGATACTGCAGAAGCGAAAGGACCGATTGCTATGAGCGTTGGAACGACAGTGGGGGACTCTTCCGACCTGCGTGCCGAAGGAGCGGTGCTCACGATCACGGGGCTGCGGCCACGAGGTAAAGACGAGAGCAACGAACCGGTGTTGGATGCGGTGATCTCGATGCTGCGCCTGGTTCCGGGTACCGAACTGAATATCGAGGCCGGCTCTGAGGTGCTTCCGGGCAGCGAGGGGCCGTCGACCCTGATGGTTCGTCTGGACTCACAGGTCGATGCGATCCCCGACGAGTTCGCCCTCGTCCTCGATGAGGACGTGACAACAGACTGGACTATTCGTCCGCACCTAGCCCGCGAACACGTGTGGCGCGGACGCCCGGAGGCGGCTGGCCTCGGCTTCCGGCCTCGGAGGCAGACCTCGTCGACGTGGGACACCGTGGAATCGGTGACATTGCGAGACCGGGCGCGCCTGTGGAAGGCGCTGAGCCGCTGGCACGGCGGCCGGATCGAGGTGGCGATCACCGCTGTCGATCAGCAGTGGTTCACGATGTCGGTGACTCTCGTCGGCGAGTCGACCCCTCCGCTCGGCCTCCTGGCAGCGCTGCGTGACAACTTCCCCGGGCTCGTGTTCACCCCGGATACGCCGGAGATGCCGGAGTGTGGGAAGGACCTGTTTCGGTGTGACGAGTCGGAAGTGCGACTGGCGCTGCTGCTTCCGGTGGGCCCGGATTCTCCGGTGGGATTCCTGGCCGGCGCGCCAGCGGGGTTGCCGGTCTCAGCGACGGTGGAGCGACGCCGAACCGGAGGTGATCGCGGCGTCACCGTCGGGATCGCGAAAACGGACGCCGGTCTGCCTCTCGACGTGACGCTTGGCGACAAGGAATTGCTGCGCCACATGCATATCGTCGGTGCGACGGGTACGGGTAAGAGCACTTTGCTCGCAGGTTTGGTGCACGAACTTGCGCACAGTGACAACGGCGCGCTGGTGCTGGACCCGCACGGCAGTCTCGTCGATCGAATCCTCGCCGAGCTGCCGGCGAGCGCCGCGGAACGGTGCATGGTGGTGCGTGCGGCGGATCTAGATCACCCCATGCCTTTGAACCCTCTGCACGCCGATGACGCGGTGAGTCTCGCGACCGCGATCTCCGACATCGGGGCGATGTTCCAGGAACTGTTCGACCGTCAGGAACAGGGCATTGTGGGGCCGCGCTTCATCGAGCGCATCAATCACGCACTCCGCGGACTCGTGCTGCTGCGTGGCAAGCGGGCAAGCCTGCTCGATGTTCCGTTGATGCTCAGCGACAAGGCGATGATTGCCGAGGTGATGAAGAAGCTGACCGATCGCCGCGAGTTGGTCTGGTGGCAGAACGAGGTGGGTAGTCAGCGGAAGAGCAGTGAGTATGGCGACTTGGTTTCTTGGGTCAACAGCAAGTTCGAAGCCTTCTCGGCGAGTCCGGCGCTTGCGCAGATTCTCGCGTCCGGACAGGACGTGTACCACCCGGCGACAGCGATGGACACCGGCCAGATCGTGCTGGTGGATCTGGCCAAGGGGCAGATGGGCGCCTCCGCATCACGGCTGCTCGGCTACTTGCTGTTGAACCGTTTCTGGGTTGCGGCCATGAATCGTCAGACCGACCGGCGGTTCCATGTGATCGTCGACGAGGCGCATTCGGTGATGGCAGGCTCGCTGGTGAACATGCTCTCTGAGGGCCGGAAGTTCGGAATCTCGGTGACGGCCGCGCACCAGTACCTGGGTCAGCTCGATAACGAAGTTGCGCAGGCGCTGACCGGTAACGTCGGCACGTCGGTGATCTTCCGGGCGAACGGTCCGCACGTCGCCGAGCACGTCGCGACGACCGGTGGTGCGGTGGGTGCGGCGACGCTTGCGAATCTGCCGATGTTCCATGCCATCGTCACCCGCAACGAGGCGGACGGGGTGTCGTCGGCGCCGTTCACGATGACCGTGGATCCGAGGCTACGGCCCCAAACCTGCGACCGGGCCGCACTCGACGACGTGATGGCGTCGTCGTACCGGCACCTCAAGGACCTCGACCTAGGCCGACTGGACCCGGCAGACTTCCGGTCGAGTGAACCGGAGCCGCCACCGCCGTCGTCGGACACGAGTTTCCTCGACGACTGGCTGACCAAAAGGAGAGCTTCCGGGGGGACGCCATCGTCGGGTGGCACGGTCTTGGATTCCTAGGAGCGCGTAGATGAGTGGAGGGATGTCGTGAACGACGACGGACTGAGCTCGCTGATCGCGGCGGCTGCGCTGAGTCAACTCGCAACGACTCAGGCGCGGGAGACGCGGGAGGTCCGTGCTGCCTCGGCGGAGCGGGAGCGGCTGGAGAAGGAACGGGCGGCAGAGGCCGAGCGTGCTCGCGCGGCCGCAGCTCGCGTAGAGGCTCGTCGGCAGCGCTTGTCCCGGGCGAACGGAGGGGCGATCGCCCGGCTGCCCCTGACTGTCCCGTACGGGATCGTCTACTTCTTTGGATTCGGAGCGTCGAATGTGGGGAACGAGTTCTTCGTTGAGTCCACGATCATCGACGCGCTAGTGGCGATCGTGATCACCGCGGTGGTGTGCGTCGTGATCTGCTGGGTAGCCGACTTCGTCGTCGGACGACCGCGTCGCTGGGTGACGGCGATCGTGGTGGCGGTGACCTTCTCCATCGGCTGGTCGATGGTGGCGCCCGATCCGACCGGAGCGACTCTGCCGATCATCGGAGCGACCGTTGGCTACCTGATTGCGATCGCCATCACGCAGCTCGTTCTGTCCGTGAGCGACCAAACCACCGTCGAAGCGCCCCTGAACGACACGCAGCGGTTCTGGGCGACCTGGGCTTCAGTCGTCGCCTGCCTCGGCATCCCGCTCGCCATCACGCAGATGGTCGCGTCGGTCTCCCCGGCGGCCGGGCTGAGCGTCCGGAACTGGGTCATCGACCTGTACGACGACGGCTGGGGTTGGTATCAGTCGCTGCTCGGATGGTTCGACGGGATGTCCCGACTGAGTGACGACGCCTCTGTCGCCTGGACCATCCCGATCATGGTCGCAGTGTTCATCGTGACAGCAGGCGGCCAGCCGCGCGAGAACTTCCCCGGCCGACTCTCACGCATCGAGGCGCTGATCGTCGCGGCGTCCGCCGTCGCCATGGTCATCGCGATCATGCTGCAATGGGCTCTGGCCATGACCTTCGCAGCCACGCTGGCCCTGATCTTTGGCATCCTCGGCGCAATGATCGCCGTGTTCGCGTTCTTTGCGAGTTGATTCGGTGAGGTGTGACGTCTCGGCCGCGCCCACCCCGAGCAGGCCTTGAGGCGAACCCTCCGGAAATCCCGGGACGGATCACCTCGAGCTCCTCGGATGTGTGGAGGAGTTGCCGTAAATGCGCAGGGCTGTCCGCCGCCGTGTCATTCGGCTGGGGGATAGTAGTGCGTCGTCGACTGCGGAACTCTTGGTCCGTGACTGAGGAACTTAAGGTAGTCGTCATCGGAGCCGCAGCTGATCAGCTGGCACTGCGCGAGATCTCAGATGTCCTCACGCAGCGTGAAGTGCGGATCATGTCGCCGGGTGCCGCCGAGAATCCGGATGCGGTCGTCGTCGGAGTGTCGTCGGCACTGGTCCGGGACAGCGCTCTGATGTCGGATGTGGCAGGTTGGCAGAGCGCGAAACTCGTGCCGGTTCGGATTGGCCCAGTGGTCGACGTTGAAGTGCCGCAGTTTTTAAGTGAACTGAACTGGATTCTCTGGGAGTCAACAGTCGACTCTGGTGAACGCAACGCTACGTTGCTGACAGCGTTGCGGATGGATCTCCACCGTTATCGCGATTCGCAGAGCCTCGAGGCGCAGGCGGCGGCGTGGGTCTACTCCGGTCGTGAGCCGGACTATTTGATGAGCGACCGCAGAGCGATCAAGCGGTCGCTGGAGACGACCGGTACGGTCGGGGCCGCTGACGATGTTGGGACCGCCAGTCCTCGGTTGATCGAGTACCTCGAGTACTCGCGGCAGGCGGCGCGAAAGGAGTGGTGGCGCAGGAACCGGCGGTGGGCATTCCGATTCGGCGTGCTGGCGGCCATCGTTGCGATCGCAGTGACAGGCTTTCGCGCGATCAGCGACTTGAAATCATCGAACATACTGGCCGCTGGCTTGCTCGGTGTCAGCTCTGACGAGGGCCGGCCGGATCTGCAGGGTCTCAAGATGGCAGGCCTTATGATCCAGCAGAGCGCGGCCGGCCGCGAAGTCCCGCAAGCCGCGTACGGAAAGTTGATCGCGGCGATGGAGGCCCCGTGGGGGCGCGGAGTCCTGGGTTACGCCAAGGACGCGCACCTGAACGGTTTTGCGCTAACTGGTGATCCGGATATTGCGCTGTCCGCGGACTCGGTCGGCACGGTGGTGACGTGGGATCTGCGCACCGGCGGAATGACATCCCGGACCCGGATCAGTCAGCAACCGCTGTTTGGGATCGTTTCGACTCCCGACGGTGCGATCATCGCCACCTACGACCAGGACTCCGTCGTCCGGGTGACGAATCTGGTCTCCGGAGATTCTTCGGAGATCCAGCTGCCATCGCTGCCCCTTGGTATCGCGGTCTCGTCAGACGGCGCCGCGGCCGCGGTGTTCACCGAGGGTGGCGATCTGAGTAGGGTCCGCGTGGGCGCCGCCGGGCAGCTGAAGGCCGAATCGGTCGGTGAATTCACCGAGGTGCATGATCTGCGTGCCGGTCCCGCCGGGCAGATGTGGGCTGCTGTGCGCGATGGCGGAGACCTGGCCGTCGTGGATGTTCTCTCAGGTCGGGTCGTCGAGCGATACGGTTGGCCGCAGGACCCGGCGGAAGTGGCCGCCGTTTCGCCGTCAGGGAAGACGGTTGTCGCTGCGGACGGACGTGGAGAATTGCTCCGCAACGCGGGTAGCACGCTGCGTCCCGTGGGTATGCGCGTTTCCTTGGCGCTCACTGCAATGGCCGTCGACGATGCGGGTCAGGTCGTGGTGATGTCGTCTATCGGGGGAGCGCGCCTGGTCGATACTGCGGCGAAACGGGTTTCGCGGGTGTGTGCCGTGATGGATTCGGTGCGAACCTTCAGTTTGTCGCCCGACGGTCGCACTCTGGTGTGCGGGAACATGGGCGTGGGTGAGATCGCGGATCTGACGACGTCGATGTCGGTGCCGGAGCCTTCGAGTCGTCTCGTGGGGGCCGATGGGAGTGACGTTGAGGCGGCGGGCACCTCCGTCGCAATCGACGACGATGGGTCCGTCCGTATCTCCGGAAGAGGATGGACGACCGTGCTGAATCCTGACGCGGTGCGAGTGGAGACGGAGTCGCAGCCGGACGTTCCCTGGGTTTCGGGCCGGATCTTCGGTGAAGGAACTCCTTCGAATGTTGCGATCACGCCCGACGGCACGACGGTCGCCGTCGCGACCTCTGCGGGTGCGGTTACCGAGATCGACGTCGCGGCAAATGGGGCGATAGGGCTGGCGGCTCGCCACAACTTTGGGCCCCGCGAAGTCTCGAGGGTGCGCTGGAGTCCTGATCGCCGGCAATTATGGGCGATGACTTCGGACGGGCGTTGGCTGATGTCGCAGTCGTGCGCTGGATGCGGAAATTCACTTGACGCTCTCTTCAAGGGGGTTCGGGAACGGGTCTGGTTCTGCTACCCGACCGCCACGTTGGACTTCTTCCCGGACCGAACGCAGCGTGAACTAGGACTGACCGAATGCCCGCAGCCGTTGGGAGTGCCAGCGTGACCGATTCGGTGTTCATCTCTTATAGCCGTGCGAATGATCATATGGCGGTCGCGCTGGCTGACGCGCTGAGTAGTGCCCCATAGAGTGGTGTAGCCCGGTGACCGGGACCATGACGAGCAGCGTGTCGTTGCTCGGAGCGGGAGCGGTCACCGTGTGATCCTTCGAGGAATCT
>NZ_JBHLWV010000005.1:0-89419 GCF_042432625.1 Gordonia phosphorivorans | reverse complement strand
TGGACGCGCAAGCCCAAATCGCATAGCGTTCACAACGACTCGTTGATCAGAACGCGTGACTCTACGCCCGATCCGAAGTCCACCACCCCAAGGGGCACTATCCTCCTGGCGGTGACCGCGGCGGTTCTGCGGTTGCGCAATGTGGCCGACTACTCCGTCGCGGCGGCATGCGCGGCGATCGAACGCGTCGGTTTGCCGGCCCGGAAGCATGTGCGGTCCGCCGCGGCGATCCTCACCGAACTCGGTGCGGCGCCGGCTGTGGCTTACCGCGCCGGCCGGCTCGGGCAGGCGATCGACGACGAGAATCTCGTCTCGGTGACCCGGGGCTTGCGCGATGGTGCGGTGTCGGCGGAGCACGGTGATGCCGTGGCGTCCGGTCTCGGTCACGTGACCGGTCGGGTGGAACTGTCCGACGCTGATCGTGCGCGAGTCGTGCATTCGCTGATGGTGCAGACCTCGCCGGCACGGGTGAGGGAGTCCGCACGTGCGTGGGCGATCAAGCTGGCGCCGGTCGAGGACGACCCCGACGCTGAGGACGGGTACGTTCCGGTCGCCGAACGTGACGATCTGAACGAGATGACCCTGAACCGGACCGATGACGGTCGGGTCGCGGTGACGATCGACTTCGACATCGTGGCCGCCGAGGAATTGAGTGCGGCGTTGGATCCGTTGACGCGGCCGGTGCCCGAGCCCGATGGTTCTGCGGATCGGCGTTCGGCGAAGCGGCGGCGCGCGGATGCGATGGCGCAGGTGATTCGCACGTATCTGTCTCATTCGGAGCGTCCCGAGTCCGGGGGAGTGTTGCCGCACGTGACGTTGTCGGTGCCAGCGGCGGTGGTGATGAACGGGCAGGTACTGGATTCGGTTGCGGGACAGACGATCTCAGTTCCGATGTCGGAGGACGACGCGGCGGTGCCGTGGCTCGGGTTCGGCGGACCGATCTCGGCGCGGACCGCGGAGCTGATCATGTGCGAAGCGTCCGTCGCCCTCGCGCTGCTCGACGACAACGGAGTGCCGCTGAACGTGGGCCGCGAGAAGCGACTGTTCACGCCCGGTATCCGTAAAGCCCTGGTCTTGCGGGATCGCGGTTGCGCCTTTCCCGGTTGCGGTGTTCCGCCGTCGTGGTGCGACGGGCACCACGTGGAGCATTGGGAGCACGGAGGGACCACGAGTTTGGACAACGGTGTCCTGCTCTGCCGCCGGCACCACACCGTGATTCACCACGGTGGATGGGAAGTGTTCATCGGCCACGATCGGCAGCCGTGGTTCGTGCCGCCGGTGGATCTGGAGCATCCGAAGCGGTTTCGTGAAGCTGTTCGGTCGAATGCGCGACGGACTTTGACGTTATCGGCCAGCGCCGCGTGAGGCGCTCTGAGTAAGTGTCGGGAGCGGTTCCCGGCGCGATGTGTTGTTTGAAAATTTCATAGTGTGCCTGCCGCAGGGCGGGTCGGGATGGTCACGGGGACCGCCCAGGACCGGCCCGCGTCGGGCGTGGCTACGCAGACGCAGGCGCGTGTGCGCCGGCGTTACCGCGCAGGGTCGAGGGCGGCGACGACGTCGGCGGCGCTGATCGCTCGGGCACCGCGCCAGCCGGTGCCCGCCCACAGGTTGATCACCTCGGGATCGTCGGCCGCGGCTCGGCGCAGCGGCCCGGTGAGCGCGTTGATCTGCGGATACACCGGTGGGGCAGCGGCGGAGAAGGTGCGCACGTACTCGTTCACCAGGGCTCGGGCGAGGCGCCCGGAGTAGGCGCGGGTGGTGGCCGTCTCGGTGAACCGTGGATCGGCCAGTGCCGCGCGGTGCGCGGGGCGGGTGCCTGCTTCCGGGGTGCGCAGGAACAGGGTGCCGACCTGCACCGCAGCGGCACCGGCGGCGAGCAGTGTGCGCACGTCGTCGACACCGCTCACCCCGCCCGAGGCGATCACCGGTACGCCCAGTCCGGTGACGGCGGTGACGAGTTCGCGCACCCCGACCTGGGCGTCGCGGTCCGTGATGCCGAACGTCGAGCGATGGCCCCCGGCCTCGAAGCCTTGCGCGCACAGCGCGCTGGTACCGGCGTCGAGGGCGACCCGGGCCTCCGCGGCGGTGGTGACGGTGGTGATCGTCGCGATGTCGAAGCCGGTGAACGCGGCGTACACCTCGGGGGCCGGCGCGCCGAAGGTGAACGACACCGCGGTGACGTCCTCCTCGAGCAGCACGTCGACCTTGGTCTCGAACGCGTCGTCGGTGTAGGCCGGGGCCGACGGCAGGTCCGCGCCGCGCGCGTGCGCCAGCGGGAGCAGCAGGTCGCGGAACCGCGCGAAGGCGTCGGCGTCGAGCGGGATCTCCTCGGGCACGAAGAGATTCACCCCGAACGGGGCGTCGGTGAGCGCGCGGACCGCGGCGAGCTGGTCGCGCAGTGCGTCGGGACTGAGGTACGCGCCGGCCAGCATGCCGAAACCGCCGGCCTCACTGATCGCAGCGGTGAGCGCGGGAGTGGACGGCCCGCCGGCCATGGGGGCGCCCACGACGGGCACCGCGAGGGTGGACGGATCGAACATGGCGTTACTCCTCACCGGTCGTCGGCCCCGCTCACCGCGGGACGCGGACGATCTCCAGGTTCACGGTGTTGCGGTGGATGAAGCCCATCGACTCGTAGAGGTGGCGGGCGGGATTGTCGGCGGTGGTGTGCAAGAAGACTTCGTCGCCGCGCTCGCGGATCCCGGCGGCCACCGCGCCGACGATGCGTCGAGCCAGACCCCGGCCGCGCGCATCCGGGTGGGTGCACACGGCGCTGATCTCGGTCCAGCCGTCCGGGCGGGCGCGTTCGCCGCCCATCGCCAGCAGGCGTCCGGTCCGCGGATCGCGGTAGCCGAGGTAGCTGCCCAACTCGATGGTGCGCGGCAGGAACGGGCCGGGATTGGTCAGCTGCACCAGTGCGGTCATCTCCGGCACGTCGCGGGTGGTGAGCACGGTCAGCTCCGGGTCGGGGCGCGCGGCCACGTCGACACCGGTGTACTGGACCATCTCGAAGGCGCCGGTGACCGTCCACCCGTCCGGCAGCGGCACGTCGCGATTGCGCAGGCCCAGGGTCTGGCCGGGGCCGGCGAGGGCGGCCAGGTCGGCGTAGACCGCCGCGGTCAGGGGCGCCGGGTAGGCGAAGAAGACCGACACGTCCGGTTGATAAGCGACGGCGGTGCCGTGGGTGCGGGAGAACGGACGCTGGCGTCCGCGCAGAGCGTTGCCGAACGGATCGTCCAGGACCGCCAACGCTGCGCGGGCGGTGTCGACGGTCACGGCCGGACCTCGAGGCGGGTGGCCAGGAAGTCGAGCACGTCGTCGAGCGTCTGCCGGGTGCGCTGACCGGGGCGGTCGTCCAGATGCTCGGTCAGCACCGAGTGCGGTGGCGTGCGGGCGGCCGGGTTGGCCGCGTCCGCGGGCAGGCTCGCGTCGATGAACGCCGCGCCGAGCTTGTCCTTGAGGAAGGCGAACCGCTCATCCGGGACCAGGCAGTCTCCCTCGAAACGGGTGCCGAAGACCTTCAGGCCCCGCGCGCAGCGCGCCTGCACCACCGCCAGGTCGTCGTCGCTGATGTCGATGCTGCGCTTGCG
Organism: Gordonia phosphorivorans; assembly: GCF_042432625.1. Taxonomy (NCBI): domain Bacteria; kingdom Bacillati; phylum Actinomycetota; class Actinomycetes; order Mycobacteriales; family Gordoniaceae; genus Gordonia; species Gordonia phosphorivorans. Next base: position 85,829 of record NZ_JBHLWV010000005.1, on the reverse strand, counting down.
ACCCGGGGTGAGGCGCAGCGGTAGCGACGGCTGGGACAGGACCGGGGCCAGCAAGCGGTCGTCGACGGCCATCGCCAAGGCGAAACCGCCGGTGACGCACATGCCGACCGCGCCGACGCCGGGGCCGCCGCATTCGGTGTGGGCCTGCGCCGCCAGGCCCCGCAGCCAGCCGACGACCGGCGACGATCGGCCGGTGGCCAGGACGGTGAATTCGCGGGACACGCAGATCCTGCCGAGCGACTTGGCCCAGGTGGCGCCGGTGCGCGGCAGGTCGCCGACACCGTCGGGCATGGGTGCGGCGCCGTCGGTGCCGAACAGCGACGGCACGTACACGGTGAGGCCGGTGGCGGCGACCCGGCGGGCGAACTCGATCACCTTGGGGGTGATCCCGGGTACCTCGGCGAGCACGATCACCGCCGGGCCCGAGCCCAGGCGGTAGTAGTGATGGGTGACGGCCTCGTGGGTGAAATCCGCCCGGGCGAAGTCGGCGAGCAGGTCGCTCACGACGTCTCCTCGACGATCCGGCCGAACAGCACTCCGTCGAACGGGCGGCCCACGTAGCGGGCCAGGCCGACGATGTCGGGGGAGTCCGGCGGCAGGATGCGCGCCCCGGCCACCCGGATGCGCTTGCCCTCGCGCAGGAGGGTGAACTCGCCCGCGGCCAGCACGTTGCGCACCCAGTCGGAGCCGGTGCCGTAGGTGAGCGGGATCGAGATGCGCCCGTGGCCCACCCAGCACAGCACCGGGGTGGAGTAGCCGGTGCCGGAGGTGCGGCCGACGTGTTCGACGACGGCCCACGGCGCCACCCGCGGCGCCCAGAGGCCCTGGATCGGATTGGTCACGTACTTGTTGACGCGGGCGACGACGTGCGGAACTCTCATGCGTCGAACGCTACCGCTACGGGGAGTCGATCAGGGTGACGTCGCCGTCGGTGACCAGTAGCGCCTGGTCGTCGTGCAGCAGGAGCAGCGGCATCCGCGGCCCGTAGGTGTCGACGACGCGGCTGATGAGCGATGCGGGGTATTGCGGGATCGCGCCGTCGGCGTGCGGGACCACCGAGGCCTCCAACAATCCGAGTCCGCGCAGGTCGGTGAGTCCGGGCGCCGTGGACAGATCGTCCATCAGCGACACCGGCTCGGTGCTGGCCCCGGCGAGCACCGCGCCGGCACTCAGCCCGACGTACGGCAGGCCGCCGCGGACCCGGTCGGTCAGCACCCGGTCCAGGCCTCCGCGCCGCAGATGATCGAGGAGCACGTAGGTCTCGCCGCCGCAGACGTACAGGGCGTCGAGTCGGTCGAGGCGGTCGGCGAAGTCCTCGGCGCAGGCGTAGTCGCGTGCGGTGACCACCTCCGGGCGATAGCCGAGTGCGGTCAGCCGGGTGCGATCGATGGCGGCGAACTCGGCGTCCCCGTACGGCAGAGCGGCATCGTTGAGGTAGCCGAGGCGCAGGTCGGCGCGCGATCTGTCGACCGCGGTGTCCAGAAACTCCGGCAGTGCACCGATACCCCACGACAGCAGCAGCAGTCTCATGTCGTCAGCCTATCCGCGCAGGCCGACAGCGGGCCGGGTCCGCGCGCGGGGAATACTGGGCCCATGGCCACCACCGAGCAGACGTCGATCGACGCCGCCGAATTCCGGCTCCACGTGGCGTCGGAGTCCATCCGGCTGTTCGCCGAGCGGGGATACGAGGCGACGACCGTCGACGACATCGCCGGCGCGACCGGGACCTCCCGGCGCACCCTGTTCCGGCAGTTCGGCTCCAAGGAGGGCCTGATCTTCGCCGACCACGAGTCGATGCTCGACCAGGTGGCCGGGCATCTGGAGGCGGCCGTCGACGACGAGGATCCGTGGTGGGTGGTGTGCGAGGGCGCCGAGATGGTGTTCGCGCACTTCGCCGCCAATCGGGACCTGGCCGCCCGCCGCTACGCGGTGGTCTCACAGGTGGCCACGCTGCGCGACCGCGAACTGGTGATGGCCCTGCGCTACCAGCGCCTGTTCGAGGAGTACCTGCGGCAGACGCGGCCGACGGCGCAGCCGACCGGCGTCGTCGCCTACGCCGCCGCGGTCACGGCGGTGCACAACTACCTGCTGCGGCAGGTCAGCCGCGGCGACGCGACGGCCACCGCCGAGGGCCTGAACGCCGAACTACGGCGGCTGTGGGAGACCCTCGCCGAACGCTGAGTGTTGACTCACCCTGCCGGCCGTGGTGCACTTGTCACGAACCGGCTGTGGCACTTAGTGCCAGGAGGAGTAAGACAATGGCATTCGGCAACCCCGATTTCGACCTGTTCCAGCTGCCCGAGGAGCACCAGGCGCTGCGCGAGGCTATCCGCGCTCTCGCGGAGAAGGAGATCGCCCCCTACGCCAAGGAGGTCGACGAGAACGCCCGCTTCCCCGAGGAGGCGCGCAAGGCCCTCGTGGACAACGGCTTCAACGCCATCCACGTCCCCGAGCAGTTCGACGGGCAGGGTGCCGACTCGGTCGCCGCGTGCATCGTGATCGAAGAGGTCGCCCGCGTCGACGTCTCCGCCTCGCTGATCCCCGCCGTCAACAAGCTCGGCACCATGGGCCTGATCCTGGCCGGCTCCGACGAGCTCAAGGCACAGGTCCTGCCCTCGATCGCCTCGGGCGAGGCGATGGCCTCCTACGCGCTGTCCGAGCGGGAAGCCGGTTCGGATGCGGCCGCGATGAAGACCCGCGCCCGTCGCGAGGGCGACTCCTGGGTCCTCAACGGCTCCAAGTGCTGGATCACCAACGGCGGCCAGTCGTCCTGGTACACCGTGATGGCCGTGACCGACCCGGAGAAGCGCGCCAACGGCATCTCGGCGTTCATGGTGCACAAGGACGATGAGGGCTTCACTGTCGGTCCGCTCGAGCACAAGCTCGGCATCAAGGGCAGCCCGACCGCGGAACTGTACTTCGAGAACTGCACCATTCCGGCCGATCGCATCATCGGCGAGGAGGGCACCGGCTTCAAGACCGCCCTGGCCACCCTCGACCACACCCGCCCGACGATCGGCGCGCAGGCCGTCGGCGTGGCGCAGGGCGCCCTCGACCAGGCCATCGCCTACGTCAAGGAGCGCAAGCAGTTCGGCAAGACCATCAGCCAGTTCCAGGGCGTCGAGTTCATGATCGCCGACATGGCGATGAAGGTCGAGGCCGCCCGCCTCATGGTCTACACCGCCGCGGCGCGCGCCGAGCGTGGCGAGTCGAACCTGGGCTTCATCAGCTCGGCTTCCAAGTGCCTGGCCTCGGACGTCGCCATGGAGGTCACCACCGACGCCGTGCAGCTGTTCGGCGGCGCCGGCTACACCACCGACTTCCCGGTGGAGCGCATGATGCGCGATGCCAAGATCACCCAGATCTACGAGGGCACCAACCAGGTCCAGCGGATGGTGATGGCGCGCGCACTGCTGCGCTGATCGCTCCGAGCCGGATCGACGAGTTCGAAGCGGATCGCGGCCACCGACCGGTGGCGGCGGTCCGCTTTCGTCGTCGGTGGGCCCGGGCGCAGGCCCGGTCAGGTCAGGTCAGGTCAGTTCAGGGTGAGGTCGGTGTGCTCGGTCTCGGCGATCGCCGCCAGATCCGGGTCGGCGGCCGGATCGGCCCACACCAGTGCCGCGCCCACCGCCAGCGGCGCCAGCAGATGCGCGATCACGTCGTCGGCGGTGCGCCACGACCGCGCCGACAGCACGCGTCCGCCGGCGGCGACGCCCTGCGCGGCGGCGGCCTGCCGCGCCGCGGCCAGGACATCGGCGACGGTGCGGCCGGGTACGGCCTCGGGGCCCGCGCCGCCGGGGGAGAAGTGATCACCGTGCGGGCGCACGGTGTCGCCGAAGTCGGCGGCGAAGGCGGGCAGATCCGGCACCCGGCCGGCGAACGGATCCAGCGGCAGCACCACCGTCTCCTCGGCGTCCGGGTGCGCGTCGATACCCGCGCGGTCGACGAAGACCACCCGCGCCGCCTCCGCGTCGGCGGCCGGACCGAACTCGATGCGCAGCCCGGCCCACCAGGCGCCGAGCACCACGGCGGCGGTCTGCCAGTGCTCGGGGGCATCCACGCCCACCGCATCGCCGGGGAACAGACCGGCCTCGTCGCGCAGGTAGTTCGCGATCTTGGCCGCCCAGTTCTCCAGGGTGGCGCCGGACAGGCCCACCCGCTGCGCCGGCCCGTAATAGGTCAGCAGGGGGCGGGCCCGGTCGTCGACGGCGGCCAGGACGGCGTCGGTGATGGTCGGTGCGGTCATGTCAGTTCACGCACACCGGGCCGTCGGTGTCGGCTTTGATCGCCGCCGGCGCCTTGGCCGTCGAGCTCGGGGTCGACGCCGCGGTGGTGTCCTTGGCGTTCTCGCCCTGCGGGCCGGTGTTCCAGATGGCACCCAGGCCGGTGTAGGTGTTGGTCAGCACGGCGCGCACCTTGTCGTCGGGGAGGGAGGAGTCCTCGCGGATCTCGATGTTGCCGCCGAGGTCCTTGGCGAGTTGCTTGGCGCCCTCGTTGTCCACCGAACGCGCGAAGATGATGGAGTCGAACTCGTTCATCGGCTTGCTGGAGGTCTCGCCCTCGCGGTAGCCCTTAGCGGTGAGCAGACCGGCGACGTTGGCGGCCAGGCCGTCGACGGTGCCTGCGTTGACCACGTCGACGGTGACGCCCCCGCGTCCGCCGGCGTCACCGGTGGCCGCGGCGCCCAGCTGGCGATCGACGAACGTCTTGACCTGCGCGGGATCGACCTCGACGACGCTCTGCGTGCCGTCGTCGCTCCAGCCGTTCTCACTGATCACCGGGATGGTGGTGAACTTGACGTCGCCACCGCTGAGATCCTTGAGCGAGTTCGCCAAGTTCAGGATGTCCCAGCCGTCGTCGATCACCACCGACCGCGACACCGCGGTCTCCAGCTCGCTCAGCTTGCTCGGGTTGGTGAGGGTCTGCGTGGACAGGATGCTCTGGGCCAGGGAGGCCATGTAGACCTGCTGGCGCGTGATGCGGTCGAGGTCGCCGCGCGGCAGATCGTGGCGCTGCCGGACGAAACTCAAGGCCTTCGGGCCGTTGAGGGTCTGGCGGCCGGCACGGAAACGGGCACCGGACAGCGGCTCGCGCACCGCCTTCTTCAGGCACACGTCGACGCCGCCGACGGCGTCGGTCAGCAGCGCGAAGCCCAGCAACCCCACCTCGGCGTAGTGGTCGACGGTGACGCCGGTCAGGTTGGCCACCGAATCGATGAGCGCCTTGCGGCCGGCCTTGATGCCCTCGTTCTCGGCGGTCTTCTCATCGACACCGGACTCGACGGCGGTACGGCGCACCGTCTCGCGGGTGGACCCGTAGGCCGCATTGATCTTGCTCATGCCGATGCCCGGCACGTCGACATAGGAGTCGCGGGGGATGGAGATCGCGGTGGCCGTGCTGCCGTCGTTGGGGATGCGGATGAGCAGGATCGTGTCGGTGGACGTGGTGATCTCGTCACCGACGCGCAGCCACTTCAGTTCTTCGTCGCTGAGCGGCTCGCCCTTGGCGTCGAGGCGGGAGTCGGTGCCCACCAGCAGGATGTCCATCGCACCGTCGGCGCCGCCGCCGAGGCCGAGGCCGCCCACCAGCGTGACCGAGGAGTTGAGGCTGGAGATGCGGCTCCAGCCGTAACCGGTGACGACCAACACCACCACGGTCAGCACCGCGATCAGTCCGCGGCCGTAGGGCAGCAGATCGGTCACCCGACGGCGCTTGCCCGGCGGCCGCTTGCGCGGGCCCGACGTGGTGGGCCGGCCGGGCGGGCCCGGCGGCTTGCCGGAGCCGCGTTCGGCGGCGGCGCGCCGGGGCCGGGTGTGGATCTCGGCCGAGGAGGTGCGTCCGGCGGCCGAGCGGGAGCGGGTGGAGGTGGCGCCGGTCTTGCCGTCGCGGGTGCGCTCGGCGGCCTCGGCGGCCTGCATCGGTGGGGTGCGGCGACCGCGGCGCTCCGGCTCGCCGGTCCCGGACTTGGCCCGTGTTCCGACGCGGCGGTCTCGACCTTCGCGGCGTGGTTCCACCCTCGTGCGTCCCCTCGGTGTTGCAGATGTGACAAGTGTGGTTTCACCCTACTTGTTGGCGGCGGGGGAACCCGGTGCGCAACGCCGGTGGTGTCGGACACGACCGCACCGATGCCGTTGGGGAACGGCGGCGCGGGTGCGGCACCATGACACCCATGTCCACGCGAATTCACCTGCTCGGCGCGGCCGGTCAACTGGGGGCGGCCCTCGCCCTGCGTCGACCCTCGACCGCAGATCTGGTCGGCTACACCTCCGCCGAGGTGGACCTGACCGACGCCGCCCAGGTGGCCGCGGCGCTGCGCGGCCTGGCCGCCGGGGATGTGGTGATCAACGCCGCCGCCTACACCGATGTCGACGGCGCCGAACAGGATGCGGCGACCGCCTTCGCGATCAACGCCGACGGGCCTGGTCGGCTGGCGGCGGCGACGGCCGCGGCCGGGGCCCGGCTGATCCACGTGTCCACCGACTACGTCTTCGGTCCGCCGCCCGGGCGCACCGCACCCCTGGAACCGGACGATCTGGATCCGGCGGCGACCCCGGCCACCGTGTACGGCGCCAGCAAGGCGGCCGGAGAGCGCGCGGCGCTGGCCGCCGATCCGTCGACCACGATCGTCCGGACGGCCTGGGTGTACACCGGTGCCGCGACCTCGCCGGACTTCGTCGGCACCATGCGTCGGCTCGAGGCCGCACGGCCGGAGGTGGCGGTGGTCGACGACCAACGCGGTTCGCCCACCTACGTCGTCGATCTGGCCGACGGCCTGTGGGAACTGGTGGACCAGGTGCGCCGGGCGCCGGCACGGACCGCGGGCGCGGTGTTGCACGCCGCCGGCGGCGGCGAAGCCACCTGGTACGACCTGGCGCGGGCGGTGTTCACCGAGGTCGGCGCCGATCCGGCACGGGTCCGCCCGTGCACCACCGCGGACTTCCCCCGGCCCGCCCCGCGCCCGGCCTTCTCGGTGCTCTCCGGCCGCTCCTGGGCCGCGGCGGGCCTGACTCCGTTGCCGCATTGGCGCACCTCGCTGGCGGCGGCGGTCGCCGCGGCCCCGGACCGCATCCCCTAGGCTGTGGCGGTGACTATCGAGCCTGAGCACGACGCGCCCGAGCAGGCGGCGCCGGTCTCGTCCCCGGTCGCCGTGGTGACGGTGACCTATTCCTCCGGCGAGTATCTGCACAGCTTTCTGCGCACGCTCAAGACCGCCACCACCGCGCCGGTCCAGGTGATCATCGCCGACAACGGCTCCGACGACGGCGCCCCCGAGGCGGCCGCGGCCGCCGACCCGACGGTGACCCTGGTCGACACCGGCGGCAACCTCGGCTACGGCGGCGGCATGAACCGCGGCGTGGCCGCGGTGGGCCCGGACGTGGAGTTCATCGTCATCGCCAACCCCGACATCGAATGGTCGCCGGGATCGCTGGACGAGTTGCTCGCCGCGGCCCGCCGCTGGCCACGCGCCGGGGCGCTCGGACCGCTGATCACCGAGCCCGACGGCACCGTCTACCCGTCGGCCCGCCGCGTTCCCGACCTGATCTCGGGTACCGGCCACGCGCTGCTGGGCGCGGTGTGGAAGAACAACCCGTGGACCGTGCGGTACCGCAACGAGGACGCCGAACTGGTCGAGCGGCCGGTGGGGTGGCTGAGCGGGTCGTGCCTGCTGGTGCGGCGCGCGGCGTTCGAGAGCGTCGACGGCTTCGACTCGCGGTACTTCATGTTCATGGAGGACGTGGACCTCGGTGACCGGCTGAGCCGGGCCGGATGGCTCAACGTCTTCGTGCCGTCGGCGGTGGCGATGCACGCGAAGAGCCACTCGGTCTCGCGGCATCCGGAGCGGATGATCACCGCGCACCACGACAGCGCCTATCGTTTCCAGGCCGACCGGCATCCCGGCGCACGCTGGGCGCCGGTGCGCGCCGGCCTGCGGGTGGGACTGGCCGTCCGCGCCCGACTGGCCATCGCCGCCGCCCTGCGCGAACGCGCCGCGGCCGAGAAGACCGCTCGTACCGAAGAAGAAAGGTGACCCCCGTGGCTCCTGACGTTCAGGCCCTGATCCTGGTGGGCGGCAAGGGCACTCGCCTGCGTCCGCTCACGCTGTCGGCTCCGAAGCCCATGCTGCCCACGGCGGGTGTGCCGTTCCTGACGCACATGATCTCGCGCATCCGGGAGGCGGGTGTCACCGACATCGTGTTGGGCACGTCCTACCAGGCGGAGGTCTTCTCCGACTACTACGGCGACGGCGCCGACCTCGGGGTCAAGCTCACCTACGTGACCGAGACGGAGGCGCTCGGCACCGGTGGCGGCATCCGCAACGTCTACGACGCGCTCACCGCCGACACCGTCCTGGTGTTCAACGGCGACGTCCTCGGCGGCACCGACATCCGCGAGGTCCTCGACACCCACCGCACCTCCGGCGCGGAGGTCACCCTGCACCTGGTGCGGGTGGGGGATCCGCGCGCCTTCGGCTGCGTGCCGACCGACGCCTCCGGCCGGGTCACCGCCTTCCTGGAGAAGACGCAGGACCCGCCCACCAACCAGATCAACGCCGGCACCTACGTCTTCAACCGCGACGTGATCGCCGAGATCCCGTCGGGTCGGCCGGTGTCGGTGGAACGCGAGATCTTCCCGCGTCTGCTGGCCGCCGGCCGCCACGTCCAGGCCTACGTCGACGACGCCTACTGGCGCGACATGGGCACCCCGGAGGACTTCGTGCGCGGCTCGGCCGACCTGGTGCGCGGCATCGCCGGGTCACCGGCTCTGAACGGCGACAGCGGCGAGTTCCTGGTCAAGGACGGCGCGCAGGTGGCCTCCGATGCGGTGCTGATCGGCGGCACCGTGGTGGGCGCCAAGGCGCAGATCGGTTCGGGCGCACGCCTGGACGGCGCGGTGATCTTCGACGATGCCGTCGTCGACGCCGGCGCCGTCGTGGAGCGCAGCATCGTCGGTTTCGGCGCCCGGATCGGGGCCGGAGCCCTGGTCCGCGACACGGTGATCGGCGATCACGCGGTCATCGGCGCGCGCTGCGAGCTGCTGCGCGGGGCCCGGGTGTGGCCGGGTGTGCAGCTGCCCGACGGCGGAGTTCGGTTCTCCACCGACGTGTGAGACTCAGTGCTCGAGCGACTCAGTTCGCGCGTGATTTGGCCGCGGCGAGCAGACCGGTGCCCACCGGCACCACGGCGGGCAGCAGCCGATCGTCGTCGGCGATCAGCCGCGCCGCCTCGCGGGCGGTGAAGGTGCGCGGATCGTCGGAGTCCGGATCGGCGATGTCGCCGTCGGCGGAGGCGTTGTTGACCACCAGCACACCGCCTGGACGCAGAATCCGTACCGCCTCGGTCACGTAGGCGGGGTAGCTCAGCAGCGGGCCGTCGATGAAGACCACGTCGTAGGTCTCGTCGGCCAGTCGGGTCAGCACATCCGTCGGCGCGCCGGTGATCAGCCGGGTGCGGCCGGGGGCGATGCCCGCGTCGGCGAAGGCCTGGCGCGCGGCGCGATGATGCTCGGGCTCGGGGTCGATGGTGGTGAGCACCCCGGTGGACGGCATGCCGGCCAGCAGCCACAGTCCGCTGACTCCCACTCCGGTGCCGATCTCCACGACGTGCTGGGCGTCGGCGATCCGGGTGAACAGCGACAGCAGCGCGCCGGTCGCGGGGGAGACGGCCGTGGCACCCAGTTCCTGTGCGCGTGCCCGGGCCGCCCGCAGCGCGTCGTCTTCGAGGATGGCGGCTTCGGCGTAGGCGGCCAGTGCGGCGGACTTGTCGGTCATGCCCAGTAGGGTGCCATGACCGCGTTGACCTGCGGGGGTGGCGCGCCGGGGGTGGGGTACATCGCACCGGCCCGCTTCCTCAGCGAACACTCAGGCCGGTAACAGCGATCGCACACCGGGGTAAGACAGGCTCTAGGTGCACATCGACGGAATAGCGGTCTGGGATGCGGTGTTATACACCGCACAACCACGGAAGGACTCGATCAGCAGGTGAAGGCACCTCAACGCAGCGACGCACACGCCAGTTTCGCGGGAACCGCCGGTTTCGACGCGAGCGGTGACCGCACGCTGATGCCCACCTGGGAGGAACTGGTCGCCGAACACGCCGACCGGGTGTACCGGCTCGCGTTCCGGCTCTGCGGCAACCAGCACGACGCCGAGGACCTGACCCAGGAGACGTTCATCCGCGTCTTCCGTTCGCTGAACAAGTACCAGGCCGGCACCTTCGAGGGCTGGCTGCACCGCATCACCACCAACCTCTTCCTCGACATGGTGCGCCGTCGGGCCAAGATCCGGATGGAGACCTTGGAGACCGGCTACGAACGGATCAGCGCCGACACGCCCGATCCGCAGCAGGCGTACGCCGAGGCGAATCTGACGCCCGATCTGCAGCAGGCGCTCGACTCACTGGCCCCGGAGTTCCGCGCCGCCGTGGTCCTGTGCGACATCGAGGGTCTGTCGTACGAGGAGATCGCCACCACCATGGGCGTCAAGATGGGGACCGTCCGCTCGCGCATCCATCGCGGCAGGCAGGGCATCCGCGACTTCCTCGCCTCCCGCGGGCACACCGACAGTCGTTCGGTGGCTGTGGGTAGCGGTGGCTGATCCCGCCGCACCGGCGGGTGTTCGGTTAGGCTGGAGGCATCTCCGCCGCGAGCGTGGCGTGAGTCCTGTTGGTGTGAGAGAGGTGCCGCCCGTGACCGACGACCGAACTTCCCGGATGCGGCGCTGGGCGCCCGGGGGTGCGATGTTCGCTCCCAATCCGGAGTTCCGGGCCGGTCGCGCGTTCGCCTCCACCGACCATCTCGCGGCCGACGCCGTGGTCGCCTACGTCGACGGTGTGCTGCCGGGTGCCGCGCGCGGACGGGTCGACGAGCACCTGCGCCTGTGCCCGGGTTGCGCCGCGGAGGTCACCGCCCAGTCGGACGCGCGCAGCCTGCTGCGCGGTTGCGGCGAGGTGCATGCGCCGTCGACCCTGATCGGTCAGTTGAGCCAGATCCCGACCCGTGAATTCGATGTGCGCGACGTGCGCCGACGGAGCCGCTGACTTGTGAGCACCACTCCCGATTGGGCGACCCGAGACGCGGCCGCCCCGCAACCGGTGCCGCCGCGCCGCGAACATCCCGCCGTCTCCCCGCAGACCGCCGCCGTCTTCGGCCGGCCCGACGGCGTGCGCGGATCGTTCTCCACCGAGCCCAGTGCGCAGCCGCAGCCGGAGATCGCGCCGCCGGACCCGGTACTGACCGAGGCGTTCAGCCGCCCCGCGGACGCACCCAGCTCGCTGCAGCGCGACCCGTACGCCACCTACGGCGGCGAGGTCGACGAGCCGGAGCCGGAGGACCCGTGGCGTGATCCGGCCAGCGGCGCGCACCTGGAGGCGCCCGCACTGAGCGAACCCGCGGCGGAGACCGCGCGGGATGCCGGACCCAAACTCGGCATCACCGATCTGCTGTTCGGGCGGCGCGTGCACTGGTGGGCGCTGGCCTCGCTGGGGCTGGTCGCCGTGCTCCTCGGTGTGGCCGGCGGTCTCGTCGGCCGCTGGACGGCCGAGGTGATTCCGCCGCTCAACTCCAATGCGGTGACCCTCGACGTGGACGACTCCACCGTGGCCTCGACCGATATCGCCAAGGTGGCCAAGGCCGTCGGGCCGGCCGTGGTGATGATTGAGATCCGCACCGCGGGCAGCGGTGGCTCGGGCTCGGGCTTCGTCGTGGACAAGATGGGCTACATCGTCACCAACAACCACGTCGTCTCCATCGCCGCCAACGACAAGAACGCCAAGCTCGAAGTGGTCTTCGCCGACCACTCCCGGGTGCCGGCGCGCATCGTCGGCCGCGACGTGAAGACCGACCTGGCCGTGCTCAAGGTCGACGACGTGGAGAACCTCACCGTCGCCAAGCTCGGCGATTCCAGCAAGCTCGAGATCGGGCAGCCGGTGATCGCCTTCGGCGCCCCCCTCGGGCTGGACCGCACCGTCACCACCGGCATCGTCAGCGCGGTGGACCGGCCGGTGCCGCTGCGCCCGGACGCCTCCTCCGACACCGACGCGGTGATCAACGCCATCCAGACCGACGCGGCGATCAACCCCGGCAACTCCGGCGGCCCGCTGGTCGACGCGCAGGGCCGGGTGATCGGCGTGAACACCGCGATCGCGGCCACCGGCGGCGGGTCCATCGGTCTGGGCTTCGCGATCCCGATCAACGAAGTGATTCCGATCAGCGAGGGGCTGATCAAGGACGGCAAGGTGACGCACCCGCAGATCGGGGTCACCGCGTCGACCGTCCGCAACGACCAGGTGTTCGGCGCGCGCGTCAAGGACGTGGCCGCGGGGAGCCCGGCGGCCGCCGCCGGACTGAAGGAGAACGACGTCATCACCGAGTTCGACGGCAAGCCCATTGAGGGCGCCGACGAGTTGACTGTGGCGGTGCGGACGTCGACCATCGGTCAAGAGGTGAAGTACACCTACTGGCGTGACGGACGGACCTTCACCGGCACCATGACGCCGCGCGCAGACTAGAGGGCGAAGCGATGTTCAGCAGTGTCGGATGGGGCGAGATCCTCATCATCATCGTGGCGGCCCTGGTGATCCTCGGGCCCGAACGCCTGCCCGGCGCCATCTCGTGGGTGATGCAGTCCATCCGCAAACTGCGCGACTACGCCACCGGTGCGTCCAAGGATCTGCAGGAGCAGATGGGCACCGACTTCGACTCGATCCGCGAGCCGCTGCAGCAGCTCAACGAACTCCGGCAGATGACGCCCAAGGCGATGGTCACCAAGCACCTGTTCGACGGCGACTCGTCGTCGCTGGACGGCTTGGAATCCTCGGTCCGGGATTCGCTGAGCCTGTCCGGTCCGGCACCGGCCAACCCGCACCCGGTCGTGCCCGCCGCCGAGGCGGCCACCGCGGAGGCCACCGGCGCCCCGCCGACCCCGGCGTCGCCGGCCACCCAGGTGGATGCGAGCCGATTGAACGCCGACGTGGCGCCGCCGCCGACCCGTGCCCCCCGCACGGTCGACGTCACCGACTGGGACGCCACCTAGCGCACCCGTCGACGTCGGACGTCAGTGGCGGACGGTGTCGATTCCCAGGCTCATGCCGGCCAGGCCGCGACGACGCACGGCGAGCTTGTCGGCGACGGCGCGTAGGGCCGCACCGGACGCGGACTCGGGGGCCGAGAGCACCACGGGCAGGCCGCTGTCGCCGCCCTCCCGCAGCTGCTGCTCCAGCGGCACCTGACCCAGCAGTTCCACCGGGGCACCCACGGCGCGGGTGAGACGCTCGGCCACCGTGGCGCCGCCGCCGGAGCCGAAGGGCTCCATGCGGCTGCCGTCGGGCAGTTCCAGCCACGACATGTTCTCCACCACGCCGAGGATCTTCTGGCGGGTCTGCAGGGCGATCGCCCCGGCCCGCTCGGCCACCTCGGCGGCGGCCTGCTGCGGGGTGGTGACCACCAGGATCTCGGCGCCGGGAATCAGCTGGGCGATGGAGATCGCCACGTCACCGGTGCCGGGCGGCAGGTCGAGCAGCAGCACGTCCAGGTCGCCCCAGTAGACGTCGGCGAGGAACTGCTGCAGAGCGCGGTGCAGCATCGGTCCGCGCCAGGTGACGGGGGTGTTGCCGTCGGTGAACTGGCCGATGGAGATGAACTTCACGCCGTGGTTGATCGGCGGCATGATCATCGACTCGACCTGGGTCGGCTTGGCATCGCTGCCGAGCATGCGCGGCACGCTGTGGCCGTAGATGTCGGCGTCGAGCACGCCCACCGACAGGCCGCGATCGGCCAGGGCCGCGGCCAGGTTCACCGTCACGCTCGACTTGCCCACGCCGCCCTTGCCGGAGGCGATGGCGTACACGCGGGTCAGGTTGCCGGGCTTGGCGAACGGGATCTCCGGTTCGGCCCGGTCACCGCGCAACTGCTTGCGCAGGGCGGTGCGCTGCTCGTCGTTCATCACGTCGAGTTCCACGCGCACCTCGCCGACCCCGGGGACGTCGGAGACGGCCTCGCGCACGCTGTCGCTGATCTGGCCGCGCATCGGACAGCCGGACGTGGTGAGGAAGATACCGACGTCCACGCTGCCGTCGGCCGCGACGGCGACGGACTTGACCATGTTCAGGTCGGTGATCGGTTTGCCGATTTCGGGGTCGGCCACCTTGCTCAACGCCGAACGGACAGCGGACTCGGTGGGGGTGCCTGGGGTGCTCACGCCATCCACCCTAGTCGGCCCGCCGCCGGGGTCTCAGCGGCCGGTGTTCGCGGTGGGTTTGGCGGTGGTCGCCTTGGGTTTGGCCGGGGCCGTCTTCTGCTGCGGGGCCGGCGCGGGACCGACGCCCGGCGGCAGGCAGATCGCGCCGAGGCAGTTCTGCGGCGGCGGTGTGGCCTTGGGCTTCGGCGTGGTCGGCGTGCTCGGCTTCTGGTCCTTCTTGTCGCCGGTCGCCTTGTCGTTGCCGGCCTTGTCCTTGGCTGCCTTGTCCTTGTCGTCCGGCTTGGGGGCCGAGTGGCTCATCTCCGGGATGCCGCCGGTGGGGACCACGCCGGTGGCGTAGGCCGCGGCCCACCCCAGAACGTTGTTGGCGTAGGCCACCGAGCGGTTGTAGCGCAGCACGGCACCCACGCGAGTGGGCTCGGCCATGATGTCGGTGACGCCCGCGCACAGGTAGCGGCCGGCCGAGTAGGTGGCATCGAAGATGTTGTCCGGATCGGACTTGCCGTCGCCGTTGGCATCCGAGCCCCACGACGCCCAGGTGCTCGGGATGAACTGCATGGGGCCCATCGCCCGGTCGTGGCGACCGTCGCCGTCCCAGCGTCCGCCGTCGGTGTCGGTGATGACCTCGTTGCCGGCCAGCGAGCCGTCGAGCACCGGACCGCGGATGGCGGTGCGGGTGTTGCCGTACTCGTCCACATTGCCGCCGCCGGCATGGCCGGACTCGATGCGTCCGATCCCGGCGAGCAGGTTCCAGGGCAGCTTGCACTGCGGGCTCTCGGCGGCGACGCGCGTGGCGGCCAGCTTGTAGGCCTGCAGCACCACACCCGGGATGCCGAGCGGGCCGTTCGGCAGATCGGCGGCGATCCGGAACTGCGGCGTGGCGGACGGAGCCGCCGGGGCCGGCGGGGTGAAGCCGTGCAGGGTGGTGGTGGAGGCGGGGACCGACTCGGCGACGGCGAGGACTTCCTGCTGCTCGACGGTGAGGTTGACGCCGGCGGCGGCGACGGGCGGTTGCGACTGCACGCTGGTGCTGGCCGAGGCGCCGGCCAGCATGGCCGCGCCGACCGCCGCGATACCCGTGGTGACGGCGGCGCCGCGCCACGGCATGCCACCGCCCGACCTGCCCGGCGGGCGCTTGAAACTGATCCCCATCGCTTCTGATTACTCCAGTCGAGACTGCTCGTCGATCGCGGTGTTGCGCCCGAGCCGATTCGTTGGTTCCCCCGGCGGACGACTGTGAGCCACCATACCTTGCACCCGTCAGGTGTGATCGGCGTTATCGATGATCCCGACCCGACCCGGACGGCTGGTCGTCACCGGCCGGCGGGGTCTGCGCGGCGGCGAGGCGTTCGACGAGGTCGTCGAGCAGATCGTCGAGTTCGCGACGCAGATAGTCGCGGGTCACGGTCTCGCCGACGGCCAGGCGCACGGCGGCCAGTTCGCGGGCCAGGAACTCGGTGTCGGCCTTGGTCTGCGCGGCGCGGCGACGATCCTCGTCGAGGGAGACCTTGTCCCGGTTCTCCTGCCGGTTCTGCGCCAGCAGGATCAGCGGTGCCGCGTAGGCCGCCTGCGTGGAGAAGGCCAGATTGAGCAGGATGAACGGGTACGGGTCCCAGCCCCAGGCGAAGACGCCGATGTTGAGGGCGATCCAGACGATCACGATGACGGTCTGAATGGCCAGGTAGGCACCGGTGCCGAGGAAGCGGGCGACTCGTTCGGCGTAGACCCCGATCACGTCGGCGTCGATGTTGGCCGAGAAGCGACGGCGGCCGTCGCTGGGGGTGTCCAGACGACGCTGATTCACTGGGTGCCCTCCGGCTCCTGGTCGCGCCAACCGCGGGGCAGCACCGCGTCGAGGAGGTCGTCGACGGCCACGGCGCCCAGCAGGTGGGCGCTCTCATCCACGACCGGGGCCAGCGCCAGGTTGTAGGTGGCGAAGAACCGGGTCACCTCCTCCAACGGGTCGTCCGGGCTCAACCGGGGGACGTCGTCGTCGAGGATGCCGGCCACCAGGTTCGCCGGGGGCTCCCGCAGCAGCGCCTGCGTGTGGACGGCGCCGAGGAAGGTACCGGTGGGGGTGCTGGTGGGCGGACGCACCACGAGGACCATGGTGGCGGTGGCCGAGCCGACGTCCGGGTTGGCCACGCGCGCCAGGGCCTCGGAGACGGTGGTGCCGGCCGAGACGATGATCGGTTCGGGGGTCATCACACCGCCAGCGGTGTCGGGGGAGTGGCGCAGCAGGCGGCGGACCGGCTCGGACTCCTCCGGATCCATCTGGGCCAGCAGGGCTTCGGCCTCGGCGGCGGGCAGTTCGCCCATCAGGTCGGCGACGTCGTCGGGATCCATCGCCTCCAGCACGTCGGCGGCGCGCGAGGGCTTCAGGCTGGCCAGGGTGGCGGTCTGTTCGTCGGTGGACATCTCCTGCAGGATGTCCGCGAGCCGCTCGTCGTCGAGGGCGCGGGCCAACTCGTTGCGGCGGGGTTCGGGCAGTTCGCGCAGCGCATAGGCCACGTCGGCCGGCCGCATGCCTTCGAACTGGGTCAGCGCCAGCTCGACGCCGTGGCCGGGGCGGTTCAGGTTCAGTCGGGTGAGGCCGTGCACGTGATTCCAGGTGACCACCACGGTCTCGCCGCGTCTGCGCAGCGGTCCCTTGCGCATGGTGCGCAGGGCCACCCGGCTGATCACCCAGTCCAGCGCCCGGGTGCGTTCGATCTCCAGGTCGACCACCGACAGATCGGCGTCGGTCAGCTCCGGATGATCCGGATCGTCGGTCTGCACGCGGCTCTCCAGGATCTGGCCCACCGCGAGCGCCTCGTTCGGGCGCAGAGCCAGCTTGCGCATGTTGACCCGACCGGTGGTCAGGGTGATCGCGTCGGCGTCGATGTTCGTCATCCGGCTCATCGGGACGAAGATACGGCGACGGGTGGCGGCCAGTTCGACGGCCAGGCCGAGCGCGCGGGGGCGCTGGCCGGGCAGGTACATCGAGACGATGACGTCCCGGACGCGACCGATCGACTCGCCGTCCGGGCCCAAGACGACCAGACCGACTAACCTGGCGACGAAGACCTTGAGCGTTGGCGTCATGGTCACCAGACTAGAAGCACACCGCGCGGCGATGTTCGCCGCTGGACCCGACAGGGGAGATCAATGACTCAGCCCATGCGCCAGACCCCCGGCCTGCCGACCAAGCCGACCGGCTGGCCCGTCGGCTCGTACGACACCTACGAGCAGGCCCAGCGCGCGGTGGATCACCTGGCCGACAACGAGTTCCACGTGGAGAAGCTGACCATCGTCGGGGTGGACCTGATGCAGGTGGAGCGCGTGCTCGGACGCTTGACGTGGGGCAAGGTGCTCGGTGGCGGACTGGTCTCGGGTGCCTGGTTCGGCCTGTTCGTGGGTCTGATCATCAGCATCTTCGTACCCGGCCAGGACTTCTGGATCCCGATCGCCTTCGGCGTGGTGGCCGGCATGGTCTTCGGCGTGATCAGCGGCGCCATTCCGTACGCCGCCACCCGGGGCCAGCGCGACTTCGCCTCGACCATGCAGCTGGTGGCCGGACGCTACGACGTCCTGTGCGACCCGGGCAGCGCCGAGCAGGCCCGCGACATGCTGGCCAAGCTCGCCATTTGACACGCGCGGGGACCCTTCCTGTGTGACAGGTCACTGGGTGCGTTACCCTACGACACACCAGGATTCACAGGCGTCCCACAGGTTCGCCGTTGTCACTGCGCGATAGGCGAGGAGGCGGGTCGGCGAGATGGTCCCAGAGGAGTCGGCGTCAGAGAAGGTCTCCGGTAACGGTCGTCGTGGTCGACGCCTGCGCACGCGGTTGGCGGTGGCGGCCGTCGCGGCCACCACGCTGGCCCCGGCGCTGGTGGCGTGCGGCAGCGACTACACCGCCGGAGTGATCAACGTGTACGCCCCGGCCGACGGCGCGGGGGAGATCACCACCCAGGCCGCCCTGTGCACCAAGAACTCCGGGGGAGCCTACGAAGCACGGGTGACCGTGCTGCCCAAGGACGCCGACGGCCAGCGCCTGCAGCTGGCCCGCCGCCTGGCCGGCAACGACAAGAGCCTCGACGTGATGGCGATGGACGTGGTGTGGACCGCCGAGTTCGCCAACGCGGGCTGGCTGGTGCCGGTGCCGGACGCGCACGCCGCCGAGGTGGAGCGGACCAACCTGGCCGGTCCGGTGGAGACCGCGATGTGGAAGCGGCCCGACGACGAGGCGGCGCGCCTGTACGCGCTGCCGATCTGGACCAACACCCAGCTGATGTGGTTCCGGCCCGACGTGCTCCGCCAGTACCTGGGGGCCAAGGCGAAGACGCCCACCACCTGGGACGACATGATCGCCGACGCCACCGCGATCTACAAGAAGGACAAGAAGGGTCCGACGCAGATCCTGGTGCAGGGCGGCCAGTACGAGGGCCTGATGGTGTGGTTCAACTCGGTGCTGCAGAGCGCCGGCGGCAACATCTTGGACCCCGACGACCCCAGCAAGCAGACCCTGAACGACACCCCCGAGCACCGGGCGGCGACGGTGAAGGCCCTGCAGGTGCTCAAGGCCGTGGCCACCTACCCGGGCGCCGACCCGTCGATCACCAACTCCAACGAGGGCACCGCCCGCGACGGCATGGAGAAGGGGCAGGCGGCCTTCGAGATCAACTGGCCCTTCGTCTTCAAGTCGGCCCGTGACAACGGCGCGGCCGGTTCGATCGACTTCTTGAGCGCGCTCACCAAGTACGCGGACAAGATCGCCGACACCGAGAATCCGCCGACCGCCAAGGAACTCGTGCCGATCAACCGGATCCTGCGCAAGAGTTTCGATTTCGCGCCCTACCCGGGGGTGAGTGAGGACCTGCCCGCCAAGTCGACGCTCGGCGGATTGAACATCGCGGTGGCCGGCACGTCCCAGCAGCCGGAACTGGCCGCCGAACTGGCCGCCTGCCTCACCAGCCGGGACGCGCAGCGGGTGTACGCGCTCGAGGGCGCCCTGCCGCCGACGGTCACGGCCCTCTACGAGGAGCCCGACTTCAAGGTGGCCTACCCGATGGGCGACGACATCCGCCTGCAGCTCGAATCCGAGCACGTCGCACCGCGCCCGGCCACACCGCAGTATCAGGCGGTCTCCACCCTGGTCACCGCCACGCTGAGTCCGGTGGGTGCATGGGATCCGGAGACGATGGTCGACCAACTCGCCGAACAGGTTCAGAAGGCGATCGACGGGGAAGGGATCATCCCATGACCACCGGTGACGAGAACGCTCCCGGCGGCGGCGAGCCGCAAGACCCGGTAGCGCCGGTCCACTCCGACATCTGGGTGCCGCCGGAGTCGGTGCAGCGTCCGTCGACGCCGCCTGCCCCGCTGCCGCCCCTCCCGCACGCGCCGGGCGTCACGCCGTCGGCCGCGGCGGATCCGGCCTCACCGGTGCCGGCCGTCCCGTCGGCGCCCGCGTCGTCGGCGGCCTCGGCGACCGGTTCGATCGCCGACCTGCTCGACGACAGTCCGCCGCCGCCCGCGGAGGGTCGCAAGCGGCGCGGCCGGACGTCGACCAGCGCGCGGCAGTCCAGCGAACGCAAGCTCGCCTACTGGCTGGTGGCCCCGGCCGCCCTCGTGATGCTGGCGGTCACCGGGTATCCGATCCTGTACGCGTTCTGGTTGTCGATGAACAAGGCGACGCTCACCGCGCCCGACGACAACGAGTTCATCTGGTTCTCCAACTACGCCACCGTGCTCTCGGACAGCTACTGGTGGAACTCGCTGTGGGTGACGCTGTTCATCACGGTGGTGTCGGTGGTGATCGAGCTGGTCCTCGGCATGATGATCGCGCTGGTGATGCACCGGACCATCTTCGGCAGGGGCACCATCCGCACGGTCGTGCTGATTCCGTACGGCATCGTGACCGTGGCCGCGGCCTTCTCCTGGTACTACGCCTGGACCCCGACCACCGGCTACCTCGCGAACCTGCTGCCCGACGGCACCGACCCGCTGACCAGCCAGTGGTCGTCGCTGTTCATCATCATCCTGGCCGAGGTCTGGAAGACCACGCCGTTCATGGCGCTGCTGCTGCTGGCGGGTCTGGCCCTGGTGCCCGACGATCTGCTCAAGGCCGCCCAGGTCGACGGCGCGGGTGCGTGGACGCGGCTGTGGAAGATCATCATTCCGCTGATGAAGCCGGCCATCCTGGTGGCACTGCTGTTCCGCACGCTCGACGCGTTCCGGATCTTCGACAACATCTACATCCTGACCAAGGGCAACCACGGCACCGGATCGGTCTCCATGCTCGGCTACAACAACCTGTTCAAGGCCTTCAACCTGGGCGTCGGGTCGGCCATCAGCATCCTGATCTTCCTGTGCGTGGCGATCATCGCCTTCATCTTCATCAAGATCTTCGGCGCCGCGGCGCCCGGCTCGGACAACGAGGGGCGGTAACCGGTGAATCATCTCAATCGCCGCGTCGGCTGGACCGTCGCCAACGTACTGGTGATCCTGTACGCCGTGGTTCCGCTGTGGTGGATCATGAGCCTGTCGTTCAAGTCGCCGGCCACGGTGCTCGACGGCAACTTCATCCCGCGCGAATGGACCCTGCAGAACTACCGCGCGCTGTTCGCCGACGGCGTCCTGACCCAACTGCTCTGGGCCCTGCTGGGCCTGGCGATCGGTGCGGCCGTCCTCGGCGGGGTGCTCTGGCTGCGCAAGCGCGCCGTCGCCGACCACAATCAGCAGGTCGAACTGGCGCTGCGCATCGTGGCGATCCTGGCCTCGATCGGCCTGGCCGCGGGGGTCATCTGGGGCGTCGTGCTCCCGCTGACCGACGGCGGCAACTTCGGCAAGCCGCTGCTCAACTCGATCGGCGTCGGCCTGATCACCACGGCCATCGCGGTGGTGCTGGGCACCATGGCCGCCTACGCCATCGCCCGCCTGGAGTTCCGCGGCAAGAAGGTGCTGGTGGGCGTCGCGCTGCTGATCGCGATGTTCCCGCAGATCTCGCTGGTGACGCCGCTGTTCAACATCGAGCGCAGCCTCGGCCTGTTCGACACCTGGACCGGCCTGGTGATCCCGTACGTGGCCTTCGCGCTGCCGCTGGCCATCTACACGCTGTCGGCGTTCTTCCGGGAGATCCCGTGGGACCTGGAGAAGGCCGCCATGATGGACGGCGCCACCTCGGCGCAGGCCTTCCGCCGGGTCATCGTGCCGCTGGCCGCACCGGGGGTGGTGACCGCCGCGATCCTGGTGTTCATCTTCGCCTGGAACGATCTGCTGCTGGCCCTGTCGCTGACGTCCACCGACAATGCGATCACCGCGCCGGTGGCCATCGCGAACTTCACCGGCAGCAGCCAGTTCGAGGAGCCCACCGGCTCGATCTCCGCGGCCGCCGTCGTGATCACCATTCCGATCATCATCTTTGTGCTCTTCTTCCAACGTCGTATCGTGGCCGGTCTGACCTCCGGCGCGGTGAAGGGATAACCCATGGCCGACATCGTTCTGGAGAACCTCTCCAAGCAGTACCCGGACGGCTCGATGGCCGTGCAAGACGTGAACCTGGAGATCGCCGACGGCGAGTTCGTGATCCTGGTGGGCCCGTCCGGCTGCGGCAAGTCGACGACGCTCAACATGATCGCCGGCCTGGAGGACATCTCGTCCGGCACGCTGGCCATCGGGGGCGAGGTGATGAACGACATCGCGCCCAAGGACCGCGACATCGCCATGGTCTTCCAGAGCTATGCGCTCTACCCGCACATGACGGTGCGGGAGAACATCGCCTTCCCGCTGACCCTGCAGAAGCTGCCGAAGGCCGAGATCGCCACCAAGGTGGCCGACGCCGCCCGGATTCTCGACCTGGAGGAGTTCCTCGACCGCAAGCCCGCCAACCTGTCCGGCGGGCAGCGCCAGCGCGTGGCGATGGGACGCGCCATCGTGCGGCACCCGAAGGCCTTCCTGATGGACGAGCCGCTGTCGAACCTGGACGCCAAGCTGCGCGTGCAGATGCGCACCGAGATCGCCGAGCTGCAGTCGCGACTGGGCGTGACCACCGTGTACGTGACGCACGACCAGACCGAGGCGATGACCCTCGGCGACCGCGTCGTGGTGATGCGCGCCGGACTGGTGCAGCAGGTGGGTGCGCCGCAGGAACTCTACGACCGCCCGCGCAACCTGTTCGTCGCCGGTTTCATCGGTTCCCCGGCCATGAACTTCATCCCGGGTCGCCTCACCCCGACCGGGGTGGACACGGCGGTGGGGCCGATCGACCTGCCCGACATCGACCGCGTGGCGGCCAACGCCCAGCAGCTCGGCGGTTCCGGAGAGGTCCTCGTCGGTGTGCGGCCCGAGCACCTGGTCGACGCCGCCCTGCTGGAACCGGGGCAGGAGACCGGCCTGGTGACCTTCGATGCCACCGTGGACATCGTGGAGTCGATGGGCTCGGACAAGTACTACTACTTCTCCCTGGGGCACTCCGGGCAGAGCGCGGACCTGCTCAACCAGCTCGCCGAGGACCTGGGTGCCACCACCAGCGGCGGCCAGAAGGTGGCCCGGCTGCAGCCGGCCACCAACGTGCCCCGTCGCGGCACCCTGCATCTGGCCATGGACCCGCGGAACCTGCACGTCTTCGACACCGATTCGGGTCTGTCCCTGCGCCTGTGAACGCCATCGCCGACCTCGTCACCGCCCACCTGACCGACGCGCTCGGCGCGGACCCGCAGCGGGCCTCGGTGACCTTCCTGGGCGTCGAGCCGATCGACGTCCTGCGCTTCGCCGACCTCGCGCGCGGCGAGGTGGTCTTCGCGACCGTCGGCTGCGCCCGGCACCCGATGCACGACCCGTCGGACCTGGCCCCGGACCCGCAGCGCGGGCCGCGGGCCGAGCTGACCGTGCGGATGCGGCCCGCCGCGCCGCTGCCCGGGCTGCACCGATCCCTGGCCACGGTGGCCGCGGCGCCGTCGGTGGAGGGGCTGATCCTGGCGGAGGATTCGCTGATCGATCTGCAGGAGCCGCTGTGGGGCGGCGCGATCTGCTCGGCCTTCCTGCTGACCGGCGAACCCGACGTGGCCGAGCTGCCGCTGGCGGACCCGGCCGACCCGGTGCGTTTCCTGCGCGCGGTGCCGATCACCGCGAACGAGGCGGCGTGGGTGCGTTTGAAGGGCGCCGACGCGCTGCGGGAGGCGTGGGCCGAGGCCGACGTCGACCCGGCCGACCCGACCCGCGGCGGCGTCACCCCGGCCTGAGCGGTTACAGCCAGCGATTGCGGTGCAGTAGTCGCCACAGCAGGATACAGGCGACGAACAGGACCAGCAGCAGCATCGGGTACGACCACCGCCAGGACAACTCGGGCATGAACTCGAAGTTCATGCCGTACAGGCCGGCGACCATGGTCGGCACCGCGGCGATCGCGGCCCACGACGAGATCTTGCGCATGTCGGTGTTCTGCTGGATTCCGACCTTGGTGGCGGCCGCGTGCAGCAGCGAGGTGAGCCGGTCGTCGTACTCGCCGATGCGCTCGATGACGGTGACCAGGTGGTCGCGGACGTCGCGGAAGTGCCGCTGTACCTCCTGCTCCCGGAACGACCCGGCGTGCTCGCCGCGCAGATAGGGCGGGTGCGCACCGTCGTGCCCGGCGAGCCAGGCGAGCGGCTCGGACAGCGGCGCCACGGCGCGGTGCAGCTCCATCACCTCCCGTTTGAACAGGTACACCACGTCGATGTCCAGATCGCTGGTCGCCACGGTGAAGACGCGTTCCTCCACCTCGTCGACGTCGGGCGCCATCTCCGAGACCACCGCCAGATAGGTGTCGACCACGTGATCGGCAACCGCGTGCACCACCGCGGCCGGGCCGAAGGCCAGCGTCTGCGGCCGCGCCTCCAAGCGGGCCCGGACACCGGCCAACTGGGTGTGTTCGCCGTGCCGGACGGTGATCACGAAGTCGCGGCCGGCCAGCAGCATGATCTCGCCGCCGTCGACGATGTCGTTGGCCCGTTCCAGGCTCTCGTGGGCCACGTACGACATGGACCGCAACACCAGGAACACCGAGCCGTCGTACAGTTCGAGCTTGGGTCGCTGATGGGCCTCCACCACGTCCTCCACGGCCAGCGCGTGCAGGCCGAAGACCCTGCCGACCTGGTCCATCTGCGCCTTGCTGGGGGCGTGCAGGCCGAGCCAGACGAAGCCGGTGCCGGTGGCGCGCACGTGGGCGTAGGCCTCGGTGAAGTCGCGGAACCCGGGTTCGCGGCGGCCGTGCACGTACACGGCGCAGTCGATGACGGCGCGATCGGGCGCGACCGTGGGACGCGCCGGTCGGGGGCGACCTGCGCCCGCGGAACCTCGAGGAAGTGGAGACACGTCGCGATCGTACCCAGCGGGCGCGCGCGGCGGGGCCGGTCGCGGCCGGGCACGGTGGACTACCGTGGGCTGCGATGACGAACACCAAGCGGGCCCTCACCGCGCTCCTCACGCTCCTGGCCGCGGTCACCGTGCTGACCGCCTGCGGCGACGACGCCGCCGACGATGCGCCGCTGCGTATCGGTTCCGCGTCGACGCCGACGATGCGGGCGGCCGCCGCGGTCTACGCGGTGGGTCTGAGCCGGGCGGGGACGCCGGCGACCGTCGACCCGGCGGCGGTCGGGACCGACGCGCAGCTGCTGGAAGAGCTCAGCACCGGGGACATCGACCTGTTTCCGGCGTTCACCGGGGACCTGCTGACCCGGCTGTCCACCAGCCCCGAAGCCCTCGGCGGCGAGGCGCTGTTGACCGAGGTGGCCCGGGCGCTGCCGCAGGGCGTGGCGGTCGGGGATCCGACCGGGGTCAGCAACCGGCCGCAGCTGCTGCTGGCCGCCGGCCTGCGGGAGCGCTACGGCGTGGAGACCCTGGCCGACTGCGGGCGGCTGCCCGCCGGCATGCCGCTGGTGGTGCTCGAGCAGGATGCGGACACCCCGACGGCGTTCGCCGCGTGCCGTCCGGGCCGGGTGGAGCAGGTGTCCGAGGCCCGCACGGTGATCGACCGGGTCGCCGACGGCGGGGCCCTCGGCGTGCTGCCCGCCCTGACCACCGCGAGCGCGGGCGATCTGGGCGACGTGCGGATCCTGCAGTCCGAGGACGCGCCGCGGGCCCAGGACCTGGTCCCGGTCTACCGCAGCGCGGCCCTGGACAAGGCGGCCCTCAAGCAGCTGAGCCGGATCGCCGGCGAACTGACCACCGGGGTGCTCGCCGAACTCGGTGCGCGCGTGGCGCGCGGCGAGGATCCGAGCGCGGTGGCCGCCCAATGGCTGGCCACCGGCGCGGTCTCATGACACGCGGGACATGCCCCACTGGGTGATCTTGGCCGTGATGCCCTGGTAGTACGAACCGACCAGGCGCACCCCGAGATCGATCAGTTTGGCGTCCGCGCCGACCAGCACGCGCGCGTTCTCCTTCTGCACCGCCCGCAGAATGATGTCGGCGGCCTTCGGCGCGGAGGTGTTGGCTAGGTACTTGTCGAAGAACGCCGCCGTCGCGGCCGCATCGTGGTCGCCGGAGGCGGTGGCGTTGCGCGCGATGGCGGTCTTGATGCCGCCCGGGTGCACGCAGGTCACCGCGACGTTGTGGCCGGAGATCAGCATTTCCTGGCGCAGTGCCTCGGTGAAGCCGCGGACGGCGAACTTGGCGGAGTTGTACGCCGCCTGCCCGGGCTCGGACAGCAGCCCGAACAGCGAGGAGACGTTGACGATGGCGCCGTCGCCGGAGGCGATGATGGCGGGCAGGAAGGCCTTGGTGCCGTTGACCACGCCCCAGTAGTCCACGTCCATGATGCGTTCGATGTCCTTGAACTCCATCGTCTCCACCTCGCCGTGGTGGGCGATACCGGCGTTGTTGATGACGGCGTTCACGGTGCCGAAGTGCTCGACGACGGCGTCGGCGTAGGTCAGGAACGCCTCCCGCTCGGCGACGTTGAGCAGCTGCGAGTGGACCTCGCCGCCGGCCTCGGTGACGAGGCGTTCGGTGGTGGCCAGACCGTCGGGATCGACGTCGCTGATGGCGACCTTGGCGCCGCGCTGGGCGAGTTTGATCGCCAGTTCCCGGCCCATGCCCGAACCGGCGCCGGTGATGACGACGACCTTGTTGCGGAAGTCCTTCATAGTGCTTCTCTTTCGTTCTGGGGGAGGGTGGTTTACACGCCGACGGCGGCCGCGGTGGCGCCGGACGGGGCGGACACCACGTCGGTGTCACCGCCGATGGTGACGTCGTAGGCCGCGATGTCGAAACGGCGGGTCGCGTTGCGGAATTCGAAGGTGAAGCCGGGCCACAGTGCGGTGATGTTGCCGTTACGATCCTTGTACCAGGACGCGCAGCCGCCGGTGACCCATACCGAGGACTTCAGCTTGCTCTGCAGCTTGTCGTTGTACCGCTGCTGCGCCGGCTCGGTGACCTCGGTGCGGACGATGCCGGCCGCGCGGGTCTTGCGCAGGTAGTCCATCAGGTAGTTGAGCTGCGATTCGATCATGTAGACCATCGAGGTGTGGCCGAGTCCGGTCGACGGACCGATCAGCAGCGCCATGTTGGGGAAGCCGTGCACGAAGGTGCCCTTGTAGCCCTGCATGCCGATCTCGTCCCAGACCTGTGCCAGGCTGCGCCCGCCCACGCCGACGATGGTGTCGAAGACGGGGGAGTCGGTGACGTGGAAGCCGGTGGCCACGACGATGACGTCGACGGGATGCTCGACCCCGTCGGCGGTGACGATCGCGTCGGCGGTGATCGAGGCGATGCCGGAGGTCACCAGGTCGACGTTCGGCTGATCCAGGGTGGGATACCACTCGTTGGACTTGAGGATCCGCTTGCAGCCGACGGCGAAGGTCGGCGTCACGTCGGCGCGCAGCTTCGGGTCGCGGATACCGCGGAAGATGTGGGCGCGGCAGAGGGCTTCGACCGGCTTGAGCGCCTTGGGGGCGTAGGTCATGCCCGCGGCGACCGCCTCGTTGGCGGTGTAAATGGTGCCGCGAATCAGATTCTGCAGGCCGGGGACGTGCTTGAAGGCCCAGTTCTCCACCGGCAGGTACGGGCGCTCGTTGCGCGGGACGATCCACGGCGCGGTGCGCTGGTACACGTCGAGGTGGCCGGCGACCTTGCCCAGCTGCGGCACGATCTGGATGGCGGAGGCGCCGGTGCCGATCACGGCCACGCGCTTGCCGGTGAAGTCGTAGTCGTCGTCCCAGCGCGCGGAGTGGATCATGGCGCCGGCGAAGGTGTCGATGCCCTCGATGTCGGGCAGGTTCGGCTCGCACAGCGGGCCCACGGCGCCGATCATCTGCTTGGCGCGGATCTGACTCGCGGTGCCGTCGCGCTCGATGTCCAGCACCCAGGTCAGGGTGTCCTCGTCCCACTGCGCGCGGCGCACCTCGGTGCCGAACCAGGTCTTCTCGGCGACGCCGTACTCGGCGGCGACACCGTTGATGTACCGGTGGATCTCCGGCTGGTGCGAGTACGACCGGCTCCAGTCGGGGTTGAGCGCGAACGAGTAGGAGTACAGGTGGGAGGGGACGTCACAGGCGGCGCCGGGGTAGACGTTGTCGCGCCAGGTGCCGCCGAAGTCGACGCCGCGATCGAGGATCAGGTAGTCGTCGAAGCCGTTCTCGGCGAGTTTGACGGCTGCACCCAGCCCGGAGAAGCCGGCCCCGACGATCGCGATCTCTACATCGTGTGTTGTCATGGTTCTCACCATAGGGCCGTGTTGACCCCCCGTCAATAGGTTGTTGAACCTTTGTCAATAGTCGCTTAGGGTGGGGCTATGGCGACCTCCGACACCGCGACCGGTGCATCTTCCGTGCCGCGCCGGACCCGGATGAGTCCGCAGCAGCGGCGTCGTCAACTGCTCGATTTCGGTGAGGAACTGGCCACCGAGCAGCCGCTGGAGAACGTGACGATCGAAGCCGTCGCCGAGCGCGCGGGCGTGTCGCGGGCGCTGATCTTCCACTACTTCGAGTCCAAGCAGGACTTCCACCTGGCCCTGGTGCAGGAGTGGGCGGAGCAGATGCAGGCGCGCACCCTGCCGCCGCCGGACCTCGACGATCCCGTCGCCATGCTGACCGCCTCGATGTCGGCGTACATCGACTACGTGGCCGAGAACGGCGACCAGTTCATCGCGGTGCTGCGCGGCTCGCTGAGCGCCGACCCGGCGATGCGCAACGTGGCCGAGTCCACGCGCGCGGACCTGACCCGTCGCATCCTCCATCACGCGCCGGCCTTGGGGATCGAGGCGACCGCGGCGGTGCAGGCGGCGGTGCGCGGCTGGACCGCCTTCGTCGAGGACGTGATGATCCGCTGGATCACCGATCCGCAGTTGACGCGCGAGCAGGTGCTCGCCCTGCTGGTGGGTTCGCTGCCCGCGCTGGCCGGCGCCGCGTCGCTGGTCGACTGATCACCGGGGTTCCCCGTTTGCGTCGTCTGGTGATGTGCGCGTCGTCCGCGGTCGACGCGAACGTGGGCTGAACGACGCCAACGTGGCTGAACGACGCGGATACCGGCGGAGGCCGCGGATGCGACAGTGCCGCCCCACGAGGACGTGGGGCGGCACTGTGGTCAGCGGTGGGAGTCAGTCCACCGAGAAGGCCGAGTCGATGATCTCGGCCTGCTCGACGGCGTGCACCTTGGCCGAGCCGGACGACGGCGCGGCCATCGCCCGACGCGAGATCCGGCGCAGCCCGGACAGCATCTCCGGCAGCAGGTCCGGCAGCCACAGGCCCAGGAACGGCCACGGGCCCTGGTTGGCCGGCTCCTCCTGCACCCAGACGAAGTCCGTGGCGTTCGGGTACTGCTCCAGCGTCCGCGCGAGGCGGCGGTGGGGCACCGGGTACAGCTGCTCCAGGCGGATGATCGCGATGTCGTCGCGACCCTCCTTGGCCTGCTTGGCGGCCAGTTCGTAGTAGAGCTTGCCGGAGACCAGCAGCACCCGCTTGACGGCGTTGCGGTCGCCGCCGCCACCGGCGCCGGTGATGTCGCCGGCGAAGTGCGGATCGTCGCGCACCGACAGGAACTTGCCGTCGGTGAACTCCTCGATCGGCGAGACGGCGGCCTTGTTGCGCAGCATGGACTTCGGCGTGAAGACCACCAGCGGGCGGCTGATGCCGTCGTGCACGTGGCGACGCAGCAGGTGGAAGTAGCTGGCCGGGGTGGACGGCAGCGCGACGGTCATCGAACCCTCGGCGCACAACTGCAGGAAGCGCTCGATACGGCCGGAGGTGTGGTCCGGTCCCTGGCCCTCGTGACCGTGCGGCAGCAGCAGGACGACGTCGCTGCGCTGGCCCCACTTGGCCTCACCGGAGCTGATGAACTCGTCGATGATCGACTGCGCGCCGTTGACGAAGTCGCCGAACTGCGCCTCCCACAGCACCAGGGCGTCGGGGTTGCCGATCGCGTAGCCGTACTCGAAGCCGAGGACGGCGAACTCCGACAGCGGGGAGTCGTAGACCATGAACCGGCCCGGGCCGTTGGGCGCCAGGGTGTTCAGCGGGGTGTACTCCGAGCCGTTCTGCCGGTCGATGAGCACCGAGTGGCGCTGGGTGAACGTGCCGCGACGGGAGTCCTGGCCGGACAGACGCACGGTTAGGCCCTCCTCGACGAGCGTGCCCAGAGCGAGGAGCTCGGCGAACGCCCAGTCGACACCGCCCTGCGTGGACATCTCGTGGCGACGCTCTAGCACCGGCTTGACGCGCGGATGCGGGGTGAAGCCCTCGGGCACGTTGAGGAAGGCGTCGCCGATCTTGGTCAGCGCGGCCTGCGGCACCGCGGTCACCAGCTTGACCGGCAGCTGCTGGTCCTCGGTGATCGGCGGCGACGGCTCCGGGCGGAAGCGGTCGAGTTCCTTGACCTCCACGAAGACCCGCTCGAGCTGGCCCTGGTAGTCGCGCAGGGCGTCCTCGGCCTCCTTGGTGGAGATGTCACCACGGCCGATCAGCGATTCGGTGTAGCTCTTACGGACGCTGCGCAGGTTGTCGATCACGTCGTACATGGCCGGCTGCGTCATCGAGGGGTCGTCGCCCTCGTTGTGGCCGCGGCGGCGGTAGCAGACCAGGTCGATGACGACGTCGCGATGGAACCGCTCGCGGTAGTCCACGGCCAGCTGCGCGGCCCAGACACAGGCCTCGGGGTCGTCGCCGTTGACGTGGAAGACCGGCGCGCTGATCATCTTGGCGATGTCGGTGCAGTACTCGGTGGAGCGCGAGTACTCCGGTGCGGTGGTGAAGCCGACCTGGTTGTTGACCACGATGTGCACGGTGCCGCCGGTGCGGTAGCCGTGGAGCATCGACAGGTTCAGGGTCTCGGCCACCACGCCCTGACCGGCGAAGGCGGCGTCGCCGTGCAGCATGAGCGGCAGAATGGCGAACTGCTGATCCTCGCCGAGCATGTCCTGCTTGGCGCGGACGATGCCCTCCAGGACCGGGTCGACGGCCTCGAGGTGGCTGGGGTTGGCGGTCAGCGAGACGTTGATCTCGTTGTCGCCGAACATCTGGTAGTACTTGCCCTCGGCGCCGAGGTGGTACTTCACGTCGCCCGAGCCGTGCAGCTGCGCGGTGCCCAGGTTGCCCTCGAACTCGGTGAAGATCTTCGAGTAGGGCTTGCCGACGATGTTGGCCAGCACGTTCAGGCGGCCGCGGTGCGGCATGCCGATGATGACCTCTTGCAGGCTGTGCTCGGCGCTGCGGTCGATGACCGCGTCCATCATCGGGATGACCGACTCGGCGCCCTCGAGGGAGAAGCGCTTCTGGCCGACGTACTTGGTCTGCAGGAAGGTCTCGAAGGCCTCGGCCGCGTTCAGCTTGGACAGAATGTACTTCTGCTCGGCCACCGGCGGCTTGGTGTGCTTGACCTCGACCCGTTCCTGCAGCCAGTGCTGCTGCTCCGGATCCAGGATGTGGGTGTACTCGACGCCGACGTGGCGGCAGTACGCGTCGCGCAGGATCGCGAGGACGTCGCGCAGCTTCATCTTGTCCTGGCCGTGGAAGCCGCCGACGTTGAAAGAGCGGTCCAGGTCCCAGAGGGTGAGGCCGTAGGTGAGCACGTCCAGGTCCGGATGCGCGATCCGGGCCTCGTTGTCCATCATCAGCGGATCGGTGTCGGCCATCAGATGGCCGCGGCTGCGGTAGGCGGCGATCAGCTCCAGGACGCGGGTGTTCTTGTCCACCTGGCCCTCGGGCATGTCCCGACGCCAGCGAACCGGCTCATAGGGGATGTGCAGGGCGATGAACAGCTCGTCCCAGAAGGCGTCGTCGAGCAGCATGTGGTGGATCGTGCGCAGGAAGTCGCCGGACTCGGCGCCCTGGATGATGCGGTGATCGTAGGTCGAGGTGAGCGTCATCAGCTTGCCCACGCCCATGTCGGCGAGCTGCTCGTCGCTGGCGCCCTGGAACTCGGCGGGGTATTCCATGGCGCCGGCGCCGACGATGGTGCCCTGGCCCGGCATCAGGCGGGGCACCGAGTGCACGGTGCCGATGGTGCCCGGGTTGGTCAGCGAGACGGTGACCCCGGCGAAGTCGTCCGCGCCGAGCTTGCCCTGGCGGGCGCGACGGACGATGTCCTCGTAGGCGTCCCAGAACTCGCCGAAGGTCATGGTCTCGCAGCGCTTGATGGCGGCGACGACGAGCGTGCGGTTGCCGTCCTTGCCCACTAGGTCGATGGCCAGGCCCAGGTTGGTGTGGGCCGGGGTGATCATGTTGGGCTTGCCGTCGATCTCGGCGAAGTGACGGTTCATCGCGGGGAACGACTTGATCGCCTGCACGATGGCGTACCCGAGGATGTGGGTGAAGCTGACCTTGCCGCCGCGGGTGCGGGCCAGGTGGTTGTTGATGACGGTGCGGTTGTCGATCATCAGCTTGACCGGGATGGCCCGAACGCTGGTGGCGGTGGGGACCGCGAGGGAGGCCGCCATGTTGCGCACGATCGTCGCGCCGGGACCGCGGATGATCTTGGCCTCGTCGGTCGCGGCCTGGTTGGCGGGCTTGCTCGACGCTGCGGTCCGGCTCGCACCGGCGGCGGCCTTGGTGGCGGCGGCCTCGCGGGTCGGAGCGGTGTTGCGCGGGGCGATGCGCTCGGGCTCCTGATCCAGCGTCAGCACCGGCTTGGCGGACGCGGGCGTCGTGACCGGGGCCTGCGCGGCCGCCGGAGCGGCGGCGGACTTACCTGCGGGTGCCTGACCGGCACCGTTGAGGTCGGCGGGTTTGTAGTTTTTCAGCAGTTCGTGCCAACTCGGATCGACCGAGTCGGGGTCGGTCTGGAAGCGCTGGTACATCTCCTCCACCAGCCACTCGTTTTGTCCGTAGTCGGTGTCGGATGGGGAACTACTCACAGCGTTGTCTCGCCTCTTAGGTATATCCGGTGTGGGTCTGCGTCACGGTCGGACACGTGAACGTGGTAACGACGGGTCCGACCAACTTTCGATGGTACGCGTTCGCGCGACGTCGTCACCCCGTTCTTCCCAGTCAACGTCCCCTACCGGCAGGTAAGTGGTCAGAATCACCCGGTGGTGGTGGACACAGGCGCCTCCTCGGGGGCGACGCCGGCCGCCCAGAGTCGGGCATATGCGCCATTAGCCGCCAACAGTTCCTCGTGCGTCCCGAGCTCGACGATCGCGCCGGACTCGACCACCGCGATCCGGTCGGCCCGCGCGGCGGTGGCCAATCGGTGGGCCACGATCACGCTGGTGCGCCGGCGCGCCAGCGCGGAGCCGGCGGCCAGCACCTGTGCCTCGGTGGCTTGATCGAGGGTGGCGGTGGCCTCGTCGAGCAGGATCAGCTCCGGTTCCACCAGTTCGGCGCGGGCCAGGGCGATCAGTTGGCGTTGACCCGACGACAGGCTGCGGCCGCGTTCGGAGATCGCGAAGTTCATGCCGCCGGGCAGGTCGGCGATCATGCGCGCGGCCCCGACCCGGCGCGCGGCCTCGGCGATCGCGGCGCGGTCGGCGTCGGGTCGGCCGTAGGCGATGTTCTCGGCGACGGTGCCCGCGAACAGGTGCGGTTCCTGCGGAACCACGCCCAGCCGCGCGCGGTACCGGTGCAGATCCAGTCGCCGCAGGTCGGCGCCGTTGTAGGTGAGGCGTCCGCGGACGGGGTCGTAGAAGCGGGCCAGCAGCTTGACGATGGTCGACTTGCCCGCGCCGGTCGGACCGACCAGGGCCAGCGACGTACCCGGCGGCAGCTGCAGATCGACCCGACCCAGGGCGTCGGTGGCCGCACCCGGGTAGGCGAAGCCGACGGCCTCCAGGCGCACATCGGCGCGGCCGGCGGGGACCGGCACGTGCGCGTCGCCGGCTTCGACCAGCGAACTGGGGGTGGCCAGCAGGTCGCCGATGCGACGCAGGCCGACGACGGCCTGCTGATAGGCGTCGAAGACGCTGGTGAGTTGCTGAACCGGGCCGAAGAGCATGGCGAGATAGAGGACGAAGGCCACCAGGGTGCCCGCGGACAGCCGCCCCGACGCGATCTGCGCCGCACCGAGCCCGA
Source organism: Gordonia phosphorivorans (assembly GCF_042432625.1). Lineage (NCBI taxonomy): Bacteria > Bacillati > Actinomycetota > Actinomycetes > Mycobacteriales > Gordoniaceae > Gordonia > Gordonia phosphorivorans. The sequence continues at coordinate 52,175 of NZ_JBHLWV010000005.1, read as the reverse complement.
TGGCCCCGGCCGCGGCCAGGTCGGCGCAGAACATGATGAACGGGAAGTACACGGCGACCGCGCGCTGCGAGGTCATCCGCGCCCGCACCCAGCGATCGCAGAGGGCGTCGAACCGGGCGCGGGCCACGGCGGTGTGCCGGTAGGCGCGGGTGGTGCCCAGGCCGGCGATGTTCTCTTGGAAGTCGGCGTTGACCGCCGAGATCAGCTCGCGGGTGCGGGTGTAGGAGCGCCCGGACACGCGCCGGAACCACACGGTGGCCACCGCGAGGATCGGGAAGACGGGCAGAACCAGCAGCCCGAGTCGCCAGTCGGTGATCAGCAGCGCGCCGAAGACGCCGAAGACGGTGAGGACGGCGACCGCGGCCGAGGTCAGGCCGCTCTGGATGAACCCGGACAGGGCGTCGACGTCGGTGGTCATCCGGGTCATGATCCGACCGGACAGTTCACGCTCGTAATAGTCCAGGCCGAGTCGCTGCAGGTGCGCGTAGCTGCGGATCCGCAGGCCGTAGAGCACGCGTTCGCCGGCGCGCGCGGAGATCAACGTGTTGAGCGCACCCACCAGCGCCCCGGCCAGCACCAGCGCCAGACCGATCGCGAGCGCCGTCCACAGGACGTCGGTGCGCCCGGAGGTGCCCGCGTCGAGCACCATGCGGGCCAGGGACGGGAAGCCCAGACCGATGAGGGTGTCCAGCACCACGGCGCCGAGCACCACGGCCAGCAGTCCGCGGACCGGACGCAGGATCTGGCCCAGGGAGAAGTCGGGGCGCTCGCGCCGCTGCAGGTCCACGTCGACGTGCGGATCCTCGTCGGCGGGCGGGAGGGCCGCGACGGCGGCGGTCAGTTCGGGGGTGGCCGCCATCGCGCCGAGGGCGCTGGACATGTTGCCGCCGCCGCGGCCGGTGCCCGGCCGGGCGGGCGGCGGGGCGACGGCGGCGCGCGCTGCAGCCGAAGCCTGCGGCGTCGGAGGGTGCTGCGACTCGGGGCGCCACAGCTCGTCGAGGCCGATCTGCTGTTGACGGGCCACCGCGGCGGCGGCCCGCTCGTCCTGCTCGGTGGTGCCCGGCAGCGCCATGAGTTCCCGGAAGCGCGGACTGCGGTCCTCGAGTTCGGCGACGGTACCCGCGTCGACGACCCGGCCGCCGTCGAGGACGACGACGCGGTCGGCGATGGCCAGCGTGGACCGGCGGTGGGCGAAGACCAGCATGGTGGTGCCGCGCTCGCGCAGGTGGCCGAGGATCTGCGCCTCGGTGACCGCGTCCACCGCCGAGGTCGCGTCGTCGAGCACCAGGACGCGCGGACGGGCGTAGAAGGCGCGGGCCAGGGCGATGCGCTGGCGTTGACCGCCGGACAGGGTGAGGCCGCGTTCGCCGACGCGGGTGGCGAAGCCGTCCGGGAGGGCCTCGATGAAGGCGGTCGCGGCGGCCTGGTCGGTGGCGGCCCGCAGCTCCGGGGTCGCCGTCGCGGGCGCCGGCAGCGGGCCCAGCGCGACATTGGCGGCGATGGTGTCGGAGTACAGGAAGGGCTCGTCGAAGGCGACGGACAGGGCCGAATGCAGGGCATCCGGTGCCAGCGCGCCCACCTCGTAGGCGGTCCCGGAGGCGTCGACCAGGGCCACCGAGCCGCGGTCGGGGCGGTAGCCGCCGCCGAGCAGCGCTGCGAGCGTCGACTTGCCCGAGCCGGGGCCGCCGACCACCGCCACGCATTCGCCGGGGGCCGCGGTCAGGTCGACGTCGGACAGCACGGTGCGGTCGCCGTGCGCGAAACCGACGCCGGTCAGGGCCACCCCGAGCGGGCCGTCGGGCAGGACCGCGTCGTTGGCGAGCGCTTCGTCGCGGGGATGGTCGATCACCTCGAACACCCGGGAGGCCGAGGCGCCCGCCAGCTGGGCGCTGATCACCAGGTTCGTCAGGATCCGGGCCAGGCCGGTCATGGTGGCCAGATAGGTGGAGAAGGCCAGGAAGGTGCCCGCGGTGATCGCGCCGGTGTAGGCGAGCCACCCGCCGAGGACGATCACGGCCACCATGCCGAGCTGGGGGATCGCGGCCATCGTCGGGGTGAACCGCGCCGCCAGTCGTGCGGCGCGCAGACGCAGGCGGTAGAGGGTGCGCCCGAGCGCGGCGAGTTCGTCGGTGGCGCGTTCCTCCTGCCCGAAGCCCTTGACCACGCGCACTCCGGTGACCGTCTCCTCCACGTGTCCGGCCAGGTCGGCGGCCGCCTGCTGGGCCGACCAGGTGGCGGCGAACAGGCGCCGCCGACCGCGGTAGGCGACCAGGGCGACCAGCGGGATCACGGTGAGGGCGACTACGGTCAGCAGCGGCGACAGCCAGGCCATGATGCCGATCGCCAGCACCACCTGCACGGCGCCGCCGAGAGCCAGCGGCGCCATCGCGAGCAGGCTCTGCACCACCTGCAGGTCGGAGATGGATCGCGAGACCACCTGGCCGGTGCGGATCTGTTCGTGGGCGCGGCCGTCGAGGTGCAGCAGCGTGTCGAGCATGGATCGGCGCAGGCCGTCCTGCACCACGATCGACAGCTTGCCCGCGGTGAGTCGCCTGCCGAACTGGCAGCCGTAGCGGACCACGGCGGCCACCACGAGCGCGACGACCAGGATCGACAGCGCCACGCCGCCGGTGGTGGCGCCCGTCGCATGGTCGATGGCCGAGCGCGCCAGCAGCGGCGTCACCAGGTCCGCGGCCACCGCGCCGAGGGTGACCGCGGCGGTGACCAGCACCAGCCGTCGGTGGACCAGAACGCGCGCAGCCAGTTGCGCGAGCCAGCCCGTCAAAGGCGCCGGACCGTGTCGACGACGTGGCCGTCAATGTCCCAGAAGCGCGGCGGCGGACCGAAGGCCTCGCGGGCGTTGCGGAGCACCAGGGTGCCCAGTGCGCGGTTGCCGGCGCCGCCCACCGCGGCCCCGATCCCGCCCGGGATCAGCTTGCCCGCGAGGATGGGCGCGCGCCGCAGCGCGAACTTCTTCACGAGCTTGCCGGCCAGCATGCGATTGAGCGAGGACAGCCGGCTCGCCGAAACACCCGGTCCGGCCAGGCGCGCGATCGCGTCGGTGCCGCGGGCACCGGCCACCTTGCCCAGCGCGGCGATGCCTTCCTCGCCGAGCGCCACCGACAGCACCAGGGCGCGTCGGCGCTCCACCTCGTGCGGGGAGATGCCGTGGACCTCCGCGGTGGCCAGCGCCAGCAGCGCCGACGCCTCGATGAACAGGGCGGTGTCGGCGGACAGCGCGGAGATGGCGGTGATGGTGCCGATTCCCGGAATGGAGGCGGCCGCCCCCACCGCGCCACCGGAGACGGTGACGGCGTTGAGGTACTGGCGTTCCAGGCGGCCGATGAGCTGTTCGGGGGAGTCGTCCGGGTGCTTGGCCCGCAGGCGTGCGACGTACTTGGTCACGGCGGGCTCCTGCAGGCGGTGCGCCTTCTCCAGGATCTTGGCCACCAGGCCGACCGCGCGGGAGTCGCCGGCCGGGGTCGGCAGCGGGGCGGAGGCGTCGACGACGTCGGTACTCGAGTGCACTACGACGGCGTTCTTCTTTTTACGCAACATGTTCGGCTCCCTTTCTCACGTGACCCGGCGATGGGGCCTTCGGCTGCGACGAGCGCGCAACTGCATTCCAACACCGCGACCGGTGATACCCGTTCGGCGGGTGTGCTGCATCACGGCATCGGCCGGTTTCGGGTCCACAGTAGGCGCGCGCACGCCCGGGTGCGACCGCGCCCGCGGCGCCGGCCTGACCGGAATTGTCGGTACCGGCTCCTACGATCGACTCGACGAGCCGATCGAGAAGGAAAGAGGGCCGACGATGACCGCCCCGCTGTTCGACCTGCCCGAGGACGCCGCCGAACTCGGCACCGCCGAGCGCGGTGCCGTCCGCGCGGAGGCCGCGCCCGCGCCCTCGCGTGCGAGCGAGCCGGGGGCCGACCGGGAGGTCACGTTCCTGCACACCGCCGATTGGCAGCTCGGAATGGGACGTCATTTCCTGGGCGGTCAGGCCCAGCACACGTACGACGCGGCCCGCGCCGACGCGGTCGTCGCGATCGGCGCGCTGGCGCGGACGGTCGGCGCGGAGTTCGTCGTGGTCTGCGGCGACGTCTTCGACGACCCGAAGGTCAGTTCCCGGATCGTCCGGCGGACGCTGGACGCGCTCGGCGACTACTCCGTGCCGGTGTACCTGCTGCCCGGCAACCACGATCCGCTCGATTCGACGTCCATCTACCGCAGCGAGACCTTCGTGCGGGCCTGCCCGGACAACGTCCATGTGCTCGACCGTGCCGGTGTGGTGCGGGTGCGCGACGGCGTGAGTCTGGTGGCCGCGCCGTGGACCAGCAAGCGCCCCGAGTCGGACCTGGTGGCCGATCAGTTGGGCCGCCTCGCGCCCGCCGACGATCTGCGCATCGTGGTGGGCCACGGCGGCGTCGATCAGTTCAGCCCGGCCGGCGACCCGGCTATCGTCTCGACCAGCGGATTGCAGACGGCCGTCGACACGGGCCTCGTCGACTACGTGGCGCTCGGCGATCGTCATTCGGTCACCTCCCTCGGCGACTCCGGCCGCATCTGGTACTCGGGGGCGCCGGAGGTGACCGACTTCGATCACGTCGAAGCCGACTCCGGGCAGGTCCTGGCGGTCACTCTGCGACGAGGCCGGGAATCGGCCGTCGCGGTCGCTCCGCATCGGGTAGGGAAGTGGAGGTTCACCACGATCATCAGCGACGTCAACGGGTCTGCGGACCTCGCGACGCTGCGTGCGCGGTTGCAGGCACTGCCCGACAAGTCACGGACCGTGGTGAAGCTGGCCCTGGTGGGCACGCTCGGGGTGGCCGAGGCGGCGGCGTTCGACGACCTGTTCGCCGAGTTCGGTGAGCGGTTGGCGGCCCTGTGGATCTGGGAGCGCCATCACGATCTGACCGTCGTCGCCGATCCGGCCGATGTGGCCGAGCTCGGCCTGACGGGTTACGCCGCGGCGACGGCGGAGGAACTGGTGGGGTTGGCCGGTTCGGACGACGCCGCGCAGGCGGCCGCCGCGCACAGCGCACTGTCGTTGCTGTTCCGGCTGGCGGGCGCGACGGGGTCCGGCGCGTCGCGATCCGGGGTGTCGGCATGAGAGTGCATCGGTTGCGGCTGAAGGACTTTCGCGGTGTCGCCGAGCGCGAGGTGGAGTTCGCCGCGTCGGGCATCACCGTGGTGGAGGGCGCCAACGAGGCGGGCAAGTCGTCGATGATCGAGGCGCTGGACCTGCTGCTGCAGATGCCGGCGAGTAGCAAGCGTGCGGCGGTCAAGGCGGTGCAGCCCTCGGGGCGCGATGTCGGCTCCGAGGTCTTCGCCGAGATCAGTTGCGGTCCGTGGCATTTCGAATACTTCAAACGCTTCAACAAGCGTGCGGAGACCTCGCTGAGGATCTTGTCGCCGCACCGTGAACAGCTGACCGGACGCGAAGCCCACGAACGGGTGGAACAGATCCTGGGTCAGTCGCTGGACAACTCGCTGTACCAGGCTTTGCGTCTGATGCAGTCCGGCGCACCCGATCTGGGGCGACTGACCGACTCGTCGGCGTTGGCGCGAGCACTGGATCGCGTGGCCGCCCCGGTGGCCGACGCGGACACCGATGGCGACGGTGACGCTGACGGCGCCGCGCTGATCGCCGCGGTCGGCAAGGAGTACTCGCGGTACTTCACCGTCAAGACCGGTCGCCCGGCGGCCGAACTCGCGGCGGCCGTCGCCGAGGCCAAGCAGGCTCGGGCGGAGGTGGACGAGCGGGAGCGGCAACTGCGGGGCGCCGAGGAGGCGGCGGCGGAACTGCCGGAGGTCGAGCGGGCCTACCGGCAGGCCACCGACGCTGAGGTGCACGCGGGGGCCGCGCTGGCCGAGGCGGGTCGACGGGTGGCCGACGCCGAGAAGGTGTCGGCCGTCGTCGAGCAGGCCCGGGAGCGGGCCAAGCGGCGGGAGATCGCGGTGGGCGTCGCCGAGCGGGACGTCAGCGATCGTCTGTCGGCCGAAACCGCGCTGGCCGAACTGGACCGGCAACGAACCGCCGACGAGGCGATGAGCGGCGAACTGGGCGCGAAGGCCGCGGCCGCGGAGACGCGGGCGGCGGCCTCCTCCGAGCAGGCCGCCGCGGTGCGCGATGACCTGGCACGGGTGCGGACCGAACTGGACGGTGCGGTGCGTGCGGCGCAGGCCGAGGTCGATCGAACCCGGATCGCGACCATCGAGAAGGCCCTTGCCGACGCTGCCGAGCTGGCGGTACGGCGCGCAAGCCTCGTCGAGGTGATCGCGGCGAATCCGGTCACCGCCGAGCACGTGAAGCTGGCGACCAAGCTCGACCGGGAGATCGTGGCGGCGCAAGCGCGCGTGGAGGCGGTCGCGGCGACCGTGGAGGTGACGCCGTCCGGCGAGGCCGATGTCCTGGTGGACGGCACGTCGATCGCCGGCGTCACCGCGTTCAGTGCGGTCGGCGAGACCGTCGTGCAGGCACCCGGGGTGCGCGTGGTGGTGCGCGGCGCCGCCGACACGCAGGTCTTGGCGCAACGTCTGACCGAACTGCGGGACCAGGCCGCCGAACTCACCGCGGCGTGCGGCGTCGAGAGTCTGGAGGAGGTCGCTGCGCGGGCGCAACACCGCACGTCGGCGCAGCGGGATCTGCGCGAGGTCGACGACGCGCGAGCGCGGGTGCTGGCCGGATCCAGCGAGCAGGCGTTGTCCGCCGAACGCGACCGCCTGCTCGCGGGGCTGCCGGTCGAACCGGCGGCGCACGGCCTGCGATCGGTGGCCGACCTGCGGGCGGTCGTGGCCGCACTCGAGGCCGATCTCGCGGGCGCGGAGCGGCAGGTCGCCGCCGCGCAGGCGGAGGCGGCCCAGATGCGGGCACGCATGGAGGTCCTGAACGAGGCGGTCGCACGCAGCACGGACAGTGCGCGGCAGCGCCGCGCCGCGCTGCTGGAGAGTCGGGCGCAGCACAGCGATGAGGCCCTGCGCGGCGCCCTGATCGCGGCGCGGGACTCCCACCGCGAAGCCCTCGCCGCGGTTGCCGAGGCCGTCGCGGCCGCCGCGCACCTCGACCTGGCCGGATTGCAGGCCGAGGCCGCCGAAGCGCAGCAACGCCTGGACCGGATCGCCGGCCGGGCCGCGGCGCTGCGGGATCAGCGGACCCAATTGCGCACCGTGCTGGAGCTGTGCCGCACCGAGAACCGCCTCGACGACCTGGCGCAGGCGCGAGCAAGTGCCGAGGCGGCCGAGAACGCGCTCGCGCGGGTCACCGAACGGGCCGAGGGTGCGCGGCTGCTGTACACCTCGCTGCACCGGAACCGGGCCGAGAGCCGGTCGCGACACATCGCGCCGTTCACGCGGCGCCTGGAGGAGCTCGCGGTACCCGTCTTCGGCGAGTCCGTGCGGTTCGAGGTGGGCGAGGACTTCACGGTCGCCAGCCGGACCCTCGACGGGGTGACCGTCGACGTGGAGGCCCTGTCCGGGGGAGCGCGTGAACAGCTCGGCCTGATCGCCCGGCTGGCGTGCGCCATGATCGTCGACGAGAACGACGGGGTGCCGGTGATCCTCGACGATGCGCTCGGATACTCGGACCCGGATCGGTTGGCCTCGATGGCGCAGGTGCTCGGCGCCGCCGCCGGCGACGCCCAGATCATCGTCCTGACCTGCACACCCGACCGTTACGCGGCCGTCGACGACGCCACGATCGTCGCCGTCTGAGAGGGGCGACGCGCGCCCAACTCGGGGCCGGTTTTGGGGCCGCGACCGGCCGTGCGCTAATGTTGCTCTCGCCCCAATGAGCCCCCCTAGCTCAGGGGATAGAGCGTCTGCCTCCGGAGCAGAAGGTCGCAGGTTCGAATCCTGCGGGGGGCACAAGGAACACGCTGGCCAGGACCGATTTCGGTCCTGGCCAGGGTTGTCTGTGCGGTCGGTGGGACGGAAGTGGCCGCGAATTCCTCCGATCGGAGGCTTGCGGCGAGTGGGAAGAATGTCCCCGAATCGGTTGCCCCCGGCATCTGCTCTCGGTAGCGTCGGAAATACCGGTGCAGCTTGTGCCGGTCGTCACGGCGACTCGACTAGGGCCGAACGAACGGCACCGTCGTCGCGATGATCGATACCGCGGGATGTGACCGTCGAGCAACGACGGACTGCTCCGCGCGGTGTCGAACCGATCCCGCCGTTGCCCGACGCTCTCCTCGACAGAGACGACGAACGTCCCTCTAGTCGAAGTAGCGGGTAGCGCCATCGCCTTCGGCGAGTGCTTCGGTGGGGGAAGGAGTCCCTGCGATGAGCACCACCGATCAGCACCGATACACGGAGGCGACGACCCTCCTGGCGGAGCGGGCCGACTGCGGCCTGGGCGACCGGCACTGCGAGCGCCTCCGCGATCAGACGATCGTCGTGTGCCTGCCACTCGCCGAGCACATCGCTCGCCGATTCAGCGGCCGGGGAGAACCTTTCGACGATCTGGAGCAGGTGGCCCGGGTCGGTCTCATCCGGGCGATCGATCGATTCGACCTGGGGGCGGGCTCGAGCCTGCTGTCCTTCGCGGTGCCGACGGTGATGGGCGAGGTCCGGCGTCACTTCCGGGACCGGACACCGACGATCCGGGTGCCACGCCGCTCCCGTGAACTGTACGAACAGGTGAAGATCGCCCGTGCGGAACTCGCGCAGGAACAGCAGTGTGAGCCCACCGACGAGGCGTTGGCCGACCGTCTGCAGACCTCTCCGGCTGCCATTCGTCAGGCCGTCGGGGACTGTGCGTGCGGTGCGGCGATCTCACTGGACGCGACCGGCCCGAGCGAGAGCGAAGCATCGGGACTGGCCGAGCGATTGGGCGAACCGGATCCGGGTTACGGCGCCGTCGAGAACACGCTGGAGTTGGATGCGGCGATTCGTCGGTTGTCCGAGCGCGACCGCCGCATTCTGGGGCTCCGGTTCTACGAGGGCATGACGCAGCGGGAGATCGCCGATGAGGTCGGTCTGTCGCAGATGCACGTCTCGCGGCGCCTGCGCCAGACGCTGGACCTGCTCGGTACCCAGCTGCGGACCGAGGGACGCGCGGTTTGACGGGCGCGACGGCGGGGTAATCGTTCGCTATGACGTCAACGGGAAGAACTGTGCACTCGGCCTGCGGCATACGGCCGCGTGGACCACTGTCGAAATCGATCGCCACGGCGCTCCGGGATCGCGCTCGGCTAGCGGCACCGGTGGACGCCATCTCGGACGCGGATCCCTGGGGCGACGACCTGCAACTGGCCCTATTGCTGTGCCAGGAGTTGCACTATCGCGCCGACCTCGCCCGCGGGGTGCCCGATCGGGAATGGGAGCCGGAGATCGTCGGGTTCCGACGGCTGCTGGAGGATCGCTTCCTGGCCGCGGTCCAGGCGGAGAGCGCTGCGGCCGCCGAAGGACTGGCCGACGACGACGTCGATGCCGAATTCGAGGCGCTCCTGCGGGCCGACGGCACCGGCGGACTGTCCGATCATCTGCGCACCAGCGGTACTCGAGAGCAGTTCGCCGACTATTTCGCGGGGCGCTCGCTGTACCACCTCAAGGAGGCGGATCCGCACGCGTGGGTGATCCCGCGGCTGCCGTCGGCGGCCAAGGCGCCGTTCGTGGCGGTCGAGTTCGACGAGTACGGGGGCGGTCGTCCCGAACGCGTCCACCAGAGGCTGTACGCCGAGCTGCTGTCCGAGTCGGGCCTGGACGCGACCTACCTGGGCTACCTGGACGCCGCACCGGCCGCGGTGATCGCCCCGGTCACCCTGATGACCGCGCTGAGTCTGCGGGGTAGTCGGCGCGGTGCGACGGTCGGGCACTTCGCGGCCACCGAGGTGACCTCTTCACCGGGGTCGGCGCGTCTGGTGGAGGGGCTGGAACGGCTCGGCGCACCGGCGGCCGCCGTCCGCTTCTATCGCGAGCACGTCGAGGCCGACGCGGTACACGAACAAGTGATGCGGCACGAGGTGGTGGCCGGGCTGTTGGAGGCCGCACCGGATTCGGCGGCCGACATCGTGTCGGGCATCCGTGCCTTCGGCGTGGTGGAGGATCGCTTGGCGGCGGCCTACCTGGGCGCGTGGCGGGCCGGCACGACGCTCATGCGGAGCTGAGCGGACCGGTCATCGACGGATGGATGGGCACCGGTCACCGGCGTCGCGGACGCCGGTGACTGGTGTCGCAGAACGGCTTGATCTTGGAGCGACCGCAGGCGCACAGCGCTACGCGGAAGCGATCGCAGTGAATGATCTCGCCGTCGTGCTCGATGTCGATCGGGCCGTCGACCAGCACCGGACCACCGCGCACCAGCCGGATGCGGCCGCTGGGGGCCGTCGACCCGGCCCGACGGGCATTGTCGTTCACCGCTGACGCCCGGGGCGCTCGGCCAACAGCACCGTCAGAGTTTCGGCGTCGTCCTGCGGGCTCAGGAGTCCGTGGTCGATCAACCACCGCTGCCGCGCTCGCAACACCGGGCCGAAGGGCACGCGACGCTCGCGCAGCACGCTGGTGCGAAAGCCTCTGGCCTCCAGCAACTCGCGGGTGCGGTACGGGGCGGCGAGCGCCGACTGCACCAGGAGCAACCGCCCGTGCGGTCGGAGGAGTTCCTCGGCGCGCGCGCAGAGCCGATCGAGCACCGCGCGCCCGTCGGGGCCCGCGTCCCACGCGTGGGCGGGCCCGACCGGGGACGGACAGAGGTCCGGGGTGTCGGGCGCGGGGACGTACGGTGGATTGCAGGTCACCAGGTCGAAGCCCGCATCGTCGACGAAGTCGGAGACGTCGGCGCGTATCGCGGACCAGGACACCCCGGAGGGAGCCAGCGCTGCCGCTGCTCGCACGGCGTGTGGGCACATGTCCACCGCCACCACCTCGAGCGCACCGCGCGCGGCCGCGGCGGCGGCGATCGCGCCCGAACCGGTGCAGAGATCCAGGACCCGTGCGCCCGCCGGGGAGCACTCGTCGAGAGCGTCGATCAGCAGTGCAGTGTCGGCCTGAGGCTGATAGACCAGCGTCGGGTCGGTCGAGCGGGCGGCGTTCTGCGTCACCTCGGGCACGGTCATCGGCGATTCTCCGGCCCGGAATGCGGATGGTGCCGCTCGTAGGTGGCGGCCTCTTCGGCCGTCACCTCGGGGAGTAGGGGATCGTGCTGCGCGCGGTCGGCACCGTCGTGCGCGGTCAAGGACCGGCGACTGGCGAACAGACACACCAGGGCCGCACCGCCGACGACGACGGTCGCGACGATCCACGGCCACAGCATCCAGTCCAGGACGCCGGCGACGATAGTGACGGCCACCAGGCCGAGCGCGGCCAGCAGGAGCATGAATCCCACGGTTCCCAGGATCTTCGGCGCGCGGGAGGCCGCCGTCGGCACACGACGGCGACGACCGAACCGATCCGTTCGCCGCTCAGCGCGTGAATGGGCATCCATGCCGGGGGTCGGCTCGTGACGGCGCGGGCGAGGAGCGATGGGCATGCCGCCACCCCCGTCTCTTTCCGGTGCTCGAGGGGTGGTGCCGCGGAGTTTGCCGGAGGCTTTCATCATCGTCCCTTCTGTGGCGATTGCGGGGGCCAAGCTAGTCATTCACGGTTACCCCGGCCGGGGCGCGGTGAAACCCGGCCGATTCCGGCAGCGTGGAAAGGGGAAAATGTGCGCCCGTGCGTCCCGTCGGGCTTACCGGGAAAACGGGCAATCTACCTAGCCGTCGAAAAACGGACAACAAATCGCCTAGGTTGGTGATGCCTGCGGTGATCTGCGCCGCAGCTCAGGGAAGGCGGTCGTACAAAGATGTCGTCGGGTGCGGGGTCACAGGGGGCGGCGGACAAAGTCAACCACTGGTCGAGAAAGGCCGGGCTCTCCTTGCGGCCGTGGCCGGGGCGGGCACCCGGCGGGCTGCTGTTGCGCGGCGTGATCCAGGTGGGGCTGGCGGGCGTGCTCATCTGGTACGGACTCGGTCTCCTGCGCGACGGCGACATCAGCGGCATGGGGGATCAACTCCAGGCCCTGCGTGGTCTGGTGGTGATGATGGTGATCGTGGTGGCGTTTCTGGGGATATCCGGTGCCGCCAAACTGATCGTTGGCGCGATCGACCTGGTGCCGCGCAAGCAGGTGGCAGGCCGCGTGGTGAGCGTGCACGACCGCAAGTTCGGCGACATCCTGCCGGAGTTCGTTCAGCACTGGCTTTTCGCCAAACGTCATTCCGGCTTGGATCGACGGCAGTGGCGCCACGAGGTGGTCCTCAATACCCCCGACGGCTTGCGGCAGTGGACCGTCCGCAGTTCGCGCGTGCGAGACGGCCTCGTTCTGGACGAGCACGTCGTCCTGTCGGTCAGTCCGATCGTCGGCTACGTGGCGAAGGTCGAGCCGGGCCGCGCGCCGGGCTGAGGTTCCCGCGTATTCGTCAGACGTCCATTCCGGCCCGAAGTGTTCGTTGAAGATGTGCCTGTGAATAACCTCGTCGAACACGAATCAATTGTCGGTAGTCCGGTGTAAAAGCCATCTATTGGCGGCCTTCTGTCTGCACAGTCCCGTCTCGGTATTGCGCAGTCGTCCGGTCTTCCTGTCCCATTCGGTGATCGGTGAAAAAGAGTCTTCGGAACAGGTGTTCTGCGTTTGTTCGACGGTCGATATCGACCCCCGGAATTGTCGTAGGCATGCGATAGATTCATCCCAGAAAGTCGGGGAGGGGGTGCATGATGAACGGCCTCGAAGAAGATCGCGGAACGCTCGAGGACGCCCGACTCACGCAGCCCCTCGCAGGTCTGTCCGTGGCTCAACTGCTGGCCGTGCACGACGCGGCCGAACGGCAGCTGAGTACCGCGAATCTGGCCGGGCAGTCGGAGACCGACCTGCTCGACGTGCTGGAACTGCGGGAGCGGACCCGGCGGCGCGGCGAGGTCTTCGATGCCGCGCTGTATCTGGAGATCGTCGAACGACGGGCGGAGGTCACCGCAGGCTTCGTGTCCGTTCATTCTCTCTACGCCCGTGGGGTACGGCTCGGCGACGGCGAAGCCCGCCGTCGCAAGGTCACGGCCGCCGGGATCGGACGATTCACCGCGATGACCGGCGCGAAGCTGGATCCGGCGCTGACCGACAGCGCCGCGGCAGTGGCCGACGGCACCGTCGGCGCCGAACACGTGGCCGTGATCGCCCAGGCGATGGGGCGGCTGCCCGCGGCCGTGACGCAGGAGGACCGGGTCAAGGCCGAATCCATGCTGGCCGCGGCGGCGCGTGAACTGCATCCATCCGACCTGGTCGCGGTGGGCAACCGCATTCTGGCCTGGCTGGATCCGGACGGCACCCTCACCGACGATCGCGATCGGCGTCGGCGCCGCGGCTTTCACGTGCAGCCGCAGAACCGGCAGATGATGAGCAAGGTCCGGGCGCTGCTCACGCCGCTGCTGCGCGCCAAGCTCGAAGTGGTGCTGCACCAGCGGGCGGCCCCGGGGATGAACAACCCCGACGATCCCGAGTCTCCCCGCGGCGCGGGGAGACCAACCGGGGCTGGACCCCGCGGTCCTGGCCGCCGCGGCCGCCCGCGACGATCGCCTCCTCGGCCAGCGCCAGCACGACGCTCTCGAAGCGCTCTGCGACTGGGCCCTGGCGTTGGCCGGTCAACCGGCCCCCGAGCGCATTCCGTCGCAGGTGGTGGTGACCGTGACCGACGAGGACTTGGCACGCCAGGCAGGCATCGCATGGACGGCCACCGGTACTCGGCTACCGATCTCGGATCTGGTGAAGCTGGCCGCCGACACCGTGCCCTATCTGGCGGTGTTCTCCGGCGCCACCGGACAGTGCCTGCACCTGGGCCGTGCACGGCGTTTCGCCGGCCCCGCCCAACGCCTGGCGCTGTTCGCGCGCGATCGCGGCTGCACCGGCCCGGGCTGCTCGGTGCCGTTCGCGCGGACCGAGGCCCATCACATGCCCGACTGGTCGCGCGGTGGGCGCACCGACATCGACGCCCTGGGCGCCGCCTGCGGCAGGCACAATCGCAGCGCGGGCGACCAGCGTGGCCAATGGGAATCGGTGATCCTCGAACGCGGGGAACGGGCCGGCCGCGTCGGCTGGCGCGCCGCCGGTCGCGGCGGTGCCTGGCAGGTCAACCCGGTCTTCCACCCGGAGCAGTTCGCGCCGCATCGGGCGCGCACCCAGACCGACGAGGAGTCGGGCGAGGCGTCCGATCATGCGTCCTCGACGGAGAATCGGGTGATCTGACGCCGGGGATCAGCGTGCCGCGGCCGCGATCGGCAGCGTCACCAGCATCAACGCCAACAGGAACCAGGCGGCACCCTGCCAGCCGACCCAGGAGCGGTGGCGGAGGTAGGTCCGCACGCCCAGGGCGAGGGCGCCCAGGCCACCGACCAGAAAGGCGATCGGCACGGCCAGCGCCAACGCGAACATGCGGTCGAGGATCCCGGACAGGACGAGCAGCACGAGGGCGATCACCACGACGACGGCCACATACATTAGCGGTCCTCGATAGGCAGACGGACTACCCCAGCGCTTCTCCACGTCTCGCTGACCGACGGTCATGGGTGGCTCGGGGGAGCGGGCGTTCGGGCGCGGTGGTGTGTTGTTCGTAGTCATACCTCCGGCTTACCACTGATGCCCAGGCAGCGACAGGTGCGCGCGCGGGGTCGCTGGTCAGGACCCGAGAATGGCCGCGACTTCCGGGGAGGCATAGAACGGTGCGAGGTGGTCGCGGACGATGCGCTCCAACTCGCCGCTCGCGGCGGCGGCGGCCAGCAGCGTGGGTCCCATCGCCACCGCGCGCTCGACGAGATCGTCACGGGTGAGGTCGATGTCCTCGATCAGGACGGCCGCGGGATGGTCGGCATAGGTGGCGAAGAAGCCGTCGATGAACGCATCGAGCAGCGCCAGCATCGGGGGACTGGCCGCCGCCGTGATGGCCACGTCCTGTGCCAGCCCGGCCACGCGCAGCGCGTCGTCGGGGGCCAGGAGCCGCTCGCCCCGCCCGGCCGGTCGGTCGGCGTACAGGTCGAAGACCTCCATGACGGCGGTCCGGGTCTGCGGGTCGTCAAGCGTGGCGATGATGATCTTGTTCAGACGCCCCATGGCGAACTCGGCGCCCTTGGCCGCGGTATCGCCGAACAGCTGCTCGAACTGTTCGCCGGTCTTGCCTATCGCCTTCCCGGCCACCGAGGTGCCCAGGTTCATCAGCGAACCGACCCCGGGGATCTTCTCGGCCATCGCGCGGTTGCCGGCCAGCACGTCGTTGACGATGCGGCCGACGAAACGAGAGGCCAGCGAAGCGACCAGGGGACTGGTGGTCAACTCGTCCAGGGCCCGTTCCAGGGCCGGGGTGAGCGCCAGAATCTCCTCGGAGAGGCGCTCGACGTGGTCGCGGTCCACCAGCTCCCGGAGGGTGTACTCCTCGGCGGGGCCGTCGGACAGGATCTGGGCGGCGGCCTCGGTGAGGGTGGTGGCGGTGGCGCTGGCCGGGACGCGGGTCGCGGACAGGCGGGCGAGTGCCTTCACCTCCGCGGGGTCCACGAGCTCGCCGACGGTCACCGTGGCGGCGGTGGCCAGGGCATCGTCGACGAGCGCGGTGATCAGACCCGGCACCTGGTCACCGGTCAGGCGGGCGAGGGTCCAGCGAACCTGCGCGTCGAGCAGTTGCTCGGCGATCGTGGCGTCGGCCATCGGTCAGCGGAGCCCGTCGCGGCGCTGCTGCTCCTCGAACTGCTGCGCCTGCGACTCGTGTCCGGGCACCGTGGAGATCAGGGGCTGCCCGCCGAACTCGCGGTACAGGGCGAAACCGATCAGCACCAGAGCCAGGACACCGCACGCGTAGGTGCTGCCCGGCACGTCCCCCCAGCCCAGGTTGACGATGTCGGCGATCATCCACACCACGCCGACCACCCCGAGGGCGACCATGACGACCAGAAACCCACTCACACGCATGCGCCGATCATGCCACGGCAACTCGTAGGCTCGAGGAATGAGCGCACCGGAGTCGTCGCACGCCCGCAGTCTGGATCGGGACACCGTCCTGTGCGTGTCCTTGGCGGCGCGGCCGTCGAACATCGGCACGCGCTTTCACAATTACCTCTACAACGCGCTCGGGCTGAACTACGTCTACAAGGCGTTCGCTCCCCGGGACATCGCCGCGGCCGTCGCCGGGATCCGGGGTCTGCCGATCCGCGGTGCCGCCGTGTCCATGCCGTACAAGGAGACCGTCCTGGACCTGGTGGACGTGACCGAGCCGTCGGCCGCGGCGATCGCTTCGGTGAACACCATCGTCAACGAGGCGGGGGTGCTGCACGCCTACAACACCGACTATCAGGCCGTCGTCGACCTGCTCGCCGTCTCCGAGTTCGACCGCGCGTGGTCGGTGGCGGTGGCCGGCAGCGGTGGCATGGCCAAGGCGCTGGTGGCTGCGCTGCGCGAAGCGGGCTTCACCGACGTGACGGTGGTCGCCCGCAACGCGCAGACCGGCACCGATCTGGCCGGTCGGTACGGCTTCACCTACCGCAGCGGCCTGGCCGACGATGCCCGCCCCGAACTTCTGGTCAACGCCACCCCGATGGGCATGGCCGGAGCCGACGCGGAGGAACTGCCGTTTCCGGAGGCAGTCGTCGACGCCGCGAAAGCCGGTTTCGACGTGGTCGCCCTGCCCCCGGACACCCCGCTGGTGCGCCGCCTGCGCACCGCCGGCAAGCCTGTGATCAGCGGCGACGCGGTGATCGCGGGCCAGGCCGCCGCGCAGTTCGCGCTGTACACCGGGATCACGCCGTCGCCGGAACTGATCGCCGAAGCCTCCGCCTATTCCCGGAGCGCAGCCACCGGGTGTTGATCCGATTATCGCCGGGCCGGGGGCAAACAATAGGATGGGGAGCCGTGACCCCCACCGATTTGGCTGCCTTGATCCGTACCGCGACGCTGGCCGTGTTCTCCGCGCGTGACCTGGACGTTTCGCTGGTGCCCGACACTGTGGTGGTGGAGCGTCCGCGCAACCCCGAGCACGGCGACTACGCGACCAACATCGCGCTTCAGGTGGGCAAGCGCGCCGGGGTGAACCCGCGCGAGCTGGCCGGCTGGCTGGTCGAGGAGTTGCGCGCCTCCGAAGGCATCGCCGACGCCGATCTGGCCGGACCGGGTTTTGTGAACCTGCGCCTGGCCGCGGCGGCGCAGAACGCCACGGTCGCCACCATCTTGGAGCAGGGCCGCGCCTACGGCCGCGGCGACGAACTGAGCACGGCCGTGGTGAACCTGGAGTTCGTCTCGGCGAACCCGACTGGGCCGATCCACCTGGGCGGCACCCGGTGGGCGGCCGTCGGCGACGCGCTGGGCCGCGTGCTGGCCGCTCGCGGTGCCGCGGTGACCCGCGAGTACTACTTCAACGACCACGGTGAGCAGATCACCCGCTTCGCGCGGTCGCTCGAGGCCGCGTCCTCCGGCGCCCCGGCCCCCGAGGACGGGTACGCCGGGGACTACATCTCCGAGATCGCCGACCAGGTGGTCGCGGCGGTGCCGGACGTGCTGAGCCTGCCCGAGGACGAGCGCCTGGAGACCTTCCGCTCCATCGGTGTGGACCTGATGTTCACCCACATCAAGAGCACGCTGAGCGACTTCGGCACCGTGTTCGACGTCTACACCCACGAGAACTCGATGTTCGACCGCGGCCTGGTGGAGGCGGCGATCGCCGAGCTCAAGGCCAGCGACAACCTGTACGAGGCCGACGGCGCCTGGTGGCTGCGATCGACCAACTACGGCGACGACAAGGACCGCGTGGTGCTCAAGAGCGACGGCAACGCCGCCTACATCGCCGGCGACATCGCCTACCTCAAGGACAAGCACGACCGCGGCTTCAACCACCTGATCTACATGCTCGGCGCCGACCACCACGGCTACGTGGTGCGGCTCAAGGCCGCCGCCGCCGCGCTCGGCTACGACGCCGAGCACGTCGAGGTCCTCATCGGTCAGATGGTGAACCTGGTCCGCGACGGCAAGCCGGTCCGGATGAGCAAGCGCGCCGGCACCGTGATCACCCTCGACGACCTCGTTGAGGCCGTCGGCGTCGACGCGGCCCGCTACGCGCTGATCCGCTCGTCGATCGACGTCAACATCGACATCGACATCGACCTGCTGCGCAAGCAGTCCTCGGACAACCCCGTCTACTACGTGCAGTACGCCCACGCGCGGCTGTGCGCACTGGCCCGCAACGCCGCCGAGCACGGTCTGCGCGCCGACCAGGCGCACCTGGACCTGCTGACCGATCCAGCCGAGGGCGAGTTGATCCGCACGCTCGGCGACTTCGGCGAGGTGGTCGCCACCGCGGCGGAACTGCGTGAGCCGCATCGGATTCCGCGGTACCTGGAGTCGCTGGCCGGTTCGTACCATCGCTTCTACGCCCACTGCCGGGTGCTTCCGCAGGGCGACGAGGAGGCCTCCGACGTGCACGCCGCCCGTCTCGCCCTGTGCGATGCCACCCGCCAGGTGTTGTCCAACGGACTCGAGCTGGTCGGCATCGGCGCCCCGGAACGGATGTAAGGGAACACTCATGGCTCACCCCGCAGGCCCCCGGCACGCCGAGATCCTCGCTGCTCCGCATCTCGCGGAGCGGCCGAGTTCGCCCGAAGCGATGGCCGAGATTCCCGCAAACGTCTTCCCGCGCAACGCTTCCCGGAACGCCGACGGCGTCCTCGAGGTGGCCGGTGTGACGGCCGATCGGCTCGCGCAGGACTACGGCACGCCGCTGTTCGTCTACGACGAGGCCGACTTCCGCTCGCGCTGCGCCGACATGCAGGCCGCCTTCGGCCCGTACGGCCGCGTGCACTACGCCTCGAAGGCGTTCCTCTCGGTCCAGGTGGCCAAGTGGGTGCAGTCCGAGGGGCTCTCCCTGGACGTGTGCACCGGCGACGAACTCGCCATCGCGTTGCACGCGGGCTTCCCGGCCGAGCGCATCGCGCTGCACGGCAACAACAAGAGCGAAGCCGAACTCGACGCCGCCCTCGCCGCGGGCGTCGGACACATCATTCTCGACTCGATGATCGAGATCGAGCGCCTGGACCGGCTGGCCGGTGAACGGGGCGTGGTGGCCGAGGTGCTGGTGCGCGTGACGCCCGGCGTGGAGGCGCACACGCACGAGTTCATCTCCACCGCGCACGAGGACCAGAAGTTCGGCTTCGCGCTGGCCGGCGGCGTCGCGATGAATGCCATCCGCGCCGTCTTCGCCACCGCGAACCTGCGTCTGGTGGGGCTGCACAGCCACATCGGTTCGCAGATCTTCGAGATCGACGGGTTCGAACTGGCCGCCCAGCGCGTGCTGTCGTTGCTCGCCGAGGTGGTCGAGGAGTTCGGCGTCGACAAGACCAGTCAGATCCGCATGCTGGATCTCGGTGGGGGACTGGGCATCGCCTACGTCCCCAGCGACGATCCGCCGCCGGTCAAGGCCCTCGCCGACTCGCTCGCCACGATCGTCGAGCGCGAGTCGGCGCGCCTGGGGCTGCCCATGCCGCTGATCGCCGTGGAGCCGGGCCGCGCGATCGCCGGTCCGGCCGGAATCACCCTGTACCGCGTCGGCACCATCAAGGACGTGGCGCTCGACGGCAAGACCGTGCGCCGCTACGTGTCCGTCGACGGCGGCATGAGCGACAACATCCGCACGGTGCTCTACGACGCCGAATACGACGTGCGGCTCGCCTCGCGCGAATCCTCGGCCAGCGCGGTGGTGTGCCGCGTGGTCGGCAAGCACTGCGAGAGCGGCGACATCGTGATCCGGGACTGCTGGCTGCCGGAGGATCTGGCGCCGGGCGACCTGCTGGCGGTGGGCGCCACCGGCGCCTATTGCTATTCGATGTCGAGTCGGTACAACATGGCGCCGCGACCCGCGGTGGTCGCGGTCAATGAGGGCACCTCGCGTCGCATTCTGCGACGCGAGACTGTCGAGGACTTCCTGAGCCTGGAGGTAGGCAATGAGTGACACCGGCGCACGCCCGATCGGCGTGGCTGTTCTCGGAATGGGCAATGTGGGCACCGAGGTGGTGCGCATTCTCACCGAGAGCGCCGACGACATTCGCTCCCGTGTCGGCGCCCCCGTGCAGGTGCGCGGCGTGGCGGTGCGCGATGCGGCGAAGACCCGTGCGGGGATCGACCCGGCGTTGCTGACCACCGACGCGGCCGCCCTGGTGGCCCGCGACGACGTGGACATCGTGGTGGAGCTGGTCGGCGGCATCGAGCCGGCGCGCACCCTGATCCGCGCCGCCCTGGAATCGGGGAAGTCGGTGATCACCGCGAACAAGGCGCTGATGGCGGTGCACGCCGGGGAGCTCTCCGAGGCCGCCGCGCGTCATCGCGTGGACCTGTACTTCGAGGCGGCGGTGGCCGGTGCGATCCCGGTGATCCGCCCGCTCACGCAGTCGCTGGCCGGTGATTCGGTGAACCGGGTGGCCGGCATCGTCAACGGCACCACCAACTACATCCTCTCGGAGATGGCCGAGACCGGCGCCGACTACCACGACGTCCTCGCCGAGGCCGGTCGCCTGGGCTACGCCGAGGCCGATCCGACCGCGGACGTCGAAGGCTACGACGCCGCGGCCAAGGCCGCGATCCTCGCGTCGATCGCCTTCCACAGCCGGGTGACCGCCGACGACGTGCACCGCGAGGGCATCACCGACATCACCCCGGCAGACCTGGACGCGGCCGCCAAGTTCGACTGCACGGTCAAGCTGCTCGCCATCTGCGAACGGATGACCGACGCCGACGGCGCCGAACGGATCTCGGCGCGGGTGTACCCGGCGCTGATTCCGCTCGAGCACCCGCTGGCCACCGTCAACGGCGCCTTCAACGCCGTGGTGGTGGAGTCGGAGAACGCCGGCCGCCTCATGTTCTACGGCCAGGGCGCCGGTGGCGCACCCACCGCCGCCGCCGTGATGGGCGACCTGGTGATGGCCGCGCGCAACCGGGTCAACGGCGGCCGCGGTCCGCTGGAGTCGACGTACGCGTCGCTGCCGATCGCCTCGATCGACGAGGCCCAGACGCGCTACTACGTGTCGATGCGGGTCGCCGACCGTCCGGGCGTGCTCGCCCAGGTCGCCGGCGAGTTCGCCAAGCAGGGCGTCAGCATCTCCGCCGTCCGGCAGGAGGGCGCAGGCGAGGAAGCCCGCCTGATCGTCGTCACGCATCGCGCCACCGACCGCGCACAGTCGGAAACTGTTGCCGCACTTGAACAGATGGACTCCGTGATCAAGGTGTCCAGCGTGCTCCGCCTGGAGGGAACCAATGACTAATCACACTCATGCGCCCGTGCACCGCGGCTGGCCCGGACTGATCGAGGCGTACCGCGATCGCATGCCGGTCGGCGACGACTGGGAGATCGTCACCCTCCTCGAGGGCGGCACCCCGCTGATCTCCGCCCCGTACCTCGGTGAGCTCACCGGGTGCGAGGTGTACCTGAAGGTGGAGGGCCTCAACCCGACCGGGTCGTTCAAGGACCGCGGCATGACGATGGCCGTCACCACGGCGGTCAACAACGGCAAGCGCGCGGTGCTGTGCGCCTCCACCGGCAACACCTCGGCCTCGGCCGCGGCGTACGCCACCCGCGCCGGGATCACCAGCGCCGTGCTGATCCCCGAGGGCAAGATCGCCATGGGCAAGCTGGCCCAGGCCGTGATGCACGGCGCCAAGGTGATCCAGGTGCAGGGCAACTTCGACGACTGCCTGGAACTGGCCCGCAAGGTGACCTCCGAGTTCAACGAGATCGAACTGGTGAACTCGGTGAATCCGGCGCGCATCGAGGGGCAGAAGACGGCCTCGTTCGAGATCGTCGACGTCCTGGGCCGCGCCCCCGACGTGCACGCGCTGCCGGTGGGCAACGCGGGCAACATCACCGCCTACTGGAAGGGCTACCGCGAGTACCACGCGGACGGCATCATCGACACGCTGCCGCGCATGCTCGGCGTGCAGGCCGCCGGCGCCGCCCCGCTGGTCCTGGGTCATCCGGTGACCAATCCGGAGACCATCGCCACCGCCATCCGCATCGGCGCGCCGGCCAGCTGGAATCAGGCGGTCGCCGCCAAGGACGAGTCGAACGGTCAGTTCCGCGCGGCCACCGACGAGAAGCTGCTGGAGGCCTACCGGCTGCTCGCGGCCAAGGTCGGCGTGTTCGTGGAGCCGGCCTCGGCCGCCAGCGTGGCCGGACTGCTGGCCGCGCACGCCGAGGGCTGGGTCAAGCCCGGCTCGCTCGTGGTGTGCACCGTCACCGGCAACGGCCTGAAGGATCCCGACACCGCGCTCAAGGACATGCCGCAGGTCCAGGCCATCCCGGTGGACCCGGTGGCCGTCGCCGACGCCCTCGGTGTGGGGTAGTCGACGCCGATGAGTGCTTCTCCCGCGGTCCGGGTCGGTGCGCCGGACGCCGATCTGCGCCTGGCCACCGGCCTGCGCACCGCCGTGCGCGTCCCGGCCTCGTCGGCCAATCTCGGTCCGGGCTTCGACTGCCTCGGCCTGGCGCTGGGCGTCTATGACGAGATCACGGTGGAGACCACCGCCGCCGACATCGTGGTGGAGGTCTCCGGTGCGGCGGCCGACGAGGTGCCGCGGGACGGCAGCCACCTGGTGGCGCGGGCGGTGGTGCGCGGACTGGAGTTCGCCGGCATGTCGGCGACGGGTCTGCGCCTGAACTGCGTCAACGTGATTCCGCATTCGCGGGGACTGGGTTCGTCGGCGGCCGCCGTGGTCGGCGGTCTGGCCGCGGCGTCGGCACTGATCGAGGCCGACGGTCGACGACCGGGCCTCACCGAGGACGAGCTGGTCCAGCTGTCCGGCGAGTTCGAAGGCCACCCCGACAACGCCGCGGCCAGTGTGCTCGGCGGTGCGGTGGTGACCTGGATGACCGAGGACGGCGGCTACTTCGCCCGCCGCGTGAGCACCCACCCGGCCGTGGTCGCGACCGCCTTCGTGCCGGAGATCCAATCGTCGACGTCGGTCACCCGCGGGCTGCTGCCCGACGCGGTGCCGCGCGGGGACGCCGTCTTCAACGTGAGCCGTGCGGCCCTGGCCGTGGTGGCGCTCACCGCGGAACCGGATCTGCTGTACGCGGCCACCGAGGACCGTCTGCACCAGGACTACCGGGGCCCGGCGCTGCCGGAGACGCACGCCCTGGTCACGGCGCTGCGCGACCGGGGCCATGCGGCCACCGTGTCCGGCGCCGGACCCGCGGTGCTGGTGCTGGGGACCGCCGAACTGGGCGAGGCGGACGCGGCCCTGGCCGCCGAGCACGGTTTCGTGATGACCGGCCTGCCGATCGGCGAGGGTGTGTCGACCCTGTCGTGACCACGGTGGTGCTACACTGGTGCCGTTCCGCCGCGAAGAATTCTGCGCTCGCTTCTTCACGAGCCACCGACGCGGCCGTCCTTTTCTCTCGGAATAACCGTTGATGTACGGGACAGGTCGCAATCTTCTCGCCGCGGCAGAGCATTGAGAACCTCCATACCACTGTCTCCAGTGGTCCCCGCGGCATCTGCCGCAGGGAACGAAAGGACATCCGTGACCGATACGGACCTGAGCACCCCCGACGCCGCCAAGCGTGGTCTCTCCTCCATGTTGCTGCCCCAGTTGCGCGGTCTGGCCGGTGAGCTGGGCATCAAGGGCACCTCGGGCATGCGCAAGGGCGACCTGATCGACGCCATCCGCACGCACCAGGGCGGAGGCGCCGGGCGTGCCCCGAAGGCCGACGCTCCCAAGGCCGAAGCCCCCAAGGCCGAGGCGCCCAAGACCGAGGCGCCCAAGACCGAGGCGCCCAAGACCGAGGCCGCCAAGACCGAAGCCCCGAAGGCCGAGGCGCCTAAGAACGAGGCTGCCAAGAACGAGGCGCCCAAGACCGAGGCTGCCAAGACCGACGCTCCCCAGCGGGAGGCGCGCACCGAGGGCCAGGCCCGCAACGGCGGCCAGTCGGGCGAGCAGGGCGACCAGCAGCAGTCCGAGGGCGGCCGCAACCGCCGCAACCGGAACGACAGGAACAGCGGCGACCGCAATCAGGGCGACCGCAACCAGGGCGACCGGAACCAGGGCGACAAGAACGCCGGGGACCAGGGCAACCAGGGCAATCGCGCGGCCGGCAATCGCGGCGGTCAGCGCAACCAGGATCACCAGTCCGACGATGACGGCGACGGCGGCGGCCGTCGCCGCGGGCGGCGCGTGCGCGAGCGCAACCGGCGCGGTCGCGAACGGGGCGGCGATCACGCCGAGCCGCAGCTGAACGAGGGCGACGTCGTCGCACCCGTCGCCGGCATCCTCGACGTCCTGGACAACTACGCGTTCGTCCGGACCTCCGGCTACCTGCCCGGCCCCAACGACGTCTACGTGTCGATGAACATGGTTCGTCGCTACGGCCTGCGCCGCGGCGATGCGATCACCGGTGCGGTCAAGGTGCCGCGCGAGACCGGTGACAACCAGCAGAGCAACCAGCGGCAGAAGTTCAACCCGATGGTGCGCCTGGACACGGTCAACGGCGGCGATCCGGAGCAGTCGCGCAAGCGGCCGGACTTCAACAAGCTGACGCCGCTGTACCCCAACCAGCGGCTGCGTCTGGAGACCACGCCCGATCGCATCTCGACCCGCGTGATCGACTTGATCATGCCTATCGGCAAGGGACAGCGCGCGCTGATCGTCTCGCCGCCCAAGGCGGGTAAGACCACGATCCTGCAGGACATCGCCAACGCGATCACCACCAACAATCCCGAATGCCACCTGATGGTGGTCCTCGTGGACGAGCGGCCCGAAGAAGTGACCGACATGCAGCGTTCGGTGAAGGGTGAGGTCATCGCCTCGACCTTCGACCGTCCGCCGTCCGATCACACCACGGTCGCCGAGCTCGCCATCGAGCGCGCCAAGCGGCTGGTGGAGCAGGGCAAGGACGTCGTGGTGCTCCTCGACTCGATCACCCGACTGGGCCGCGCCTACAACAACGCCTCCCCGGCGTCGGGCCGCATCCTGTCCGGTGGTGTCGATTCGACGGCGCTGTACCCGCCCAAGCGATTCCTCGGCGCCGCCCGCAACATCGAGAACGGTGGCTCGCTCACCATCATCGCCACCGCGATGGTCGAGACCGGGTCCACCGGTGACACGGTGATCTTCGAGGAGTTCAAGGGCACCGGCAACGCCGAGCTCAAGCTCGATCGCAAGATCTCCGAACGGCGCATCTTCCCGGCCGTCGACGTGAACCCGTCGGGTACGCGCAAGGACGAGCTGCTGCTCTCGCCCGAGGAGTTCGCGATCATGCACAAGCTGCGCCGGCTGCTCAGCGGCCTGGACAGCCAGCAGGCGATCGACCTGCTGCTGTCGCAGCTGAAGAAGACGCGCAACAACGTCGAATTCCTCATGCAGGTGCAGAAGACCGCACCCGGTTCGCTGGACCAGGACTAGTAGACATCCCGGAGGTAGCGGCCCTGCGCGCGTAGTTCGTCTAGGCGCGCACGGGCAGCTTCTTCGTCTAGATCCTCGTGGGCGGCGACGATGCCGGTCAAGGCGTCGTCGACGCTCTGCGCCATCGAATTCGCGTCGCCGCAGACGTACAGCACCGCACCGTCGCGCAGCCAGTGGTAGATGTCGGTGCCGTGCCCGTCCATCAGGTGTTGGACGTACACCTTCTCCTCCTGCTCGCGGGAGAAGGCCACGTCCAGGCGGTCCAGCACGCCGTCGGCGTGCAGCGCCGAGATCTCCTCGCGGTACAGGAAGTCCTGGTCGCGGTGCCGCGCTCCGTGGAACAGCCAGTTGCGGCCGCTGCCGCCGTCCTGCGCCCGCTCGTGCAGGAAACCGCGGAACGGCGCGATGCCGGTGCCCGGGCCGATCATGATGATGTCGGTGTCCGGCTCGGGCAGGCGGAAGTTCTTGTTCGGCGTCAGGTAGATCCCGACGGTGTCGCCGGGCTCGACCCGGTCGGCCAGGTAGGTCGACGCGGCGCCGCCGCGGTCGCGGCCCGCGCCCCAGTCCTCGGTGGCCAAATGGCGGATCGTCGCGGGCGTCAGATGCAGGGTGCCGTCGTGCACGCTCGGCGCCGACGAGATCGAGTAGGTGCGCGCGGTCAGCGGCCGCAGTTCGGCCAGCAGCGCCTCCGGGGTGGGGAACCAGTCCGGCTCCAGGGCGAGCAGATCGAGCACATCGCGTCCCCGCGCCCACGCCTCCAGGTCGGCGCGATCGCCGGCGAGCAGCTCGCGGGCGACCTCGTTGTCGAGCGCGGTGGCCAGGTGGTCGAGCAGGTACTGGGAGACCGACGTGATCTCGAAACCGTGGGTCAGCGCGGTGGTGAGCGTCTGGGTGCCCTTGCGGTCGGTGAGCTCGGTGTCGCCCGGGACGCCGAGGCGGTCGATGATGGCGGCGACCAGGTCGGGTGCGTTGCGCGGCAGCACCGAGACCGCATCGCCGGGCTGGTAGTCCAGGCCGGCATCGGAGATGTCGAGCACCAGGTGGTGCACCTCCTTACCGCTCGTGGGTGCCGTCAGCAGATTGTTCTCGATGACCCGCGCAGCGTACGGATTACGTCGTGACCAGCGAGGCTTACGCGCCGGACGGTCAGCGGTGGCGGTGGTGGGGGTCATCGAAGACGGACTCCTGGGACGAGTGAGGGACGGGGATGCTCTACTAGAATAATCGGCGGCGACCGGCCGCGACGTTATCGTCGCGGACAGTGATTTAGCACGCGCCCAGCACCTGTGGAATAATCGACCGGTCAGTCCGGTTCCGGTTCACATCGGCGCCTTCGCACCGATGACCCGGCGGCCACGAACATTAAGGACCCCCATGAAGCAAGACATTCACCCCCAGTACGAGGCGACCACCGTCGTCTGCGGTTGCGGCAACACCTTCGAGACCCGCAGCACCGCCAAGGGCGGTCGGATCAGCGTGGAAGTCTGCTCGCAGTGCCACCCGTTCTACACCGGCAAGCAGAAGATCCTCGACACCGGTGGCCGCGTCGCCCGCTTCGAGAAGCGGTACGGCAAGCGCCAGAAGTAGCTTTCCCACGACGCCCGGCTCACGATCTTCGCGATCGCTGGCCGGGCGTCGTTCGTTTCCGGGTCCACCGCCCGGTTCCCCGCAGGGTCCCCCCCATCAGAAGTCCCCCCATCAGAAGTCCCCCCCATCAGAATTCCCCAGGGCCGAGTTCAGGAGCGCAGCACACGTGAGCAGGCAGGCTACGGCGATCGACGACATCCTCGCCGAATACGCGGGACTGGAGGCGCAGCTGTCGGATCCGTCGCTGCACGACGATCCGGACAACGCCCGCCGGGTGGGTAAGCGCTTCGCGGAGCTCGGCCCGGTGATGGCCGCGTACACCCGGCTGACCGCGGCGCGCGAGGATCTGGCCGTCGCGCAGGAACTGGCCGAGGCCGATGCGGGCTTCGCCGCGGAGGTGCCGGCGCTGGAATCGGAGGTGGCGAGCCTGGATGCGACGCTGACCGATCTGCTGGCCCCGCGCGATCCGCACGACGGCGACGACGTGGTGCTGGAGGTGAAGTCCGGTGCCGGCGGCGAGGAGTCGGCCCTGTTCGCCGCCGACCTGGTGCGGATGTATCTGAAGTACTGCGAGCGTCGCGGCTGGAAGACCAGCGTGCTGGGCGTCACCGAATCCGATCTCGGCGGCTACAAGGACGCCACGATCTCGATCAAGGCGCGCGAAGCGTCGCGGGACGGGGTCTGGTCCCGCCTGAAGTTCGAGGGCGGCGTGCACCGGGTCCAGCGCGTGCCGGTGACCGAGTCGCAGGGCCGGATCCACACGTCCGCGGCCGGGGTGCTGATCTATCCCGAGCCCGACGAGGTCCCCGAGATCCAGATCGACGACTCCGATCTCCGGGTGGACGTCTACCGCAGCTCCGGCAAGGGCGGGCAGGGCGTGAACACCACCGACTCGGCGGTGCGCCTGACGCACCTGCCGACCGGCATCGTGGTCACCTGCCAAAACGAGCGGTCGCAGATCCAGAACAAGGCCCGCGCCATGCAGGTGCTCGCCGCGCGGCTGCAGGCCGCCGCGGACGAGGAGAAGGCCGCCGAGGCCGCGGCCGGGCGCGCCGCGCAGATCCGCACCGTGGACCGCTCCGAGCGCATCCGCACCTACAACTTCCCGGAGAACCGCATCTCCGATCACCGCATCGGGTTCAAGGCCAACAACCTGGACGCGGTGCTGGCCGGCGAGATGGACGCTCTGCTCGACGCGCTGGTGGAGGCCGACAAGCAGGCGCGCCTCGAGGAGCAGTGACGACTCCCTCGGGCGTCTCGGCCACGGCCCTGCGCGCCGGGGGAGCGGCCCGGCTCGCGGCCGCAGGCATCGATTCGGCGGCCGCCGACGCGTCCTGGCTGCTCGCGCACGTTCTGCAGGTGGAGCCCGGGCGATTGATCCTGGCCGACGACCCGACCGCGGCTCAGCGGGCCGAGTACGACGCGCTCATCGCCCGCCGCGCCGAGCGGATCCCGCTGCAGCATCTGACCGCCCAGGCGTCGTTCGCCGGCGTGGAGCTGGCGGTGGGGCCCGGCGTCTTCGTGCCGCGCCCGGAGACCGAACTGCTCGTCGAGTGGGCCGTGCGCGCGTGCGCCGACGCCGCCGAGGGCGGTCGGGCGGTCCGCGTCGTCGACCTGTGCTCGGGCAGTGGCGCCCTCGCCCTGGCGATCGCCGTCGCCGTGCCCGCCGCACAGGTGGTCGCGGTGGAGCGTTCCGCGGCGGCCCTGGAGTATCTGCGCGGCAACGTCGCCGCGCAGCCGGAGGCGGTCGCGGAGCGAGTACGCGTGATCGCCGGCGATGTGACCGATCCGGCCGTGTGGGCCGCACTGCCCGCGGCCGACGTGATCGTCTGCAATCCGCCGTACGTGCCGGCCGCGGCACCGGTCTCCCCGGAAGTGGAGCACGACCCGGCCGAGGCGGTCTTCTCCGGTGAGTCGGGCATGGATCTGATCGTCGAACTCGTTCCGCTGCTCGCGCAGGGGCTGCGTCCGGGCGGGGTGGTGGCGGTGGAGCACGACGACACCACCGCGGCGCAGACGATCGACGCGTTCGCCGCCGCCGACCGATTCACCGAGATCGTCGGACAGCGGGATCTGACCGGTCGGCCGCGTTATGTCACCGCGCGCCGAACGCATGCCGCACCCGTGAAAGGATGGACAGCGTGAGCGCCGTCTACGACTGCAGTGACCCGCACGAACGAGCCGCCGGCCTGCACGCCGCGGTAGGCGCGGCGCGCGCGGGACGACTGGTGGTGCTGCCCACCGACACCCTGTACGGGCTCGGCTGCGATGCCTTCGACTCCGAGGCCGTCAGCGCGCTGCTGGCCGCCAAGCACCGCGGTCGGGACATGCCGGTGCCGGTGCTGGTCGGCTCGTGGCACACCGTCGACGGGCTGGTGCAGCGGGTCAGTCCGGCCGCACGCGAGCTGGTGCAGTCGTTCTGGCCGGGCGGGCTGAGTCTGGTGGTGGAGCAGGCGCCGTCGCTGGCCTGGGATCTGGGCGACACCGACGGGACCGTGATGCTGCGCATGCCCCTGCATCCGGTGGCGATCGAGGTGTTGCGCGAGGTGGGGCCGATGGCCGTCTCCAGTGCCAACGTCTCCGGCAGTGCCCCGGCCGCCACGGTGGAGCAGGCCCGCGCTCAACTCGGTGACTCCGTCGCGGTGTACCTGGACGGGGGACCGGCCGAGCACGCGGTGGCCTCCACCATCGTCGACCTGACCGGGGAGCATCCGGTGGTGTTGCGCGAAGGCGCGGTACCCGTCGACGCTCTCGCCGAAGCCCTCGACCTGGATGCGGCCGACCTGCGGAGGCGGCCGTGAACGATCCGCGCGAGGCGCTGGCCGCCGCCGACCCGGAGCTGGCCGCGCTGATCGGCCGCGAGCAAGCGCGTCGCGATGCCGGGCTGCAACTGCTCGCCGCGGAATCGGTGGCCACCCCCGCGGTGCGGGCCGCCATGGCCTCGGTGCTCTCGGACAAGTACGCCGAGGGCTACCCGGGCCGCCGTTTCCACGGCGGCTGCGAGGTGGTCGACGAGGTCGAGGAGCTCGCCCGTGCCCGGGCCCGCACGCTCTTCGGTGCGGAGTACGTCAACGTGCAGCCGCTGTCCTGGGTGCTGGCCAACCTGGCCGTGCTGGCCGCCTTCGCCAAGCCCGGCGACCCGCTGCTGTCGCTGAGCCTGCGGCACGGCGGGCACCAGACGCACGGCTCGCGGGCCAACTCGTCGGGCCGCTGGTTCACCGTGGTGAACTACGGCGTCCGGCCGGACACCGAGCAGGTGGACTACGACAAGCTGCACGACCTGGCGATGATTCACCGCCCGCGCGTGCTGGTGGCCGGCGGCACCTCCTACACCCGCACCTGGGATCTGCCGCGGCTGCGGGCGATCGCCGACGAGGCCGGGTGCATCCTGTGGGTGGATGCCGCGCACCTGGCCGGACTGGCCGCGGGCGGCGTGCTCGACTCGCCGGTCCCGTACGCCGACGTGGTGACGGTGGCCACCAACAAAGTGATCCGCGGTCCGCGCGGCGGCCTGCTGCTGGCCCGCGCGGAGCACGCCGAAGCCCTCAACCGCGCGGTGTTCCCGTTCCTGCAGGGCGCACCGGCGATGCACTCCGTCGCCGCCAAGGCCGTCGCCTTCGCCGAAACGGCCACGCCCGCCTTCCGCGACTATGCGGGTCGGGTGGCCGCGACGGCGCGCGACCTGGTGGGGGTGCTCGCCGAACGCGGCCTGCGCCCGGTCGGCGGCGGCACCGACACCCACCTGGGCATTCTCGATGTGAGCGGCCTGGGCTTGACCGGCCGGGAGGCCACGGCGCGGCTGGCGGCGAGCGGCATCATCGTCGACAAGGCCGTCACCCCGTTCGACACCGCCCCGGTGACCGAGGGCTCGGCGATCCGCTTCGGCACCGCCGCCGCGGTGGCCGAGGGGCTGCGCGCCGATCAGGTGCCCGCCGTCGCCGAACTGATGGTCACGGCGCTGTCGGCGCCGGTCGACGACGCCGCGCGACACACCGCGGTGGCGCGCGAACTCGCGGCGTTGCGTGCCGAGTAGCCTGGCTGGCGTGACTGGATCGGGAAGCGGCGTGGGGCTGCTCGCGCTGGATTCCGTGGGCGGCGCCGGTGTGCCGCTGCGCGAGCTCGCTCTCGTCGGCCTCACGGCCGCCGGCATCACCTACCTCCTCACCGCACTGGTCCGGGTCTTCGCGGTCCGTGCCGGGGCGGTGGCCGTCCCGCGCGAACGCGACGTGCACTCGATCCCGACGCCGAGGCTCGGGGGAGTGGGCATGTACCTCGGCGTGGTCTGCGCCATCGCGCTGGCCGCACAGCTGCCCGCCCTCAACCGCGGTTTCGCCTACACCCCGGACATGATCGCGGTGATCACCGCGGGGCTGGTGATCGTGCTGGTCGGGGTGATCGACGACCGGTGGGGGCTGGACGCGCTCACCAAGTTCGTCGGCCAGATCACCGCGGCCGGCGTGCTGGTGGTGATGGGCGTGAGTTGGTACGTGGTCTACGTGCCCTTCGCCGACATCGGCACCGTGGTCCTCGATCCGCTGCAGGCGGGCCTGTTGACCGTGGTCATCACCGTCACCACCATCAATGCGATCAACTTCGTCGACGGACTGGACGGACTCGCCGCCGGACTGGGGCTGATCGCGTCCATCGCGATCCTCATCTTCTCGCTGGGCCTGCTGCACGATCAGGGCGGCGACGTGAACTACTACTCGCCGGCGCTCATCACCACCGCCCTGGCCGGTGCCTGCCTGGGCTTCCTGCCGCACAACTTCTCGCCCGCCCGGATCTTCATGGGCGACTCCGGCGCCATGCTGATCGGCCTGATGCTGGCGGCCGCGTCGACCAGTGCGTCGGGCCGTCCGGCCCTGAGCGCCTACGGCACCGCCGACATGTTCACGCTGCTGTCGCCGCTGATCCTGGTGGCCGCCGTGGTGTTCATCCCGCTGCTGGACATGGTCCTGGCGGTGATCCGCCGCACCCGCGCCGGAGTCAGCTTCGCCACGCCGGACAAGATGCACCTGCACCACAAGCTCCTCGAACTCGGGCACTCCGCTCGCCGGGTGGCCCTGCTGATCTACCTCTGGGTCAGCGTCCTGGCCCTCTCGGTGGCGGCCTGCACCTTGTTCTCGCCGCTCGCGGTGGCACCCTTCTTCGCCGTCGGCCTGGTGATCGCCCTGGCCGCCACCTTCGCTCCTCGGTTGAGTCGCAGGCTCGCCACTCGCTAGCCTTGGCGGGTGACCGACAACGCCGAGAACCCGCTTCCCCTCTCCGACGACGTAGCCGAAACCGTCTACGACTCGTTGGCCCCCCTCAAGAACGGCCTGCGTTTCGGCCTCCTCGGTCTGTTGGCGCTCACCCTGATCGGCCTGGTCATCTGGTGGCCGCTCGACGGCCTGCCCGGGGTGTGGGGCGTCCTCATCGGCGCCGGCGTGGGCGGCAGCTTCATTCTGTTGACCGTCGTCTCGATCATGGCGACCGCCAAGATGTCCCCGTCGATCACCATGGCCACGGTCATGGGGTCGTGGTTCATCAAGATGGTCGTGGTGCTGGTGGTGATGGCCGTGCTCGCGAATATGGACTTCTACTCCAAGGGCGCACTGGTCAGCATGCTCATCGGTGCCATCGTGGCGGTGCTCGGCTCCGAGGTCTGGGGCGTCATGAGCACCAACGCCCCGTACGTCGAACCGGAATCCTCTGAGGCCGGCGTCGGCGAAGACTCACCCCCCGCCGGGAAGTGATGAGTACCATAGTTCCGGGTGCTGACCTGCTACTACCTCAGATAGTAGGAGGTCGTGGGGCCGTGGAACCCCCCTGTCGGGGGGACCTGATTGGTTCGAGGGGCCCCCACCTTGATAAAGTTCTGCACGCACGACTACTGCGAACGCAACGCCGAAAGGCGCTGCCGCCGCACTGTGCCCGCACCGATAGCCGATCGAACCGGGAGTCCACGGGGCTCCTCGGTCCCGAACACGGGAGAGAACGCTGAGCGTCATCCTGGCCACTGCGACCCAGCTCAATGAGCACGGTCTGCTCCTCGCCGCCGAAGAGTTCCATACGCCGAGCCTGAAGGACTTCTTCCCGCCTGCGGTCCTGTTCGAGGGCACCGTTTTCGAGCTGAACCGCATCACGATCATGCGCGTCGTCATCTCGGTTCTGGTGGCAGCCTTCTTCGCGCTGGCCCTCCGCAGCGCCAAGCTGATCCCGCGCGGCGTGCAGAACGTGGCCGAGTCGATGATCGACTTCGTGCGGATCAACATCGCCGAAGAGATCCTGGGCAAGGAGAACGGCCGCCGGTTCCTGGCGATCATCGCCTCGATCTTCTTCGCGACGATCTTCCTGAACCTCTCGTCGATCGTGCCGTTCCTGAACATCTCCTCGAACGCTCGTATCGGCATGCCGCTGGTCATGGCCGGCGTCGCCTACATCACCTACCTGTGGGTCGGTATCGCCAAGTACGGCTTCTTCGGCTTCATCAAGTCCTCGATCGTGCTGCCCGGCGTCCCGCTGGCCATCCAGCCGCTGCTGATCCCGATCGAGTTCATCTCGACCTTCATCCTGCGTCCGTTCACGCTGACCATCCGACTCATGGCCAACATGCTGGCCGGTCACATCATGCTGGTGCTGTTCTTCGCGGCCACCCAGTACTTCCTGTTCAGCGGAACCTGGCACGTTGTCTTCGCACCCTTCGCCCTGCTGGCGGGCGTCGGCTTCACCTTCTTCGAGCTGCTGGTCATCGGCCTGCAGGCCTACATCTTCGCGCTGCTGACGGCGGTCTACATCGACCAGTCGCTGCACGCGGACCAGCACTGACCCCCCCGACTGCTCAACCCGAGCAGTCCGCCTGACCCATAGATCTGACTCACTCGTCCGCCCGGGCGGGGAGCCACCAAGAAAGAAAAGGGAATCGAAAAGATGAGCTACATCGCCCAGACTCTCGCCGACACCACCACCACCTTCGAAGGTTCCGGCTTCGGTGCCATCGGTTACGGCCTGGCCGCCATCGGCCCGGGCATCGGCGTGGGCATCGTGGCCGGCAAGGCCATCGAAGGTATCGCCCGCCAGCCCGAGCTCGCCGGCCAGATCCGCACCACCATGTTCCTGGGTATCGCACTCTCCGAGGCACTGGCGCTGATCGGTATCGTCGTCGGCTTCATCTTCTGATCTGAGCCATAGACATGATCAACACCACTGACGTGTACTTCCTCGCTGAGGAAGCCACAGAGGATCTGAACCCGCTGTTGCCGGCGTGGTACGACATCATCTGGTCGTTGGTCGCCTTCGCCGTCGTCCTCTTCGTCTTCTGGAAGTACGTGATTC
The DNA here is from genome assembly GCF_042432625.1 of Gordonia phosphorivorans. Lineage (NCBI taxonomy): Bacteria > Bacillati > Actinomycetota > Actinomycetes > Mycobacteriales > Gordoniaceae > Gordonia > Gordonia phosphorivorans. Next base: position 17,899 of record NZ_JBHLWV010000005.1, on the reverse strand, counting down.
CGCGTTACCAGAAGGTGCTGGATGAGCGTCGAGAGACCATCGAGGGTGGCATCGAGCGTGCCGAGGCCGCACAGGCCGAAGCCAACGCTTCGCTCGCCGCCTACCGCGAACAGCTGGCCGGTGCCCGTGAGGAAGCCGCTGGTATCCGTGACGAGGCGCGCCAGCAGGGCACGCAGATCATCGCGGACATGAAGACCCAGGCCACCGCGGAAAGTGATCGGATCATCGCCAACGGCGCTGCTCAGCTGGCCGCTCAGCGTCAGCAGATCGTTTCCGAGCTGCGCAGCGACGTGGGCCGCCTGTCGGTCGACCTCGCTGAGAAGCTGGTCGCCACCGAGCTGTCCGACGGCACCAAGCAGGCCGGCACCGTCAATCGGTTCCTCGCGGAGCTCGACGACGTCGCCGATCAGGCCGCGAAGTAAGAGTTCCGATGATGACGGAGTCAGGTGCAGGTCGGCGGAGAGATCTTCGCCGAACCTGCGACCGTCTCCGTCGTGCCATGCCACTAGAAGGAATGTAGGTAGATGTACGCAGCGTCAAGCCGCGAAGCCCTCGAAGGCGCCCGCGTCGAGCTGGAAGCCGCCCTGCGCGGACTTCCGAGCGCGGAGGCGGTCACCATCGGTGACGAGTTGCTCTCGTTCGCCCAGACCGTGTCCGACAATCGTGCGCTGCGTACTGCTCTGGCCGACTCGGCCACGCCGACCGCGGCCCGCGCCGACATCGCTCGCGACCTGCTCGCGGGCAAGGTCTCCGAGGTCACGCGCACCACGGTGGCTTCGGCCACCGCGCGCCACTGGTCCCGAGACACCGACCTGGCTTCGGCACTGCAGGAGCTGGGCCGCGAAGCCATGCTGGCCTCGGCGAAGTCCGACGGTCGCCTGGACACGGTCGAGGAAGAGCTGTTCCTGCTCGGCCGGACCGTCAAGGAGAACACCGAGCTCGAGCAGGCGCTCTCCGACCGCACGCGGCCGGAAGCCGATCGCGCAGCGCTCCTCGGTCGGCTGATCGACGGCAAGGTCGACGAGGTCACTCGTCGTCTGGCCGTGCAGGCAGTCGTCACCAGCACCGAAGCGCCGGGTGATGTCATCGACGAGCTCTCCGGGCTCGCCGCCGGCGCCAACGGCCGCAAGGTCGCCTACGTCACCTCCGCCGGCGAACTGTCCGCTGCGCAGCGGACCGATCTGGCCGACAAGCTGTCGGGCATCTACGGCGCGCAGGTCACCCTGCACGTCGAGATCGACCCGGAGCTGCTCGGCGGCGTCGTCGTCCGTGTCGGCGACGAACGTATCGACGGCAGTATCGCCGGCAAGCTCGCGGCCCTGCGCCGCGGCCTGCGGTGACCACCCAAGCAACAACGATTCCCCAACCCTTTAAGCAAGCCCAGGAAGAGCAGGCAGGAATATGGCCGAGTTGACCATCTCCTCCGATGAGATTCGGAGCGCGATCGCAAATTACACCGAGGAGGTGCGCGGGGAGGCCACTCGTGAAGAGATCGGCCTCGTCACCGACACCGGCGACGGCATCGCTCATGTGAGCGGACTGCCCGGCGCCATGGCGAACGAACTGCTGGAGTTCCCCGGTGGTATCCGCGGTGTCGCACTGAACCTCGACCTGGATGCGGTCGGCGCCGTCATCCTGGGTGATTACGAGAACATCCAAGAGGGCCAGGAAGTCAAGCGGACCGGCAACGTGCTGTCGGTGCCGGTCGGCGACAGCTTCCTCGGTCGCGTCATCAACCCGCTCGGCCAGCCGATCGACGGCCTGGGCACCATCGAGTCCGACGAAGAGCGCGTCCTGGAACTGCAGGCCGCCTCGGTGCTCGAGCGCCAGCCGGTCGAGGAGTCCCTGGCCACCGGTATCAAGGCCATCGACGCCATGACCGCCATCGGCCGCGGCCAGCGTCAGCTGATCATCGGCGACCGTAAGACCGGTAAGACCGCGGTCTGCATCGACGCGATCCTGAACCAGAAGGACAACTGGGCGACCGGCGACCCGGAGCAGCAGGTTCGCTGCATCTACGTCGCCATCGGCCAGAAGGGTTCGACCATCGCCGGTGTCAAGACCGCGCTGGAAGAGGCCGGAGCGATGGAGTACACCACCATCGTCGCCGCCCCCGCGTCCGACTCGGCCGGCTTCAAGTGGCTGGCTCCGTACACCGGCTCGGCCCTCGGCCAGCACTGGATGTACCAGGGCAAGCACGTCCTCATCGTGTTCGACGACCTGTCGAAGCAGGCTGAGGCCTACCGCGCCATCTCGCTGCTGCTGCGTCGCCCGCCGGGCCGCGAGGCGTACCCGGGTGACGTCTTCTACCTGCACTCGCGTCTGCTGGAGCGTTGCGCCAAGCTGTCCGACGAGCTCGGCGGTGGTTCGATGACCGGTCTGCCGATCATCGAGACCAAGGCCAACGACGTCTCGGCGTTCATTCCGACCAACGTCATCTCGATCACCGACGGCCAGGTCTTCCTGGAGTCGGACCTGTTCAACAAGGGCGTCCGTCCGGCCATCAACGTCGGTATCTCGGTCTCCCGTGTCGGTGGCGCCGCCCAGACCAAGGGTCTGAAGGACGTCTCCGGTTCGCTGCGTCTGGAACTGGCCCAGTTCCGTGAGCTGGAAGCCTTCTCGGCCTTCGCTTCGGACCTGGACGCCGCGTCGAAGGCTCAGCTCGAGCGCGGTGCCCGCTGGGTGGAACTGCTCAAGCAGGATCAGTACACCCCGGCCGCCGTCGAGGACCAGATCGTCTCGCTGTACCTGTGTGGCGAAGGCTTCATGGACTCGGTGCCCGTCGCCGACATCCGTCGCTTCGAGGCCGAGCTGCTGGGCGACCTGCACCACAGCGCCAAGGGCGTCTACGCCAACATCGAGGGCGGCAAGAAGCTGAGCGCGGAGGACAAGGCCGCACTGGCCACGGCCACCGACAACTTCAAGGCCGGCTTCATCGCCTCGGACGGCTCGCGAGTGGTCGAGGTCGACGCCGACCCGTTGGCCGCTGAGGACGTCGAGCCCGAGACGATCCGAGTGACGAAGAAGACGAAGTAGTCATGGCTTCCATTCGGGAACTGCGTTCGCGGATCCGGTCGATCGAGTCGACCAAGAAGATCACGAAGGCGCAGGAGCTGATCGCGACCTCGCGTATCACCAAGGCTCAGGCACGAGTGGCCGCCGCTCGTCCCTACTCCGAGGAGATCACCGAGGTGGTCACCTCGCTGGCCAGCCGGGCCAACTTGGATCAGATTCCGCTGCTCAACGCACGGCACGATCCCAAGCGCTCGGCCGTCCTGGTGGTCACCAGCGACAGCGGCCAGTGCGGTGGCTACAACTCGAACGTGCTCAAGGAGACCGAGGAGCTGCTCTCGCTGCTCCGCTCCGAGGGCAAGACGCCGGTGCTGTACGTGATGGGCCGCAAGGGCATCGGGTACTACACCTTCCGCGATCGTCCGATCGCCGGCAGCTGGTCGGGCTTCTCGCAGCAGCCGGTCTTCGCCGACGGCGCGGCCGCGGTGAAGCACCTGGTCGACTCGTTCCTGGCCGGTAACGGCGAGAACGTGCCGCTGCCCGACGGCAGCGGGGAGATCGAGGGCGTCGACGAGTTGCACATCGTCTACACGCGTTTCGTGTCCATGCTGTCGCAGCAGCCGGTGGTCCGCCGTATGGCGCCCATCGACGTCGACTTCGAGCTGCAGCAGATGAACCTGGGCCGCGACATGCTCGACGAGGCACCCTCGGAAGGGGTGCAGGCCGATATCGAGTTCGGTGGCGACGACGCGAATGCGCTGCTCGACGCACTGCTGCCGAAGTACGTGGCCGCGCGGATCTTCGCCGCGCTGCTCGACTCGGCCGCTTCGGAGAGCGCCGCACGTCGTACCGCCATGAAGGCGGCCACCGACAACGCGACGGAGCTGGAGAAGAACCTGAGCCGGCAGGCCAACGCGGCCCGCCAGGCGCAGATCACCCAGGAAATCAGCGAGATCGTCGGCGGCGTCGAAGCGCTCGCGCACTGACAAGACATATCGAGGAAAGAGAAAAAACCATGACTGCAGCAGTCACCGACCCGACCGCCGCCGCCTCGGCGACCGCCGGTCGCGTCGCCCGGGTCATCGGCCCGGTCGTCGACGTCGAGTTCCCGCGCGGCGCCGTTCCGGACCTGTTCAACGCTCTCCACGCCGAGGTCACCCTCCCGGCCGTGGCCAAGGTGCTGACCCTCGAGGTCGCCCAGCACCTCGGCGACAACGTGGTGCGCACCGTCTCCATGCAGCCCACCGACGGACTCGTCCGCGGTGCCGCCGTCACCGACACCGGCAAGCCGATCTCGGTGCCCGTCGGCGACGTCGTCAAGGGCCACGTGTTCAACGCTCTGGGCGACTGCCTGGACGCGCCGGGCACCGGCCGCGACGGCGAGCAGTGGGGCATCCACCGCAAGCCGCCGGCCTTCGACCAGCTCGAGGGTAAGACCGAGATCCTGGAAACCGGCATCAAGGTCATCGACCTGCTGACCCCGTACGTCAAGGGCGGCAAGATCGGTCTGTTCGGTGGTGCCGGTGTCGGCAAGACCGTTCTGATCCAGGAGATGATCACCCGTATCGCTCGCGAGTTCTCCGGCACCTCGGTGTTCGCGGGCGTCGGTGAGCGTACCCGTGAGGGCACCGACCTCCACCTGGAGATGGAAGAGATGGGCGTCCTTCAGGACACCGCCCTCGTCTTCGGCCAGATGGATGAGCCCCCAGGCACGCGTATGCGCGTCGCCCTGTCGGCCCTGACCATGGCCGAGTACTTCCGCGACGTGCAGCACCAGGACGTGCTGCTGTTCATCGACAACATCTTCCGGTTCACCCAGGCCGGTTCCGAGGTCTCGACCCTGCTGGGTCGTATGCCTTCGGCCGTGGGTTACCAGCCGACGCTGGCCGACGAGATGGGTGAGCTCCAGGAGCGGATCACCTCGACCAAGGGTCGTTCGATCACCTCGCTGCAGGCGATCTACGTCCCCGCCGACGACTACACCGACCCGGCGCCGGCGACCACCTTCGCCCACCTGGATGCCACCACCGAGCTCTCGCGTCCGATCTCGCAGCTGGGTATCTACCCGGCCGTGGACCCGCTGACCTCGACCTCGCGCATCCTGGAGGCCTCGATCGTGGGCGACGAGCACTTCCGCGTCGCCAACGAGGTCAAGCGGATCCTGCAGAAGTACAAGGAACTGCAGGACATCATCGCCATCCTGGGTATGGACGAGCTCTCCGAAGAGGACAAGGTGACCGTCGGCCGCGCCCGTCGTATCCAGAAGTTCCTCGGCCAGAACTTCCTCGTCGCCGAGAAGTTCACCGGTCAGGTCGGTTCGGTCGTGCCGCTCGCGGATACCATCGACGCCTTCGATCGCGTGTGCAAGGGCGAGTTCGACCACTACCCGGAGCAGGCCTTCAACAGCTGCGGTGGACTCGACGACGTCGAGGCTGCCGCCGCGAAGATCGCCGGAAAGTAGTCGCGGACCATGGCTGACAAGACCTTCCGAGTGGACGTGGTCTCACCCGACCAGATGCTGTACTCCGGGGACGCGACGTTCCTGCGGGCGCAGACGACGGACGGTGAGGTCGGGATCCTGGCCAGCCACGCGCCTCTCTTCTCTGAGCTCGCGCCGGGCGGCTGCGTCGTGGTCACCATGGCCGACGGCACCAAGCTGGCCGTCGCGGCCCAGGGCGGGTTCCTGAACGTGACCGGTACCGACGTCAAGGTGCTGGCCGAGTCGGCTCAGCTCGCTGACGAGATCGATCTGGCCGCAGAACGCGCCGCCCTCGAGGCGGCGGAGGAGGGGACCGCAGCGTACCTGCAGGCCCGTTCGCGGATTCGTGCCGTCGAAGCTGTGAGTTGACGGTCCGAGTCTGACATGATTCACGTCACCAGCCGTCCCGCTTGGCGGGGCGGCTGGTGACGTTTTCGTCTACCTGAAGGGTGCACCGTATGGCGTGGTGGGGTTGGTTGGTCCTGGCGCTGGTCGTCGGTGCGCTGCTGCTGGGTGCCGGACTGCTCTACCGGCTGCGCGAGGTGCGGCGTGCGGGCACCCCGGTGATCCTGCGGGCCCTGCCGGCCGAGAGCGACCGCGGGTGGCGACACGGCTCGGTGCACTACACCGAGTACGCGTTGGTCTACTACCGGCTGAGTGCGTTGCTGCCGGGACCGACGCTGGCACTCCCGCGCGGGCTCGTGGAGGTCCGGTCGCGGCGTTCGCCGGAGGGCACCGAGGCCGAGATCATGGATCCGGACGTGGTGGTGCTCCAGGTGCACGTGAGCGGTGCGGGACCCTCGGGCGGGGACTACGAGATCGCGATGGCGCCGATCCTGGTGACGGCACTGTCGTCGTGGTTGGAATCGCGTCCGCCGCGACGTTCTCGTCGCCGCGGCGCACGCGATTGACCGATACCCGAATCGACCGATCCCCGAGTCGTGTGTGGGCGTCAGCGATTGCGGTTGGCGCCCGGAACCCACTTGACGTCGGTCTGGCCGGCGCGGACGTTGGCCACGCGGCCCAGGATGAACAGCAGGTCCGAGAGCCGATTCAGATACTTGGCGGGCAGCACCCCGGTGTCGTCCGGGAACGCGGCGACCGCGGCCCACGCCGAACGCTCGGCGCGGCGGGTGATGACCCGCGCCTGGTGCAGGAGTGCCGACAGCTGCGTGCCGCCCGGCAGGATGAACGAGTCCAACGGCTTGAGTTCGGCGCCGAAGCCGTCGCACCAGGCCTCGAGGCCGTCGATGTAGCCCTGCTCGATACGCAGGGGCGGGTATTCGGGATTCTCCACCACTGGGGTGGACAGGTCCGCTCCGGCGTCGAAGAGGTCGTTCTGGACCGTCGCGAGGACCTCGGCGATGTCGGCGGGGACGTCGCCGCCGAGGGTGAGGGCCAATCCGATCGCGGCGTTGGCCTCATCGCAGTCGGCATAGGCGACCACCCGGGCGTCGGTCTTGGGAACACGGGAGAAATCGGAGAGCCCGGTGGTGCCGTCGTCTCCGGTGCGGGTATAGATCTTCGTCAGATGCACAGCCATGCGTCGACGGTACGCCAGGCGCCTCGGCGGCGTCAGGTGCGTCACGGGTGCGGGTCCGCGTCGGCCCGATGCCCTAAGCTAGCGCCGTGAATGATCGCTATTTGGTGACCGGTGGTGCGCGCCTGCGGGGCGAGGTGATCGTGGTCGGCGCGAAGAACAGTGTTCTCAAGCTGATGGCCGCGGCCCTGCTGGCGGAGGGGCGGACCATCCTGACCAATGTGCCGGTGATCGCGGACGTCCCGTTGATGGCCGAGGTGCTGCGCGGACTCGGCGCGCAGGTGCAGATCGACGGCGAGACCGTGGTGATCGATTCGCCCGCCGAACCCAGTTACCACGCCGACTTCGACGCGGTGAAGCAGTTTCGGGCCTCGGTCTGTGTGCTCGGTCCGCTGATGGCGCGCTGCAAACGCGCGGTGGTGGCGCTGCCCGGCGGCGACGCGATTGGTTCGCGTCCGCTGGACATGCACCAGTCGGGGCTGCGGGCGCTGGGTGCGCACAGTGCGATCGAGCACGGGTGCGTGGTGGCCGAGGCCGAGAAGCTGACCGGCGCCGCGATCAGCCTGGAGTTCCCGTCGGTGGGGGCCACCGAGAACATTCTGATGGCCGCGGTGCTGGCCGACGGCGTCACCACCATCGACAACGCCGCGCGGGAGCCGGAGATCGTCGACCTGTGCACCATGCTGAACCAGATGGGTGCGCGCGTCGAGGGCATCGGGAGCGGCACCCTCACCGTCACCGGAGTGTCGGAGCTGTCGCCGACCACCCATCACGTGGTGGGGGATCGGATCGTGGCCGGCACCTGGGGGATCGCGGCGGCGATGACCCGCGGCGACGTCACGGTGCGCGGCATCGATCCCGCGCACCTGAGCCTGGTGCTCAAGAAGCTCGTGGACGCCGGCGCCGAGGTGGACAAGTTCGACGACGGATTCCGGGTGCGCCAGGAGGGCCGGCCGCGCGCCGTCGACACCGCCACGCTGCCGTTCCCCGGTTATCCCACCGACCTGCAGCCGATGGCGATCGGATTGGCGACGGTCTCCGAGGGTCTGTCGCTGATCACCGAGAACGTCTTCGAGGCGCGCTTCCGGTTCGTGGAGGAGATGGTGCGACTGGGTGCGGACGCGCGCACCGACGGGCACCACGCGGTGGTGCGCGGGGTGGAGCAGCTCTCCAGCGCCCCGGTGTGGTCCAGCGACATCCGGGCCGGCGCCGGCCTGGTGCTGGCCGGATTGGTGGCCGACGGGGTCACCGAGGTGCACGACATCGAGCACATCGACCGCGGATACCCGCACTTCGAGGATCATCTGCGCCGTCTCGGCGGCACCATCGAGCGGGTCGTCGACCCGAGCTGAGCCCTGTCCGACCGGACAGGGCGGGCACTGGCCGGTGAGGCCGTCCGCGGCGTCGGCCGGTCAGGGACCCTTGTCGCGGGTGTGACCTGGGCGACAGTCTGGGGATGTCAGAAAGACATCTGCCACGACTGTTCGACAAGGAGACATCCGATGGCAATTGAGCTGAATCAGATCTGGGACTTCCCGATCAAGGAGTTCCACCCCTTCCCGAAGGCCAAGCTCGGGGTCGGTGCGCACGACATGATCGGCGTGGAGGCCAAGGAACTGGGCATGACCCGCGTGCTGTTGATGACCACCGGCCTGCGCGGCTCGGGAATCATCGACGAGCTCAAGGGCAAGATCGAGTGGCAGGGCGTGGACGTCGTCCTCTTCGACGAGGTGGAGTCCAACCCCAAGGACTACAACTGCATGGACGCGGCGGCCCGCTACCAGTCCGAGAAGTGCGACGGCATCATCTCCGTGGGCGGCGGCTCCAGCCACGACGCCGCCAAGGGCGCCCGCATGGTGATCGCCCACGACGGCCGCAACATCAACGAGTTCGAGGGCTTCTCCAAGGCCACCAACAAGGAGAACCCCAAGCACATCGCCGTCTCCACCACCGCAGGCACCGGCTCGGAGACCTCCTGGGCCTACGTCATCACCGACACCTCGGACATGGAGAACCCGCACAAGTGGGTGGCCTTCGACGACACCTGCCTGGTGGATCTGGCCATCGACGACCCGTTGCTGTACTACTCGTGCCCCGAGCACTTCACCGCCTTCTGCGGTTTCGACGTGCTGGCGCACTGCAGTGAGCCGTACGTCTCGCGGCTGGACTTCGCCCCGTCGCTCGGCAACGCGAAGTACGCGATCGAACTGACCGCCAAGCACCTGCGGACCGCCGTCTACGAGCCGCACAACCTCGAGGCGCGCACCGGCATGATGCATGCGCAGTACATCGCCGCGCAGGCGTTCAACTCCGGCGGTCTGGGTCTGGTGCACTCGCTTTCGCACGCGTTCAGCGCGTTCTACGACAGCCACCACGGTCTCAACAACGCGATCGCGCTGCCGCGCGTGTGGGAGTACAACCTGCCCGCCCGCTACGAGCGGTTCGCCGACATCGCCGCCCTGCTCGGCGTGGACACCTCGCGCATGAGCACGGTCCAGGCCGCCGACGCGGCCGTCGAAGAGGCCATCCGGATCTCCAAGGACCTCGGTATCCCGGACAACTTCGGTCAGCTGAACGTCAACAGCTACGACAAGAACCGGATGAACACCGGCAAGTACGCCGGCAAGGGCGAAGGCGTCGACACCTCGGAGGCCCAGATCCGGGCGATCTCCGAGCACATGATGGGTGACTGGTGCACGCCGGGCAACCCGCGCACCTGCACCGTCGAGTCGATGATTCCGATGGTTCGCCACGCCATGGTCGACAGCTACTGACCAGGCACGCCAGGTGCGGACCGCCGATCCCTGACCCCCGCAGGGGTCGGCGGTCCTCGCCGTTTCCGCCAAGGATCCGCACGGGCGTCCGCCCGACCGAGATGAGGACACGATGACCGACACCCACTTCGCCACCGCTACGGACCTGTCCGCGGCCCTCGCCGAGCAGGGCTATCTGATTTCCGAGGACCTGGCGACGGTGGTCCACCTGGCGACGGTGCTCGACCGGCCGCTCCTGCTGGAGGGCCCGGCGGGTGTCGGCAAGACCGAACTGGCCAAGGCCCTGGCCGCGGCCGCCGGCCGGGAACTGATTCGGCTGCAGTGCTACGAGGGTCTCGACGACTCGCGGGCGCTGTACGAGTGGGACTACGCCCGCCAACTGCTGCACGTGCAGATGCTGCGCGACCGGATCAGCGCCGAACTGGCCACCTACGACTCGCTGGCCGAGGCCTCGTCGGCACTGGCCCGGACCGAGGTCGGCGTCTACAGCGAAGAGTTCCTCGTCCCGCGGCCGTTGATGGCCGCCATCGTCGCCGAGACGCCGACGGTGCTGCTGGTCGACGAGGTGGACCGCACCGACGAGGCGATGGAGGCGGTGATGCTCGAGGTGCTCGCCGAACGTCAGGTGACGGTGCCGGAACTGGGTACCTTCACCGCGCGCTCGGCGCCCTGGGTGATCCTCACCTCCAACGACACCCGCGAGTTGTCGCCCGCCCTCAAACGACGCTGCCTGCACTTCCAGGTGGACTATCCCGACGCCGAACGCGAGCGCCGCATCGTGTCGGTGCGTGCCCCCGAAGTGGAGGAGTCGGTGGTCGCCGACGTCGTGGACCTGGCCCGACGCCTGCGGGAGCTGCCCCTGCGCAAGAGCCCGTCCATCGCCGAGGTGATCGACGCCGCGCGGGCGGCCTCGCGGCTGGCCCGGGTGGACGGTCCGCCGACCGGCGAGACCGTCGGCGGCCAGGACCCCGCGTTGCTGTCGCTGCTGGTCAAGTTCGGCACCGACGTCGACCATGTGCGCCGGGCCTTCGCCGCCGACGACCCCGACCGGATCGCGGTGGGCGTGGACGGCAGCAGCCCCGGCAGCACCGTCACCGAACGCGCATTCGGCGCCGGTCGTGCGCGCAGCTCCGTTCGGCGCTGACATGCGCGCCGCGGACGACGTGCAGTCGCCGGCGGCCGGGGCCGATCGGCTGCTGGTCCGGCTGGCCGTGGAGTTCGGCCGGGTCCTGCGCCTGTTCTCGGTGCAGGCCTCGCCGGCCGAGGTCATCGAGATCTGCCGCGTGCTGGACCTGGTGGGCGGCGGCGACCCGGCGGCGCTGCGGACGGCGCTGCGCGCGGTCACCGTCAAGTACGGCTACGAGCGCGAGGGATTCGAGGAGGCGTTCGCCCTCTTCTTCCTCGGTCGGCACGCCGCCGACGAGGGCGACGCGATCCCGCGAGTGCGGGGTCTGCTGGCGGGCCTGCCCGACGACATCGACTGGGACGAGGACTTCACCGGCGGCGGTCGCATGATCGGCGCGGACGAACACACCGTGGAGATCGGCGACCTGATGGCCGACGATCCGGACGCCCGCGAGCGGAACGCGCAGAGCGCGCACCGCGAGGAGAACGACTTCTCGGTCTCCGGGGGCGCGGAGGAACTCCAAGTCGACACCGAGAACTCCAGCGTCTCCGGCGGCGTCACCTACACCGTGGAGGTCGAGCACGCGGATGCCTCCCAGGTGGGCGAACTGACCGCGGCGGCCACCCGGGTGGAGGGCACCACCCTGAAGCTCGCGGATGCGGCGGCCCTGCTGCGGGCCCTCGATGCCGCCGACGGACGTCACGCCTACGGCGTCGACGGCGCCGCCGGTCTGGATGCGGCGGCGCTCGCCGAACTCGAGGAGGCGCTCACCCGCTTCGTCGAGGCGCTGACCGATCGGCTCGCCGCCACCCCGGTGCTGAGCACGGTCGAGGATCCGCCCACCCGCGTGCACCGCGACCAAGCCGACATCGACCGTGCCTGTCACCGGTTGGTGCAGCGGATGCGGGGCGCGCCGCGGCGTGTGAGCCGCTTGACCAACGCCGGTCGGCTCGACTTCCGGCGGACCATGCGGGCGGCCGTCGCCACCGACGGGGTGCCGCTGGAGTTGTGGCGGCGGCGCACCACCCCCGGTCCGGTGCGGCTGCTGGTCCTGGTCGACGTGTCGATCTCGGTGCGCCCGGTGACCGGCTTCATCCTGCGGTTGGCGCAGACCCTGCACAAGTTCGGGGATCGCTGCGAGGTGGTGGCCTTCGTCGACCGTCCCGTCCGCGTGACCCCCGCCCTGCGCAGCGCCTCGCCCGACGGCGCGTTGGCCGCCGTCCTGGCCGCCGACGGTCTGGACCTGTCCGCGACGAGCGATTACGGCCGCATGTGGCACGAGCTGCTCGACGAGCACGGGGACCTGATCACCTCCCGCACCAGCGTGCTGGTGGTCGGGGACGCCCGGCACAACGCGTTCGATCCGCGGGTGGACCTGTTCGCCGAAGTGGCCCGGCGCTCGTACCGGGTCGCCTGGCTCACGCCCGAACCGGAACGCTATTGGTCCCAGACCGGGTGTGCGCTGGCCGATTACGCGGAACAATGTGCGGCAGTGGTGAGCGCACGCGACGGGGCCGAGGTCCTGCAGCGGTGCGACGAACTGGGCGCCGCCTTGCGTTGAGAGTGCGGCCGGACCGATCGGGTACGTGACTAGGAGGAGGTGGCCGGGCAGATGTTGTCGATCCCGCCGCGCGGTCAGGGGCTGCACCGGCTGACCAAGTTCCAGACGCCGGAGATCCTGTTCGGGCCGGGGGCCCTCGGGCAGGCGGCCAATGCCGTCGCCGCGCTCGGCGTGGAACGTCCGCTGGTGGTGGCCGACCGCAACCTGGCGCAAACGCCGTGGTTCGAACGACTGCTCGCCGACCTGCGCCGCCGCGGTCTGCAGCCTGCGGCCTACCTGGACGTGACGCCCAACCCGCGCTCCAGCGAGGTGATCGCCGGGCGCGAGGCGTACGGCGAACATCGCGCGGACGGTCTGGTGGCCCTGGGCGGCGGGTCGGTCATCGACACGGCCAAGGGCGTGGCGGTGCTGGCCGCCAACGGCGGACACATCCTGGAGTACGAGGGGATCGACAAGGCCGCGGTGTCGTTGCCGCCGCTGGTGGCGATCCCGTCGACGGCGGGCAGCGGCGCCGACGTCTCGCAGTTCTGCATCATCAACGACACCGAGCGGCGCACCAAGGTGACCATCGTCGGGCGCACCCTGGTGCCGAACGTGGCGGTGGTCGATCCGGAGCTGGTGTCCACCGCGCCGCCGGAGGTGATCGCGCAGGCCGGGATGGACGCCCTCACCCACTGCGTCGAGGCCTTCGTCTCCCTGGCGCGCGGCCGCCTCACCGATGCGCTCGCGGTGGAGGCGTTGACCGGGGTGTGGACCAACCTGGAACGGCTGGTGCAGGCGCCCGACGACGCCGACGCGGGTTCGGAGATGTCCCTCGCGGCGATGCGCGCGGGGATGGCGTTCACCAATGCGATCCTCGGCGCCGCGCACGCGATGAGTCATCCGGTGGGCGGCTACTGCGATGCGCCGCACGGGACCGTCAATTCGGTGCTGCTGCCGCATGTGATCCGGTACAACGCCGAGGTCTGCGCCGACGACTTCGCCGAGCTCGCCGACGCGATCGGCATCTCCGCGGCCGGCGGGGCCCGACTGGTCGCCGACCGGCTGGCCGACGAGGTCGCCGGTCTCGCCGAGCGCGTCGGCATGCCGTCGACGTTGACCCCGCTCGGCGTGCGCGCGGGTGACCTGGAACTGCTCACCGAACGCGCGCTGGCCGACTCCTGCATGCTGACCAACCCGCGCCGCCCGGAGGCGGACGGGATCCTGGACGTCTACCGGGCAGCGCTGTAGCCGTGAACACGCCGTCCCCCGCGCCGCGCGACGATCTCGCGAGTCTGGTCGGGCTGACCAGCGTCAAGGGCGGGCACTACGCCCAGTTCCGGGGCAGCGAAGCGCGCCTGCACCGGGTCATGGCGGCACTGGAGGGGATCTCGGGGGCGCTGGCGCAGACCGATCAGGGGCCGGAACGACTGGTCGTCGAGGTGGTGGAGACGGTACGCGAACACCTCACGGCGCAGTGGGTGGTCTTCGCGCTGGCCGACGGCCAGTTGGAGCAGGCCGCGCCGCGCCATCTGATCGCCGCGCCCGATCGAGGGATCCTCGCCTTCGAGGGGGTCAGCGTCGCGCATTCGCCGACCGAGTTGCCGCCCGAGGTGCTCAACCGTCTCATCGACCTGCTGCGCGGGGAGCGCACCGTGCTGGCCGCGCCCATCGTCGACGACCACCACGTGCACGTGCCGATCGAGTATCGGGGGCGGCTGGTGGGCGGCCTGTCGGCGTGGACCCCGGCCGATCGGCTCATCGACCAGTCCGATCTGCAGGTCCTGCAGATCCTGGCGCGGCAGACGGCGGTCGCCATGGTCAACTCCGAACTCTTCTTCGAGACCCGGCGGCGGGCCACCGAGTTGGCCGACCGCAACGCCGAGCTCGAACGCACGCAGCGTGAGTTGTCGGCGGTGCAGCGCACCGCGCTGCTCAATGCCGAACGTTCGCGCATCGCCCGCGAGCTGCACGACTCGGTGGGGCAGTCGGTGCTGTCGGCCGGCCTGCAGATCGAACTGTGTCGCGGCCACGTCGACGCGGAGGTGGCCGACCACTTGGACAAGGCCATGCTGCTGTCGCGGGAGGCGGTGGCACAGCTGCGCAACGTGATCTACACGCTCAACGACGCCAGCGATCCGTCGGCGAGCATCGCCGAAGCCCTCGATCGGCTGTGCGAGCTGCACATGCCGGCCCAGACCGAGGCCACGGTGGTGGTGCGCGGCCGACCCCGGGAACTGCCCGGCGAGATCCAGCACGCGGTGCTGCGCATCGCCGGTGAGTCGCTGTTCAACGCCGCGGTGCACGCCGCGGCGAGTCACGTCACGGTGAGCCTGGGATACGCCGACGACCGGATCCTGCTGGCCGTGGACGACGACGGACACGGTGACCCGGGCCAGCTGCGCAGCCTGCTGCGCGCGGCCTCGGCAGGCGACACGGCGGGCGGCCGCCGCCGCGGACTGGCCAACATGGCCTCGCGCGCCACCGAACTCGGCGGTTCGCTGCGGATCCGCCGATCGCGCGCCGGTGGCATTCGCATCGCCGTGGAGATCCCACTCGACGAAAGGGGACCGGCATGACCGCCGAGGCAAGCCAGGACAAGCTCCACCCACCGACGATCCGCACCGTGTTGGTCGACGATCACGCCGTGCTGCGCGAGGGTCTGCGGGCGCTGCTCGATCGGCACGAGGGCATCGCCGTCGTGGGGGAGGCCGGGACGTACGAGGGGGCATTGGCCGAGGTCGCGCATGCGCGCCCGGACGTGGTGGTGGTCGATCTCAAACTCACCGCGGGTACCGACTACGAGGGCATGCGGCTGATCGCTGAGCTGCACCGGTGGAATCCCGACCTGTCGATCCTGGTGCTCACCACGTTCCTCGACGACGAGCTGGTGGTGCGGGCCGTCCGCGCCGGCGCGCGCGGTTACGTGGTCAAGGACGTCGACACCACCGAACTCGTCCGCGCGATCCGGGCGCTGGCCGACGGCGGCAGCGCCTTCGATCCGCGCAGTTCAATGATCGTCATGCGCGCCATGTCGGGGGAGCGTGACGTGAGCGCGGAGCTGACCGATCGCGAGCGCGAGGTGTTGCGGCTGATGGCCGACGGGCTGTCGAACCCGGCGATCGGGCGCCGCCTGTACATCTCCGAATCGACGGTCAAATTCCACATCCGGAACCTGATCCGCAAGCTCGGGGTCTCCAAGCGCACCGACGCGGTCTACGTGGCGAGCAAGCGGGGTCTCATCTGAGCGGCTCGAGCACCAGCCATCCGCCGTGGTCGTCGAAGATCGCGGCGGAGTAGTCCGGCCACCGTGCGGCCCAGCGCCGCAGATCGTCCTCCGAGAGCGAGAGTCGGTGTCCGAAGTGCTCGTTCGGCACCTGTTCGTAGGGGACCGCGATCACCACGCGCCGGCGGGCCACGCGCAGCGCTTCGCCGATGGCCGCGTCCACGTCGGCGCCGTCGAGGTGCTCGAGGAGATGGATCAACGTCACAGTGTCGGACGAATCGGAGGGGTAGGGGAGCGCCCGGGCGTCGGCGAGCGTGGTCGAGAGCGCGACGCCGAAATCGGCGGCCGCGGCGTCGAGCAGTTCCAACGCGCCCGGGCAGATGTCGCAGGCACTGACCCGGTACCCGTCCTGGGCGCATTGCAGTGCGAGCAGACCGAAGCACGAGCCCACCTCGAGGACCGAGGTGCCCACCAGGAGTGAGCGTGCGCGTCGATGCACCGGACTGAAGTCGGCGTCCACGCTGCGCAGCTCGCGCACGGAGTTGCGGTAGAAGTGCCGCCACGCCGCGTCCGGATCGGGCGCACAGGTCTGCACCACCTCGGTGAAGGCCCGCTCGAACTCCTGCTGCCCGACGATCAGGCCCTCCTCGACCAGCCCGCAGAGGCCGGCGACGATCTCCTGGTCGCTCACGGTGTCGGCGGTGAGCGGATGTTCCAGCCGCAACGACTCCGGCGTCGACCGGGCCCGAAAACCGGACGCGCCGGCCCGGACCGCCAGGTCCCGCTCCCCGCCGTAGGGACGCGCCACATCCCGGCTGTGCGACTCGCCCGCCTCCGAGCAGGCGCCCGCTGAGCAAGTGCGCGCTGAGGAAGCGCCCGCTGGGAGATCATCCGTGGTCGGCCCGATCAGTCCGTTCATAGGGCGACGTTACGTCCGGTACCGGGCGTCGGGGCACTGGCCGATCAGGTGCAGTCACTGTCCGGTCGGCCAGGTGCCGCCGTAGAAATCGCGCTGACCTGCTGAGTTGTGTTCCCGTTGGCGCCTGTGTAACTTAGTCCAGGTCGCCAAGACGCAAAGATTTCCCCGGAAATTCGAGCCAAGAGGTTGACAACCAAGACTGATAATGGATAACATTGCAGTCGCTCGGCCCGAGTGCCAGCAGCCCGCCCAGTGTGGGGTGCAGCACACGGACTTGACCGAGAAGAAGTTCCGGGTGTAGCCTGGAACAGTTGCCTGCGAGACAGGCGACAAGCTCTGCTCATTGAAGTTCGCACGATGTTTTTGTTGTGTGGTGTTGGTGGGTGTGTGTTTTTTGAGAACTCGATAGTGTGTAACAGAAATTTTCTTGTGCCGGTTTTGTTTTGACTGGTAGCAAGGATTTTTGGACAAGAATTTTGTTTTTGTTTTTGAAGTNGTGGCGAACGGGTGAGTAACACGTGGGTGATCTGCCTTGCACTCTGGGATAAGCCTGGGAAACTGGGTCTAATACCGGATATGACCTCTGACTGCATGGTTGGGGGTGGAAAGCTTTTGCGGTGTGAGATGGGCCCGCGGCCTATCAGCTTGTTGGTGAGGTAATGGCTCACCAAGGCGACGACGGGTAGCCGACCTGAGAGGGTGATCGGCCACACTGGGACTGAGACACGGCCCAGACTCCTACGGGAGGCAGCAGTGGGGAATATTGCACAATGGGCGCAAGCCTGATGCAGCGACGCCGCGTGGGGGATGACGGCCTTCGGGTTGTAAACTCCTTTCGCCAGGGACGAAGCGCAAGTGACGGTACCTGGAGAAGAAGCACCGGCCAACTACGTGCCAGCAGCCGCGGTAATACGTAGGGTGCGAGCGTTGTCCGGAATTACTGGGCGTAAAGAGCTCGTAGGCGGTTTGTCACGTCGTCTGTGAAATCCTGCAACTCAATTGTAGGCGTGCAGGCGATACGGGCAGACTTGAGTACTACAGGGGAGACTGGAATTCCTGGTGTAGCGGTGAAATGCGCAGATATCAGGAGGAACACCGGTGGCGAAGGCGGGTCTCTGGGTAGTAACTGACGCTGAGGAGCGAAAGCGTGGGGAGCAAACAGGATTAGATACCCTGGTAGTCCACGCCGTAAACGGTGGGTACTAGGTGTGGGTCTCATTTCACGAGATCTGTGCCGTAGCTAACGCATTAAGTACCCCGCCTGGGGAGTACGGCCGCAAGGC
>NZ_JBHLWV010000049.1:0-4000 GCF_042432625.1 Gordonia phosphorivorans | reverse complement strand
CGACTAGCCCGGCGGACACTCCTCGACTTTCGCTATTATCAGTAGCACTTCGTGCGAACCAAGATCGCCAGGCGCGCCCGAGAGCAGTCTCGGGGATGGGAGTGTGGGTGCGGTGATGGCGGCCAGGCGCGACGCGGGTCCTCGGTCCAAGGACGTGATGGATGACAAAGACCCGCGTTTGGTTCGTTCACGCAACCGGTTGGTTGATGCGGCATCTGCCCTGTTGAAGACCGGCGGGGTTAATGCAGTCACGGTCGGGGCGGTCTCCCGGATGTCGCGGGTGGCTCGAACGACGTTTTACCGGCATTTCGACGGCACCACCGATTTGTTGGCTGCGGCGTTCGAACGATTGTTGCCCCACGCCGACGTCCCTGACGCGCACGGACCAATCCGCGACAGTTTGGTGCGGTTGGTCCGTGCTCAGGCTGCGTTGATCGAGCAGGCGCCACTGCAATTGACCGCCTTGGCGTGGCTGGCGATGGTGCCGGAGGAGCCCGGGGAGCAGCAGAACACCCTCGCGCCGCTGCGCGCTCGTGTCATCGCGCAGTACCGGGAACCGTTCGATCAGGTGTTGCAGAGCGCCGCCGCCCAGAAGGAACTCGACGAGTTCGATCCCGGCGTGGCCATCACCCAGCTCGTGGGCCCGCTGGTCTTCGCGCGGCTGTCCGGCCTTCGCTCGATGAGTGGCGCGGACTGCGAACAGCTTGTCGACGACTTTCTCGCCGCCCACCGCCGCTGATCCGATAGTCCCGCGTCGCCGAACAATCCATTCCTTTCGCTACATGCTGTAGCGTAGTGATACCGATTGATTCATTTGTCGAAGGGTGTGCGATGCCAACGCAGCGATGGATGCGTGAGCAG
Source organism: Gordonia phosphorivorans (assembly GCF_042432625.1). Taxonomy (NCBI): domain Bacteria; kingdom Bacillati; phylum Actinomycetota; class Actinomycetes; order Mycobacteriales; family Gordoniaceae; genus Gordonia; species Gordonia phosphorivorans. Next base: position 3,139 of record NZ_JBHLWV010000049.1, on the reverse strand, counting down.
TGGTGAAGCTTCGGCGATCGACCGGTCGCGGTGAGTACAGCCGGTCGCTGGGGCAGGTGGGACGCTTCGTCTTGTCGCACAAAGCGCTGGTAGCGGGCGTCTGGGTGGCTGTTGCCGTGGTGTTGGCTGTGCTGTTTCCCCAGTTGGAAACAGTTGTGCGCCAGCAATCGGTGGACCCAATTCCTAAGGGCGTGCCGTCGTTTCAGGCGCTCGATCGCATGGGCGAGGCGTTCGACGAAAAGGGCGCGAAGACCACGGTGTTCGTGGCAATGGAAGATCCGGCCGGACTCACCGAGCCCGCCCGCCAACGCTATGACGACCTCGTGGTCCGGCTCCGCGCCGACCGCGATGATGTGCAGGCCGTACGCGACCTGCTCGCCGACCCGATCACTGCCCGACAAGCGCTCAGCGAAGACGGCAAAGCCTGGTACTTGCCCGTCGGGGTCAGCGGCAGCCTCGGCGGGCCGACGGCGGCCCACGCTGTGGAATCGATCCGCGAGACCGCAGCAGAGGTCTTTACCGGCACCAGCACGACAGTCCACGTGACCGGACCAACAGCGACCTTCAGCGACCAAATCGTCACCGCTGAAAAGGATCTGGTGGTCATCACCATCGCCACCGTCGTGCTGATCGCCATAATCTTGCTGATCGTCTATCGGTCGGTGTTCACTGCGTTGCTACCGCTTCTGGTCATCGGTATCAGTCTCGCCGTAGCCCGCGGAGTCATGTCTGCGTTAGGCGAACTGGGCATGCCAGTCTCGCAATTCACCGTTGCGTTCATGACCGTCATCTTGCTCGGCGCCGGTGTGGACTATTCGGTCTTTCTGATCAGCAGATACCACGAAAGGCTGCGCCAAGGCGCCGCCGCGTCCGACGCTCTCATCGATGCCACCGCCACCATCGGACGGGTGATCCTTGCGTCGGCAAGCACTGTTGCTCTCGCGTTCTTAGCCATGGTCTTCGGGCAGCTCAGCGTCTTCGCCACCCTCGGCCCCGCCTGCGCAGTGGCGATCCTCATCGGATTCCTCGCCACCGTCACGTTGTTGCCGCCAGTGCTGCTGTGGGCTGCGCGATGGGGGTGGGGTGCCCCGCGCAAAGACCTCACGCGGCGCTACTGGAACCGCATCGCGGTCCTCGTCGTACGCCGCCCGGCGCCGTTGCTGGCCGTCAGCCTCGTCGGATTGACGATCCTGAGCGTCACCGCGCTGGGCATTCAGATCACCTACGACGACCGAGACGGTCAACCCACAACCACCGACAGCAACGAAGGTTACGCACTGCTCAACCGGCACTTCCCGCAAGACATCACCATCGCGGAATTTGTCGTCGTGGATTCGCCCACCGATCTGAGAACAACCAACGGACTTGCCGACCTTGATCAGATGGCAGCTCGGATTGCGCAGATCCCCGGCGTCACCCGTGTGGTCGGTGTCACTCGCCCGACCGGAGCCAAACTCGAACAAGCCCAACTCTCCTGGCAGAACGGGCAGATCGGCGATCGGGTGGCCGGCTCAGTGGGTGAGGGCCAAGCCCGCAAAGGTGACCTCGAACAATTGCGTTCTGGTGCAGACCAACTCGCCGACGGCCTCGAACAACTCGACATACAGATCCGCACCAATCTCACCCCACTGGCTGGCATTCTTAACCAAGTCACCACCATCGGGGCCGAAATAGGTCAATACCAACCACTTCTACAAACACTGACCGCCGCCGCACCCCAACTCGACCAAGCCGCGCAGAACGCCCCTCAGCTAGCAGCCCTGGCCGAACAGTCATCAGCCGCCATAGCCACAATCACCTCAGTGCTCCCGTTACTGGATAACTCAGCGCTGTGCACTCAACTACCCCAATGCAGCACCCTGCGCCAACAAGCCCGCGATCTCGCCGCACTCCGCGACAGCGGGTTCTTCACCCAGATCACGACACTGTCCACCCAGCTCGCGCAGATGGACACCCCCCTCACCGCGGTCACCAACCAACTCAACGCCACCGTCGCCACCCTCGAGACCACGCTGGGAACCATCGGGGCCCAAGACCTGCCAACCAAACTCGCCCAACTGCAGACCGGGGTCTCCCAACTCGCCGCCGGCTCGCGAACACTCGCCGAAGGCGTATCTGCACTCGTCGACAGCAACCTTCAACAACTCGCCGGCATGGCCACGCTCGCCGCCCAACTACAGACCACCGCGCGCGAAACCCGCGGCTCGGACTCGGCCACCGGCTTCTACTTACCCAAAGATGCTTTCGCTGACCAGCAATTCGCCGACGTTGCGCGCCACTTCATCTCCCCGGACGGACACACCGTGCGCTACGCCGTCCAGACAAGCTTCGACCCCTACAGCGCGGACGCCATGCGCCTGGCCAGCACCATCGCCACCGTCGCCAACGACGCAAAACCCAACACCACCCTGACCGACTCCACCGTCTCCGTCGCCGGCTTCCCCGCTATCAACGCCGACCTGCAACGACTGCTCACCAACGACTTCCGCCTCCTGGCCCTGGCCACCCTGGCCATCGTCGGCATCATCCTGATCATCCTGCTGCGCTCACTGGTCGCACCCATCTACCTACTCGGCACCGTCGTACTCAACTACACCGCAGCATTGGGCATAGGCGTCCTGATCTTTCAGCACATACTCCACACCGACATCGCTTGGCCTGTGCCCCTATTAGCGTTCATCGTCCTGGTAGCCGTCGGCGCCGACTACAACATGCTGCTGGTCTCACGATTGCGCGAAGAATCACATCACAACGTCCGAGTCGGAGTGCTCCGCACCGTCACCAACACCGGCTCAGTTATCACCTCAGCAGGCCTCATCTTCGCCGCCAGCATGTTCGGCCTCATCGCCGGTTCCATCGGCATCATGACCCAAGTCGGACTCATCATCGGCGTAGGCCTTCTCATCGACACCTTCATCGTCCGCACCATCGTGGTACCAGCCATCGCCACACTCCTCGGCAACGCAAGCTGGTGGCCCCAAAAGCCAACGACCCCTCCCACCCAACGCCGCCACCGACCCCACCCCGCAAAGCAAACATAAAGCCGGGGGACTGCTGCACGACCAGGTGACAGTTTCGGTGTCATGCCGCTGAGGCGGCTGTGTTGATGATCGTCTCGTATTCGATCGGGGTCAACCGG
>NZ_JBHLWV010000048.1:0-3626 GCF_042432625.1 Gordonia phosphorivorans | reverse complement strand
CTTGAATGCTTCGCAACATCCAGAATCACGAAGGTCAGGGGCCTTTCACGTCAACGACACGCGACCGCCCTGACCAGGGACTGCCCGTTCAAGATCGAAGAGCCCTTATCGGGGCGGCAGGCAGGGTCGCGGGGTGCCAGGTGTCGGCACCCCGACTGTCCGAGACTCGCCCCGCCTGCGCTCAAGTCTGTGCAGGGGCCGGCAGTGCGGGCGTTGTTGTGGTGCCGCAGCAGGAAGGGGCGTGCGGTCGACTGGTCAGTGAACCACCAGCCGCCCCGCCACTGAAAGCGAGCACCACCATGAATCTCCAATTTCGTCAGATCCGTGTCCTGCACAACGAGCAGCTCGACGCTGCTGGCCGCCACGAGGCATGGGTTCGGGGATACAGGCCCGAGGATTCGATGGTCGAGATCCTGGCCTTCCCGATCGCCGGAGCGGCAGACATGCCGGAGGCGCACCTCGTGGAGCAGCTGTACGACGCCCTGAACTACCAGCCCGCCGAACATCTGCTCTGGCTCACCGACCTGTTGACCGCCGTCAAAGGCCGGTCCTTGAGCGTCGGCGATGCTCTGGTCGTCGACGACACCACGCATGTCGTGGAACGTATGGGCTGGTCCAAAGTCGACCTGCCGACCAACATCACGGCCGCGGTGGCCACGGCGTAGTCGTCAGCACGCAACGCCCGCCCGCCACCGATCCCGGTGGCGGGCGTTTGGTGGCAGACCTGCCAGTACCTGGCGCAGGCAGAACAGCTGTCCGCCCAGCAGGGTTAGCAGCGGGGCTTTTTCGCCCGGTGCGTGTCGGGGCGCATTGCCATACTCGAGCCGCCATAGTCACTTTCGACAGGAGAGATCCATGACCGACCCGAAGAAGGCACTGCAGAGCTGTGTCGACGAACTGCGAATTGCAATGGACGAGGCGATGCCGGTGCTGACCGGTGTCGCTCCCCCCAGCAACGATCCGGGCAGCGCCACCGCGGCGGCGGCGCTACTCACTGCCGCCCGCGAGTTCGCCGAGACGACGCGCGCGGCCGTCGACGAGTTTGATCGGTTCATCGCCGAGCTCCCCAACGCCGAATAGGCCTCGATCAGGGCGGACCGCACTGCCGGTGACAGGCCGGCAGCGCGGCCCGCCGCAGTGGAAACGCCTGTCAGTGAAGGATGAATCCACCGCTGACCCGCCGACATTCAAGGAGCTACCGTGATCGGCCCGCGCAACGAGGTAACCCTGTCGAACGACAGGACGATCATGAAGATCCGGCACCCGCAAGGAACGGTGCTCACCCTCGAGAAGGATGAAGGATTTGAGGACAGCGACGTCCGGTGGGCGCTTACCGCAGAGGTCCCCCGCGTGGAGGAAGGCCAGATCAGCCGGGCGCGGAAGCTAAAGCTGCCGGGCCAGCGATCGCTGTATCTGCAGTGCAACACCGGACCGCCCACGTGGTGGCTGCCGCGCATGAAAGTGCGTCGCCGCCCCGGTGGCGCTGAGTGCATGATCGGCTGGCTACGTGGACTCGTGGCGGTCAGGATCATCGCGAAGCCGACGGGAAGGTGACCGCCACCCGCCGACCGGCTGCAGGCTGGTCAGGTGGTGGTGAGTTGGCACATCAGGATGGCCGAGTTGATGTTGGCCCCAGGCCAGCGTGCGCACTGTAGGGAGCACAGCACCCAGCCGTCGCGACCGTGAATGCGTACCTGCAGGCACAGGCTGGCATTGCTGTCGGCGGCGCCAGCCAGTAGTTGCTGCACTCGCAGCAGTTTGGGCACGTCATCAGGGTGCACCCGGTTAGGGCCGGCGTGGTCAACGTCATGCAATGCGGCCGGCCGGGGGGTCACCCAGTACGACGGGACCGGCGCGAACTGTTCGTCGGCCGGAAAACCGATGAGCACTGTTGCGGAATTGCTGGTCGCGGCCGGGGAGATGTTCAGCAAGGTCTCCGGGTTCAGTGCCAACGGTTCGTGGTCGGTGATGTCGTGAGCGAATCCTCGGACACGGCCGGTGCTGGCGTCGAAGCGACTCACGCCGTGAAAGGACAGCAACGACCCGTTGTCATGCTTGATGCCGAGCGTGCCGCGGAACATGGGCCGCCCCGCAGGGTTGAGGCAGTGATCGGTGAGTTCAGCGACCGCATCGAAAGCGAAGACCTTCCGCAAGAACACACCCGGTTTCCGCACACACGCCGCCGGGTCCGGGGAGTTGGAGGTCATCATGTAGCTGTCCGCCGTCTGGGCGATCGTGTACGTGCTGGGATCGAAGGTCATCGCGCCTAGACGTGGGGCCGGATCGGTGGCGGGGTCATCGTCGGGGCTGGTGATGCGCAGGCTGACAGCGTGGACGAGACCGTCGGGGCCGATGGTGGGTACGGCGATGATGCGGCGCTGCTCCCCGCGAACACCGGTGACGATCGCATCGACAGGTTCGCTGGTGGCCCGGATGCGGTCGACCACCGGAGCGGGGTTGACTTCGGTGCGCCGAGCTAGTGCGCCCACGGACTGCCATTCGGTGCGCCGGCCGCGCGACCAGACCAGACTGCTTTGCCCAGAGGCGAGGGTTTCGATCACATGCCACTGCGTCACGCGTCGATCTCCTGGCGGTTGGCGGGATGGAAGTAGAGCAGTCGCATCCTGTCAGCGGCGAGAGTGTGGGTGGGGTAGCGGGTGAGGAGCACGTCACCGAGAACCCATGCGTCGTCGAGGCCGCGGACACGCACCTGCACCACCGGTTCAGCGGAGGCGTCGACACGGATCAGTGCTGAGGCTGCGGCGAGCTCGTTGGTGTCATCGGCGTGAATGAGTTGCCGGGCAGGACACGTCTGGTGCATCCAGGGATGGCGGGTAGTGATGACCTCGGCGAGGACGGGAGTGTCGGAGGGTTCAGTGTGGGTGAGGATTGCGGTACCAGCGGTCTGCCGGTAGCGGAGGTCAAGGGGCGGCGGGGTGTCGTCGGTGTCGGTGACATCGTGGATCACTCCGATCAGCGATATGCGTGAGGAGGGGTCGACGACGGCGTTGAGGCGCCAATTCATGAGGTGGCCGTGGTCATGCAGGATGGACACAGCGCCGCTGATGGTGCCGGCAGTCGGGTTCATGCAGGCTTGCAGGACAACTGGTTCGACGTCGGGGGCGGCCACCAGTTTGCGGGTCAAGGTTTGCGGTTTCCGGGTGTGCGGGAAACTGTCCGGCCGATCAGTGTCGGCGCCGCTAGTCATGTCGAACAGGGCCTGGCTGATCACTGCCACACCTTTGTGGTGGTCCCAGCACAGGCCAGCGATCCGGCGGGCCTTCGTTGGTGGCGGCTCGTGTTTGCGCCCGACCCATACCGCGGCCCCGTAGGCCGGTGAGGTTGGACTGTCGGCCGGGTAGATCGCGACGTGGTATTCCTCGCAGTCGGCGGCGGTGACAGTCAGCGACTGGTGACTGCGGCTCGACAGGGCGGCCTGCAATTGCGGTAGCCACCGGTCATCGATGCCGGGCAGGGCCGCGGGCGACCAGTCCACAGCCTTGCCGTCGCTCCACACCATCGAGTAGTGCCCCATAGAGTGGTGTAGCCCGGTGACCGGGACCATGACGAGCAGCGTGTCGTTGCTCGGAGCGGGAGCGGTCACCGTGTGATCCTTCGAGGAATCT
>NZ_JBHLWV010000047.1:0-3033 GCF_042432625.1 Gordonia phosphorivorans | reverse complement strand
AGTGGTGGCCTCGATGTGGCCTCGCTGGAGGCGGCGATGGCCGATGTGGTCGGTCGTCACGAAGTGTTGCGGACGACTTTCCCGGATATCGACGGTGTGCCATTCCAGTCGGTGGGCAGTCGGTCGTCGGTGGCGGAGCAGTTGGACTGGTCGCGGGTTGATTCGCTGGCCGAGATCGAGTCGGCGGCGATGACCGGGTTTGATCTGGTTCGGCAGCGGCCGTTGCGGGTGCGGGTGTGGGAAGTCTCGCCCGATGAGCATGTGTTGGCATTGGTGACGCACCATATCGCTGCCGATGGTGAATCGCAGTTGCCGTTGTTGACGGACTTGTTGGCCGCGTATGCGTCGAGGGTGCAAGGCAGGGTGCCGGAGTTCGTGCCGCTTGCGGTGCAGTTCGCCGACTACGCGATCTGGCAGCACGAGGTGCTGGGTTCGCCGGAGGATCCCGAGTCGGTGGTGGGTCGGCAGCTGTCCTACTGGACTGAGCGGTTGCGTGGTCTCCCGGATGTGCTTGAGTTGCCGGCTGATCGTTCCCGGCCGTTGGTGGCCAGTCATGACGGGCGTCAGGTCGAGTTCGTTGTGCCCGAGAATGTGGCTGGGCAGGTCGCCGAGGTGGCGGTCCGGTACGGGGTGACTCCGTTCATGGTGGTGCATGCGGCGTTGAGTGTGCTGCTGGCCCGGTTGTCGTCGACGGAGGACATTGCTGTTTCGACTCCGATCGCTGGTCGTGGTCAGGCGGAACTGGATGCATTGGTCGGCATGTTCGTCAATACGCTGGTACTGCGTGCCGAGGTAGTGCCGGGGATGAGTTTCGCGGAGCTCTTGGAGCAGGTGCGGGCCACCGATCTGGAGGCTTACGCGCACGCCGATGTCCCGTTCGAAGCCGTGGTCGATGCAGTCGATCCGGTGCGTTCGGAAGCGTTCGCGCCGTTGGCGCAGGTGCTGTTGTCGTTCAACCCGGGCGCCTCGGCGCGCGATGTCGATCTGTCCGTTGCCGGGCTGGATTTCAGCGGTGTTGAGATCGAACGAATCCCGGCTCAGCTGGATCTCTACATCACGGTCTCTTCGGCCGATGAGGGCGAGTGGGCTGGGTCGATTGTTTATGCGACGGATTTGTTCGAGGCGTCGACTGTTGCTGGTTTTGCGGAGCAGTTGGTGGGTGTGCTGGGCGGGTTGGTGGCTGTGCCGGAGGGTGCGGTCGGTGATGTGCCGTTGCTGACTGCTGCCGGTGTCGAGGCTGAGCGGGTGTTGGAGTGGGGTCGGCCGGTGGAGTTGCCGGTGGTGGTGTCGGTGGCGGATGTGGTGGCGGCGCAGGTTGCGCGGACTCCGGGTGCGGTGGCGTTGGTGTTTGGTGATCGTGAGGTCACTTATGGGGAGTTCGGTGCGCGGGTGAATGTGCTTGCGCGTGAGTTGGTGTCGGCGGGTGTGGGGTCGGAGTCGGCGGTGGCGGTGGTGATGCCGCGGTCGGTGGAGATGTTGGTGGCGGTGCATGCGGTGGTTGCTGCCGGTGGTCAGTATGTGCCGGTTGATGTGGGTACTCCGGTTGATCGTGTGGAGTACATGTTGCGGACTGCTGGTGCTGGTTTGGTGCTGGTGTCTGATCGTGGTGTGGCTGGGGCCGTGTTGTCGGCGGCGGAGGCTGTGGGCGCGGTGGTGCTGGATGTGGATGCGTCTGGTGTTGTGGATGTCGGGGCGCCGGAGGCGTCGGTGCTCAGTGGTGCCGATCGTGGTGTGGTGCGTGCTGATTCGGCGGTGTACACGCTGTTCACGTCGGGTTCGACGGGTATGCCCAAGGGTGTGACGTTGTCGCATGAGGCGTTGCTGAATCGTTTGTGGTGGGGTCTGGACGAGTTGCCGATCGATGGCGGCGATGTGGTGGTGCAGAAGACGCCGTACACGTTTGACTGTTCGGTTCCGGAGTTGTTTGCGCCGTTGATGGTGGGTGCCGCGCTGGTGGTCTTGCGTGAGGGTGGGCATCTGGAGCCGGTGTATGTGGCCGCTGAGATTGCGCGGACGAGGGCGACGATGGTGCATTTCGTGCCGTCGATGTTGTCGGTGTTTTTGGATGTGGTGCCGGCTTCGGTGTTGGCGTCGCTGGATTCGGTGCGGATTGTGTCGGCGACGGGTGAGGCGTTGCCGCCGGCGGTGGCTGCTCCTACTCGTGAGGTGTGGCCGGAGGCGTTGTTCTACAACTTGTATGGTCCGACTGAGGCGGCGGTGGAGATCACCTTTGAGCGGATCGGGCGGGTTAGTGCTGATGATCCGACGGTGCCGATCGGTGTGCCGGTGTGGAATTCGTCGGCGGTGGTGCTTGATGCTCGGTTGAATCGGGTGCCGGTGGGTGTGCCTGGTGAGCTGTATCTGGGTGGGGTGCAGTTGGCGCGCGGGTATGCCGGGCGGGCGGATTTGACCGCTGAGCGGTTTGTGGCTGATCGGTTCGGTGAGCCGGGTGCGCGGCTGTATCGCACGGGCGATCTGGTGCGTCGTTTGCCCGGTGGTGCGTTGGAGTATTTGGGTCGTACGGATTTCCAGGTGAAGTTGCGTGGTCAGCGGATCGAGCTCGGTGAGATCGAGGCGGTGCTGGCCTCGGCTGCCGGTGTGGTGCATGCGGCGGTCACGGTGGCTGTTGCCCCTGATGGTGGCGAGCATCTGGTGGGGTATGTGTCGGCGGGCCCGGGGGAGCGGGTCGATCTGGATGTGGTGAGGGCTGCTGCGGTGGCGGCGCTGCCCGGTTACATGGTGCCGTCGGTGTGGATGGTGCTTGATGACTTCACGTTGAACACGGCGGGCAAGATCGATCGGAAGGCTCTTCCGGCGCCGGAGTTCGGCTCGTTGGAGGTCGAGTATGTGGCCCCGGAGGGGGCTGCGGAGATTGCGGTCGCGGCGGTGTTCGCTGAGCTGTTGGGTGTGGAGCGGGTCGGTGTGACTGAGTCGTTCTTCGATGCGGGTGGTAACTCGTTGTCGGCGATGCGGGTGGTGGCTCGGGCCGGGCAGGTGCTCGGTGTCGAGTTGTCGGTGCGTGATCTGTTCGAT
>NZ_JBHLWV010000046.1:0-2022 GCF_042432625.1 Gordonia phosphorivorans | reverse complement strand
CCCGCCACCGGAATCGAGGTAAACGCCGACACCACCCACGAACTCAGCGCTTAACCAGCACCAACGAAGGATCGCAGCGCTACACCACTACTCGGGACTTGACCCCCACAGCGGGTCGGAGGTGCGGGCCGTGAACAGTCCAGAACCGGTGATGCCGCGAAACTTCATCGTCGGCCCCGCCAATGCCCGAGCCCACCGCTCCTCGTCATTGCATTCGGCGGCCAGTGAGGCGCCGGTGACGATCGTCAGGTGCACGTCGAGAAGTTTGCGTTCGAAGATCGGCCCCAACCGTTCGGTCAGGACCATCTCGTGTTGGGTGGGGCGGTGCCGGTCTGCGCCGAAGATGTCGCCGAGGATCGGGATACGGGGCCCCGGATGTGGGAAGCGGGTGTCGAGCTTCATGCGCCGACCCTATCGGCCCCACCCTGCGACGTTGGGAGGGACTGGACCGCGGTGAAGGCCACCGGCAACCCATCCTTCGGGATCGGGATCGCGCTGTAGTCCATCGGAGCGATGTACCCGTCCGGCACAGACAGGGTGAACCTGCTCAACAGTTCGGCGTACACCAACCGGATCTGCTGCATCGCCAAGAACATGCCCAGGCACTGGTGGGCGCCCCCACCGAACGGGGTCCACGCGTACTTGTGCACCTCGGCCAGGCGTTCAGGAGTGAACCGGTCCGGGTCGAAAGTATGCGGGTCCGGCCACACCTTCGGGTTGCGGTGGTTAGTCAACGCGGGAACGGTCACCCGGGTGCCGGCAGGCAGGTAGCGGCCCAACACTTGGGTGTCGGACACGACCAGTCGCGGGTACGCCGACACCGGCGGGCACAGCCTGATCGACTCGCGCACCACCCGATCCAAGATCGGTAGTCCCGCCGCCGACACGTCCTCATAGCCGGGGTCGGTCAGGCCCGACACCTCGGCGCGGACTTGGTCCTGCCAGTGCGGGTGCGCCGCCAGCTGGTATCCGGTCTGTGTCAGCGCGACCTGGCTGGTGTCGTGGGCTGCCATCAGCAGGAAGATCATGTGGTCGATGACTTCGGTGTCGGTGAGGCGTTGCCCGTCGACCTCGGCGGTGGACAGCCGCGTGAACAAGTCGGTGCCGTCGCCTCGGCGTTTGGCGGGTAGGTGCTCGGCGAAGAACTGTTCCAGCGCCCGCCGCCCTACCCTGCCTCGCTGGTAGCGGCTACCCGGGATGGGTAGCCGCAGCAGGCTGGTGCCAGCCCGAACTGTGTCGGTGAACGCCGCCCGCACCTGCTGCTGCTGTTGGTCAGTGAGATCGACATCGACGAACACCTGCAGCGCAGTCTGGAACGCCATCTGTTTGAACAGGGGGTACAGGCGCACTGTGCCCGGGGTGATCGAGTCCAGTTCGGCGCACACCACCTCCCGCATCCGCGGAAAGTAGGACTGCAGTGCGGTTGAGGTGAACGCTTGCGCCATGATCCGCCGATGCCTCAAATGATCGGGTGGGTCCATCAGCATCAGCCCGCCACCAAAGAACGGGCCGATCAGTAGATCCCAGCCGGCGTTGGAGAATGCGCCGTCCCGGTTCGCGAGGATTTCCTCTGCCGCCTCCGCCCCGGTGGCCATCACCATGTTGGTGCCGAAGAACCTGGTGGCCCCCACTTCCCCGTACCGTTCGCGGCGCACCTCACCGAACCCGATCGGGTCTTTTCGGGCCCGCAGTAGCTGCAACACACTCGGAGACCACGAGCCCTCCACGTCGAGCAGGCCAGAACCCTCGGGGGCTGTGATGTACCGGCGGTTACGCATACGCCCAGTATCGCCGACACCCACTCTCCCCGTTTCTTCTGTGCAAGCCCTGGATGATTCCAGTCCCCTCGTTCACACTGGGTCGGATGGGAACTTGGCATGTGGTGGCATGGCACACCTCGAACGGGCCGGCGATGGTGGGTCAAGTCCCGAGTAGTGGTGTAGCGCTGCGATCCTTCGTTGGTGCTGGTTAAGCGCTGAGTTCGTGGGTGGTGTCGGCGTTTACCTCGATTCCGGTGGCGGG
>NZ_JBHLWV010000045.1:0-1804 GCF_042432625.1 Gordonia phosphorivorans | reverse complement strand
GCGCGCGGTGTTCATCGGGAGCTTCCCGGCGATCGCCGCCGCCACCGCCGCCTTCGGCCTCCTCGACGGGACCGCCGCGCGATTCTGCTGCATGCTGATCGCCGGCGCCGGTGCGGGCGCGGCCCAGACCACCGCCAGCGTGTTCATCGTCGAAGGTCGGCCGCGGAGCGAGTGGGGCGAGCGCATGGGCTGGCTGCGCCTTGCCTTCGGCGTCGGGCAGGTGGCCGGCCTGGCCGTGGCCGCGTACTTCGCGCACCGCCTGGAGGCCGGCTGGATCGTCGTCGGCGTCGTCATGGCCTTCGGCACGCTCCTGGCCGCGCTGCGGTTGCCGCGCATCGCCAAGGCACCGCCGACGGCGGACCCGACCGGTTCCGCACGGCATTCCCTGTCGCAGGCGCTGTTCAGTCAGTTCGGCGTGTTCCTGCTCTGCTGGTTGTTCGCCATGATCGGCCTGATGACCTTCTACAACGTCGTGCCGCTGATTCTGCGCGCCGCCTTCGACGTGGACCCCTCCACCACGTCGCTGGTGTTCATGGCCGGGTCCGCCATCGGCGCGGTGCTCTACCCGGTCTGCGGCGACCTCGACCGGCGCATCGGTTCGGCACGACTTCTCGCGATCGGTATCGGCGTCACCCTGATCGGCTTCCTCATCCTCGCCTCGGCCACCCTCGCGCACTCGACCACCGGCGCCGTGTTCGGCTGCCTCGCCCTCGTGCTGATCGCCACCGTCTATCCGTTCCAGTACGTCGGGGCCACCCTGTTGGCCGCCGAGATCGCCCCCGGCGGCGAAGGCTCGGCGATGGGCCTGTTCAACAGCGGGGTGGCCGCGGGCGCGGTGATCGGCGCGATCGTCCCGATGTTCCTGGCCAAGGTGGCCGGCTACGACAGTCTGCCGCTGTTCTCCCTCGGCGCCATGATCATCTCCGTCGCCTTCGGCCTCCCCCTCCTGCGCCACCTGCGCCGCTCGTCCCCCCAATCCTTCGCCCTCCCCTAAATACCTTCCCGATTGAGGATTCCGTTCCCGCGCACGTTGAGAAGGCGCGCGGGAACGGAATCCTCAATCGGGAGTGGGCGGCGCGCCATGCGAGCGAGGCGGAGAGGGCGAGGAGCACCAGCAGGGTGGCCGCCTGCCAGCCCGGCACCTGCGGCGCCGACCACGCCCACCCGCCGAGAGTGTCGGCGCAACCGATCAGCCACCACAGCTCCGGTCCGGTCGCCCGGAGCAACCACTCGGCGACCAGCGCCGCCACCCCGGACACCGAGCCCACCGCCCCCACCAGCGCCGCCGCCGTCCCCAACAGCGCGATCACCCCCACCGTCGGCGCCACCAGCACGTTCGCCGGCAACGACACCAGGCTCACCCGATCGGAGATCGCGATCACCAGCGGCGTGGTCAACACCTGCGCCGCCATCGTCATCGCCAACAGCACCGCCAGCGGCTCCGGCACCCGCCTCGCCATCCACCACCGCCGCAGCGGCGCCGCCCACAACACCAGACCGAGCGTTGCCGCCACCGACAGCGCGAAGCCCGGTCCCACCGCCATCTGCGGCCAGAACAGCAACACCACGACCACCGCGGTCCCGAGCGCGGGCAACGCCTGCGCCCGCCGCGCCGCCAGCGCCCCCACCAGGCCCACCCCGCCCATCACCGCCGCCCGCAACACACTGTCGGTGGGTCGCACCAACACCACGAAGCCGAGCATCGCCACCAACCCCATCGCCACCGTGAGCCGCGTCGACGCGCCCAGCAACCGCACCCCCAGCACCACCGCCCCGCACACCAGTGAGAAGTTGGCCCCGGAGA
>NZ_JBHLWV010000044.1:0-1766 GCF_042432625.1 Gordonia phosphorivorans | reverse complement strand
GCCGACATGTTCGATTTGTCGACGTTGGAGTCGATGGGTGTTCGGTTTGTGGCTTTGCTTGATGCGTTGACGGCGGATCCGGCGGTGGCGGTCGGTGATGCGGCGTGGATGTCGGTGGGGGAGCAGCGGGGTGCTTTGGGTGTGGCCGAGGGTGGGCCGCAGGAGTATGCGGTGGTGACGTTGGCGGAGGGGTTGGCTGCTCAGGTTGAGCGTCGTCCGCATGCTGATGCGTTGATTTATCGGTCGCGTCGGGTCAGTTATGCCGAGTTCGGGGCTCGGGTCAGTGTGTTGGGTCGGCAGTTGATTGCTGCGGGTGTGGGGCCGGATGTGCCGGTGGGTGTGTGCATCGATCGTTCGGTGGAGATGTTGGTGGCCATTGCAGCGGTGCTGGCTGCTGGTGGTCAGTACGTGCCGATTGATGTCGATACTCCGGCTGAGCGCGCTGAGTACATGGTGTCCACGGCTGGTGTGGGGTTGGTGTTGGTGGCGGCCGGTGTGGGTGTGCCTGAGCCGGTGGCGGCGTTGGGTGGGCGGGTGTCGGTGTTGTCGGTGGATGCGTCGGCTCAGGTCGATGTGGCGACTGCGGTGATTGCGGCGGGTGAGCGTCGTGGGGTGTTGCGGTCGACGAATGCGGCGTACACGTTGTTCACGTCGGGGTCGACGGGGCGTCCGAAGGGTGTGACGGTTTCCCATGGTGCGGTGGGGAATTTCTTGGCTTGGTTCGATGGGTTGAATGTGGCCGGGTCGGGTCAGCGGTTGTTGTTCAAGACGCCGTATACCTTCGATGCTTCGGTGTTGGAGTTGTTCTGGCCGTTGATGTTCGGGCAGACGATGGTGATCGCTGAGCCGGAGGGTCATCGGGATCCGGTGTATTTGGCGCGGGTGATGGCCGAGCAGCGGGTGTCGGTGGTGCAGTTCGTGCCGTCGTTGTTGTCGGTGTTCCTCGATACGGTGCCTGGTGTTGAGGGGTTGGCGTCGCTGCAGCGGGTGTTCTGTGGTGGTGAGGCGTTGCCGCCGGCGGTGTTGGCGCGGTTGGTCGAGCGGGTGCCGGGGTTGTCGGTGACGAATCTGTTCGGTCCGACCGAGTGTGCGGTCTATACCGAGTCGGCGCGGGTGGATGGTGGTCTGGCGGTGGTGCCGATTGGTGTGCCGGCGCCGAATACGTCGGCGTATGTTTTGGATTCGCGTCTGCGGTTGGTGCCGGTGGGTGTGGCCGGTGAACTGTATTTGGGTGGTGTGCAGGCTGCGCGGGGTTATGCGTCGCGGTCGGGTCTGACTGCTGAGCGGTTTGTTGCTGATCCGTTCGGGCGGGCCGGTGATCGGTTGTATCGGACCGGTGATCTGGTGCGGTGGAATGGTGCCGGGTCGTTGGAATATTTGGGTCGCACTGATTTCCAGGTGAAGTTGCGTGGTCAGCGGATCGAGCTCGGTGAGATCGAGTCGGTGCTGGCGTCGGCTTCGGGTGTGGTGCATGCGGCGGCTGCGGTGGCGGTGGGTCCGGGTGGTTCCGAGCATCTGGTCGGTTATGTCGCGCCGGCGTCGGTGGATTTGGAGGCGGTGAAGGCTGTTGCGGCGGCCGAGTTGCCCGGGTACATGGTGCCGTCGGTGTGGATGTCGGTCGAGGAGATCGCGCTCAACAATGCGGGCAAGATCGATCGGAAGGCTTTGCCTGCCCCGTTGTTCGGTGAGGTCGGGGCGGAGTTCGTGGCTCCGGTGGGTGTTTCTGAGGAGGCCGTGGCGAAGGTGTTCGCCGAGGTTCTGGGTGT
>NZ_JBHLWV010000043.1:0-1696 GCF_042432625.1 Gordonia phosphorivorans | reverse complement strand
GGCTCTTCGTATTTCAGAGTGCGTTGACCCTTTCGGCGAGCTGACCGGAGTGCAGTACCTGACTTTTATCACCGACTCGGACATATTGGACTTTGCTTGTTGCGACCTGCGGGTTTAGAGCTGTTTCGGGCTGGATTTGTGCACTAAGGATCGCCGCTAGGGTGGGTGGATGGCCTACGTTCGGACCGTGAAGACCGCTTCGGGAGCGCGAGCAGTCCAGATCGTTCACGGTTCGCGGAAGGGGTCGCGGTCGATCGAGCACATCGGGTCAGCGCACACCGACGACGAGTACGCCGCGCTCAAGGCCGTGGCTGCGCGGCGTCTTGCTGCAGGTCAGGGCGAGTTGGACCTAGGCATTGCGGATGTCGTGCCGGCTTCAGCGGAGCCGTTACCGATCCAGTCCTCACGGATGGGGCACCTGTGGGATGGACTCGAGTACCTCTACCGCGAACTCGGCTTCGACGACGCGACCGGCGGTGATCCGGTTTTCCGCGACCTGGTGTTGGCGCGGATCATTGAGCCCACCAGCAAACTCGACTCGATCCGTGTCCTCGAGGAAGTTGGTGTGCCGGCAATGTCGTATCCGACGATGAACCGTCGCCTGCCGATCTACGCCACCGACACCTGGCGACAGAATCTCGCTGCCGCGTGTGCCAAGCATGCAGGCCTGGGGCCTACGACGCTCGTGTTGTACGACGTCACGACGCTGTACTTCGAGACGGACAAGGCCGATGGATTCCGCGAACCCGGATTCTCGAAAGAACGTCGTCTCGAGCCGCAGATCACCGTGGGGATGCTCACCGACGCCACTGGTTTCCCGCTGTTGATCGAGGCGTTCGAGGGCAATAAGAGCGAGAAACTCACGATCGTTCCGACCGTCCTGAAGTTCATGGCAGCCCATGACCTCAGCGACGTCACCGTCGTCGCCGACGCTGGCATGATCTCCGCGGAGAACATGAAAGCGATTGAACGAGAGGATCTTTCGTTCATCCTCGGTGAGCGGATGCCGTCGATCCCGTACCAGATCGCCAAGTGGGTCGCCGACCATCCCGATCAGACGCCAGCGGACGGGCTGACCCTGGCCCAGCACCAGCGCGCACACGCGAAGACGAGCTTTCGGCGCAACCGGGTCACCTATTACCGGTATTCGGCCGATCGGGCTCGGCGGAGCCTGCGCGGGATCAACGAACAGATAGGAAAAGCCGAGAAGGCCGTGGAAGGCAAGATTCCGGTCAAGCGGAACCGGTTCGTCACTCTCAAGGGCGCGGACAAGAGCGTCAATCGCGAGTTGGAGACGAAGGCGCGGACGCTGGCCGGGTGGAAGGCCTACATCACCAACATCGATGGGCCGACTCCGGAGTTCGTGATCGGCGCCTACCATCAGCTGTGGCGGATCGAGAAGAGTTTCCGCATGTCAAAGGGCGATTTGGCGGCGCGGCCGATCTACCACCGGACCGAGGACTCGATCCGTGCGCATTTGGCGATCGTGATGGCAGCACTCGCGGTGACACGGGTGGTCGAGGAACGGACAGGCTGGTCGATCAAGAAGTTCGTGACCACCACCCGCCGCTACCGGACCATCGAGATCCGCGTCGGCGACCAGATCATCACCGCCGCCGACCCACTACCGGACGACCTCGCCGACGTGCTCAGTGCGATCCGAGGTGCGCACTAAATTGATAAAAGTCAGGTTTCA
>NZ_JBHLWV010000042.1:0-1540 GCF_042432625.1 Gordonia phosphorivorans | reverse complement strand
TGCGCGTTGCCCGCTCTTTGAGCTCGGCGGGGTACTTACGAGGTGCTGCCATGATGGCGGGTCCTTCCGGGTGTTCCTACCCTCCATCAAACCCGACACGATTCACCCTCGACGATCAGCCGTGAGTTGCGTCGTAACACGGTCTCCACCCGGGGATACATGCCTCACACCGCGCACCGGCTCTCGGTTAAACGGCGAGCTAGACCGCGTCAGCCCAAGCTCCTCTCACACGATGATCTTCGCTCCTATGTGCAGACGAGACTGAAGATGAAGTGGTCGCCGCAGCAGATCAGTCACCGACTGGTCAAGGACTTTCCGGCCACTCCGGAGATGCGCGTGAGCACCGAAACGATTTACCAGGCGATATACGTCCATGCCCGCGGCGAGCTTAAGCGGACGCTCAGTCAGCAGCTGCGCCGAGGCCGTATTGCACGCAGACCACGTAAGCGACCCGACGCTCGACGTCCACGGTTCGTTGACCCGATGAACGCCATCAGTAATCGCCCGTCGGTGGTCGATTCCCGTGACGTTCCCGGGCACTGGGAGGGAGACCTCATCATCGGAGAGTTGGGCGGGTCTGCGATGGCGACGTTGGTCGAGCGGTCCACACGTTTTGTAATACTGGGCCACCTTGGCCGAGACCGAACCGCGGAGGCCGTCCGCGACTCTCTCATCACGACCGTCCGGGATCTGCCGGCAGCATTGCGAGGCACACTGACTTGGGACCAGGGCGCAGAGATGGCCGAGCATCGCGCGTTCAGTACCGCGACGCACTTCGACGTCTACTTCGCCGATGCCGGCTCGCCCTGGCAACGCGGCAGTAACGAGAACACCAATGGACTCCTCCGGCAATACTTCCCGAAGGGCACCGACCTCTCGGCGCACAACGTCGAGGACCTCTTGGCCGTCTCCCACGAACTCAACGGACGCCCCCGGAAATCGTTGGACTGGGACACCCCAGCCGAGCGGATGGCTGCTTTACTGGAAACCTCATAATCACGCGTGTTGCGACGACTGCTGGAATCCAAGCCGACGAGGGCAAGCTCTACCTCTGCGCGATCAAAGACGCCTGCTCGGGGCGGATCGTCGGCTACAGCATCGACTCCAGGATGAAGTCCCGTCTCGCCGTGACCGCTCTGGACAACGCTGTTGCCCGCCGAGAGGACGATGTTTCGGGTTGTATTGTCCATTCGGACAGGGGCTCTCAATTCCGGTCGCGGAAGTTCGTGTCCGCGCTCAACCGACACGGCCTGGTTGGGTCCATGGGCAGAGTCGGTGCCGCCGGCGACAACGCAGCGATGGAATCGTTCTTCGCGCTCCTCCAGAAGGACGTCCTGGACCGGCACCGCTGGAGCACCCGCGAGCAGTTGCGGATCGCGATCGTCACCTGGATCGAACGGACCTACCACCGACGCCGTCGTCAGGCCCGCCTCGGCCGGTTGACCCCGATCGAATACGAGACGATCATCAACACAGCCGCCTCAGCGGCATGACACCGAAACTGTCACCTGGTCGTGCAGCAGTCCCCCGGCTTTATGTT
>NZ_JBHLWV010000041.1:0-1200 GCF_042432625.1 Gordonia phosphorivorans | reverse complement strand
GCGTTGCGGTTGGCGGTGGGGGATGTCATTGGTCGGCATGAGATTTTGCGGACGGTGTTCCCGGCTGTTGAGGGTGTGCCGTTTGAGGTGATTTCGTCGGCGGAGTCTGTGGTTGATGGTCTGGCTGAGGTCTGGCGGGTGGTCGATTCGCGGGAGGCTGTGGAGCGGGCTGTTGCGGCGGGGTTTGACGTTGCTGTGCAGTGGCCGTTGCGTGTGGTGTTGTGGCCGGTTTCTGCTGGTGAGTTCGTTGTTGCTGTGGTGTTGCATCACATTGCTGCCGATGGTGAGTCGTTGTTGCCGTTGGTGTCTGATTTGGTGACTGCTTATGCGGCGCGTGC
This sequence comes from Gordonia phosphorivorans, assembly GCF_042432625.1. Taxonomy (NCBI): domain Bacteria; kingdom Bacillati; phylum Actinomycetota; class Actinomycetes; order Mycobacteriales; family Gordoniaceae; genus Gordonia; species Gordonia phosphorivorans. Next base: position 862 of record NZ_JBHLWV010000041.1, on the reverse strand, counting down.
TGCGGGACGGGTTCCGGTATTTGCGCCGCTGGATGTGCAGTTCGCCGATTTCGCGATCTGGCAGCACGAGGTGCTGGGATCGCCGGATGATCCGGAGTCGGTGTTGGGTCGTCAGTTGGCGTATTGGAAGCAGCATTTGGTGGGTGTGCCGGAGTTGCTGGATGTGCCGGGTGATCGGCCGCGTCCGGCGGTGGCTTCGCATCGTGGTGTGCAGACGCTTTTCGAGGTCCCTGCTGTGGTGGCTGATCGGGTTGCGGGGTTGGCGCGTGAGCGCGGAGTTACGCCGTTCATGGTGGCCCATGCGGTGTTCGCGGTGTTGTTGTCGCGGTTGTCGGGCACTGAGGACATCGTGGTTGGTACACCGATTGCTGGTCGGGGGCAGGCGGAGCTGGATCGATTGATCGGGCAGTTCGCCAACACCCTGGTGCTGCGGACGCGGGTGGATCTGGCGGAGTCGTTCGCCGATTTGCTGGCGCGGGTGCGGGTGGCGGATCTGGATGCGTTCGCGCATTCGGAGATTCCGTTCGAGACGCTTGTCGAAGCGGTTGATCCGGTGCGTAGCGAGGCGTTCTCGCCGTTGGCTCAGGTGATCTTCTCGTTCGATCCGGCGGCTGCAGCGGCGAATGCCGATCTCGAGGTCGCGGGTTTGACGGTGGCTCCGGTGGAGGGGATTGAGCGTCCGGCTCAGTTGGATCTGGATTTGACGGTGTCGACCGGTGGTGCGGGGGCGCCGTGGGTTGGGACGGTCGTCGGTGCTGCCGACATGTTCGATTTGTCGACGTTGGAGTCGATGGGTGTTCGGTTTGTGGCTTTGCTTGATGCGTTGACGGCGGATCCGGCGGTGGCGGTCGGTGATGCGGCG
>NZ_JBHLWV010000040.1:0-1089 GCF_042432625.1 Gordonia phosphorivorans | reverse complement strand
GGCTCTTCGATCTTGAACGGGCAGTCCCTGGTCAGGGCGGTCGCGTGTCGTTGACGTGAAAGGCCCCTGACCTTCGTGATTCTGGATGTTGCGAAGCATTCAAGAATCGAAAGAGGGGCAGGGGCCGTGTCCGAGCCTACGTCGTTGTTGCTGGGTCTGGAAGGTGTGCAGGTCGTTGGGGTCGAGCGACGGCCAGATCGCACCAGGGTGGTCGATGTGGTCACCGCAGATGGGGGCGCGGCGTGTTGCCCTGACTGCGGGGATCGATCGTCCTCGGTGAAGGAAAGGACAATCACTACGCCACGCGATATCGGGTACGGCCCTGACCCAATCCTGTTGCGCTGGAACAAGATTCGCTGGCGTTGCCGAAACCAGGCATGCGAGCGGAGCACGTTCACCGAGGCCATCAATCAGGTGCCGGCCAGGCGACGCACCACCGGACGGCTGCGCGAGCAGATGGGCCTGGCGATCGGAGATGCGGCACGTTCGGTCATCGAGGTTGCCGCCGCGCATGGGGTGTCCTGGCCGACCGCCCATGCCGCGTTCTGCGAGGTCGCCGACCGCGTTCTGCAGCAGCCGCAACCAGTACGGGTCCTCGGGATCGATGAGACTCGTCGGGGCCGGCCACGCTGGGAACGCGACCCTGATGGCCGCTGGTATCGGATAGATCCGTGGGACACTGGATTCGTCGACCTCGCGGGCGATCAGGGCCTACTCGGGCAGGTCACCGGCCGCACCTCGATGGCGGTGGCCCAATGGCTCGCCAAGCAGAGTCCTGAGTTTCGGTCCTCGATCACCCACGTTGCGATCGATCCGTGTGCCGCGTACGCCGCCGCCGCAGCCCAGGCACTGCCCGATGCGCAGCTGGTGGTCGACCACTTCCATGTAATCAAGCTCGCCAACGACATGGTCACCGCGGTTCGGCGGCGGGTCACTTGGGATCAGCGTGGGCGCCGTGGCCGGGCAGTCGATCCAGAATGGGCGAACCGGCGCCGCCTACTCACCGCCCGTGAACGCCTCTCCGAGCACAGTTACGCCAAAATGTGGAATGCGTTGCGCGCCAAAGATCCTGGCAACGAAATACTGGCC
>NZ_JBHLWV010000004.1:0-2576 GCF_042432625.1 Gordonia phosphorivorans | reverse complement strand
CCGCCCCAGTTAAACTACCCACCAGGCACTGTCCCTGAACCCGATCAGGGTCCGAGGTTAGAAGCCCAATACGATCAGAGTGGTATTTCAACAACGACTCCACGAACACTAGCGTGCCCACTTCACAGTCTCCCACCTATCCTACACAAACCGTACCGAACACCAATACCAAGCTATAGTGAAGGTCCCGGGGTCTTTTCGTCCTGCCGCGCGTAACGAGCATCTTTACTCGTACTGCAATTTCGCCGAGTCTGTGGTTGAGACAGCAGAGAAGTCGTTACGCCATTCGTGCAGGTCGGAACTTACCCGACAAGGAATTTCGCTACCTTAGGATGGTTATAGTTACCACCGCCGTTTACTGGGGCTTAAATTCTCAGCTTCGCCAACAAAGTTGACTAACCGGTCCTCTTAACCTTCCAGCACCGGGCAGGCGTCAGTCCGTATACATCGTCTTACGACTTCGCACGGACCTGTGTTTTTAGTAAACAGTCGCTTCTCTCTGGTCTCTGCGACCACCCCCAGCTCAGACCGAAAAAGTCGTCACCAGAAATGGTCCCCCTTCTCCCGAAGTTACGGGGGCAATTTGCCGAGTTCCTTAACCACAGTTCTCTCGATCGCCTTAGTATTCTCTACCTGACCACCTGTGTCGGTTTGGGGTACGGGCCGTGTACCAACTCACTAGAGGCTTTTCTCGGCAGCATAGGATCACAGAATTCACCTCAACGGCTACGCATCACCTCTCAGGCTGTATGGGGTACGGATTTACCTACACCCCGCCCTACAGGCTTACACCAAGACATCCATCACTTGGCCCTGCTACCTTCCTGCGTCACCCCATCGCTTGACTACTACACCCAAGGTCCCACGCAGCCACCACCAGACCAACCCGAAGGAAGGAAAGACGGCTTTTGGGTGGTTAGTACAGATGATTCATCATTGGGCGCGGATACACGGGTACGGGAATATCAACCCGTTGTCCATCGACTACGCCTGTCGGCCTCGCCTTAGGTCCCGACTCACCCTGGGCGGATTAACCTGGCCCAGGAACCCTTGGTCATTCGGCGGACAAGTTTCTCACTTGTCTTTCGCTACTCATGCCTGCATTCTCACTCCCACACCCTCCACTACACGATCACTCGGCAGCTTCAACGGATGCAGGACGCTCCCCTACCCAACCACACCACTACACACCAACCCGCAGGCCGGCATGGATGTACATGTGTGATTGCCGCGGCTTCGGCGGTGTACTTGAGCCCCGCTACATTGTCGGCGCAGGACCACTTGACCAGTGAGCTATTACGCACTCTTTCAAGGGTGGCTGCTTCTAAGCCAACCTCCTGGTTGTCTAAGCAATCCCACATCCTTTTCCACTTAGTACACGCTTAGGGGCCTTAGCCGGCGATCTGGGCTGTTTCCCTCTCGACTACGAAGCTTATCCCCCGCAGTCTCACTGCCACGCTCTCACTTACCGGCATTCGGAGTTTGGTTGACGTCAGTAACCTAGTAGGGCCCATCAGCCATCCAGTAGCTCTACCTCCGGTAAGAAACACATGACGCTGCACCTAAATGCATTTCGGGGAGAACCAGCTATCACGGAGTTTGATTGGCCTTTCACCCCTACCCACAACTCATCCCCTCCATTTTCAACTGAAGTGGGTTCGGGCCTCCACAGCATCTTACTGCTGCTTCACCCTGGCCATGGGTAGATCACTCCGCTTCGGGTCTAGACCCAGCGACTCACACGCCCTATTCAGACTCGCTTTCGCTACGGCTACCCCACAACGGGTTAACCTTGCCACTGAGCACTAACTCGCAGGCTCATTCTTCAAAAGGCACGCCATCACCAACCAACCCCAAAGGATTGCGCCAGCTCTGACGGATTGTAAGCGTCCGGTTTCAGGTACTATTTCACTCCCCTCCCGGGGTACTTTTCACCTTTCCCTCACGGTACTAGTCCGCTATCGGTTACCAGGAAGTATTTAGGCTTACCGGGTGGTCCCGGCAGATTCACAGCAGATTCCACGAGCCCGCTGCTACTTGGGAAATATCGAAGCCAGACAGAACATTTTCAGTTACCGGACTCTCACCGTCTACGGCGGACCATTCCAGGCCACTTCACCTAACATCCTGCTTTATCACTGACCGCCCAGCCGGCAGACCGGGCCACAACACTCCCACAACACCACACGCACAACCCCTGCCGGGTATCACATACGCATGGTTTAGCCTGATCCACTTTCGCTCGCCGCTACTCACGGAATCACTATTGTTTTCTCTTCCTGTGGGTACTGAGATGTTTCACTTCCCCACGTTCCCTCCGCACCGGCTATACATTCACCGGACGGTAACACCACATCACTGGTGCTGGGTTTCCCCATTCGGACACCCTCGGATCACAGCTCGTTTGACAACTCCCCGAGGACTATCGCGGCCTACCACGTCCTTCATCGGCTCCTGGTACCAAGGCATCCACCGAACGCCCTAAAACACTTACAACAACACCCACAAACACACCCCACACCAACAGGCCTGGGACACGAATGTGGACATCACCACAACATGAGTATCACCAAAAA
>NZ_JBHLWV010000039.1:0-1077 GCF_042432625.1 Gordonia phosphorivorans | reverse complement strand
TCGGCGGTCTTGGTCCAGACGAAGGGGTGTTTGCGGTCGTTCCAGCCGTTGATGAAGGCGCGGATCTTTGCGTTGAGGTCTTGGACTGAGGTGAAGACGCCGCGGCGGATGGCTTGGCGGTCGATGATGCCGAACCAGACTTCGACGAGGTTGAGCCAGGAGCCGGAGGTCGGGGTGAAGTGGGCGTGGATGTTCGGGTGCTGCTCGAGCCAGTCGCGGACTTCGGCCTTTTTGTGGGTGGCGTAGTTGTCCATCACCAGGTGCAGTTCCCGGTTGCTGTAGGCGCGGTCGATCTGCCGCAGGAACGCCAGGAATTCCTGGTGCCGGTGCCGTGGCTTGACTGCCGCGGTGACCTGTCCGGTCGCGATCTCCAACGCGGCGAACAGTGTGGTGGTGCCGTGTCGTTTGTAGTCGTGGGTACGGCGTTCGATCTGCCCCGGCTGCATCGGGAGCATCGGTGCGGTCCGGTCCAGAGCCTGGATCTGGGACTTCTCGTCCACGCACAGCACGATCGCGTTCTCCGGCGGCTCCAGGTACAGGCCGACGACGTCGGTGACCTTGGCGACCAGTTCGGGATCGGTGGAGAACTTGAAGGTTCCCGACCGCCACGGCTGAACCCCGTATTCGCGCCAGGCCCGGGCAACGGTGGCGTTCCCGATCCCCAAATGGCCGGCCAACAGGCGTGAGGACCAGTGCGTGACCCCATACTTCTTCGGCGGTGGCAGCAACGTCGCTGAAACCACTTTGGCATGATCGAGATGCCGAGGACGGCCCGGTCGGTCAGCATCGAGGAGGCCGTCCAGTCCGCCGTGAAGATAGCGTTCACGCCACTTGAGGACCGTCGGCACCGACGTCCCGACCACCTCGCTGATCCGCGTGTTCGCCACACCCTCAGCCGCCAGCGACACGATCCGCGCACGCCGCACCAGGCCCGCCGAGGTTGAAGTCGACCGCAACAGTCGGTCCAATGCAGCAGCATCGCCCTCACGCAATTGCAGCGCCGGAGCCGGAGAATTCGCCATATCCCATTATCGCAGGCGACAAACCCTCAACTAATTAACGACACGAGACACTAGG
>NZ_JBHLWV010000038.1:0-998 GCF_042432625.1 Gordonia phosphorivorans | reverse complement strand
TCGGCGGTCTTGGTCCAGACGAAGGGGTGTTTGCGGTCGTTCCAGCCGTTGATGAAGGCTCGGATCTTTGCATTGAGGTCTTTGACGGAGGTGAAGACGCCTCGGCGGATGGCTTGGCGGTCGATAATGCCGAACCAGACTTCGACGAGGTTGAGCCATGATCCCGAGGTGGGGGTGAAGTGGACGTGGATGTTCGGGTGCTGTTCGAGCCAGTTGCGGACTTCGGCCTTCTTGTGGGTGTCGTAGTTGTCCATGACCAGGTGTAGCTCCTGGTCGGGGTAAGTGCGGTCGATCTGCCGCAGGAAGGACAGGAACTCCTGGTGGCGGTGTCGGGGTTTGACCGCTGCGGTCACCTGCCCGGTCGCGATCTCCAGCGCCGCGAACAGGGTGGTGGTGCCGTGGCGTTTGTAGTCGTGGGTGCGGCGTTCGATCTGCCCGGGCTGCATCGGCAGCATTGGCGCAGTGCGGTCCAGGGCTTGGATCTGCGATTTCTCGTCCACGCACAACACGATCGCGTTCTCCGGGGGCTCCAGGTACAGTCCGACGACATCGGTGACCTTGGCGACCAGTTCCGGGTCGGTGGAGAACTTGAATGTTCCCGACCTCCATGGCGCAACCCCGTACTCGCGCCAGGCGCGGGCGACCGTGGCGTTCCCGATGCCGAGATGCCTGGCCAGCAGCCGCGATGACCAGTGCGTGACCCCGTACTTCTTCGGTGGCGGCATCAACGTCGCCGACACGATATCGGCGTGATCGAGATGCCGTGGCCGCCCGGTCCTTTCGGCGTCGAGGAGTCCTGCGAGTCCGTCCTGGAGATACCGGGAACGCCACTTGATGACCGTCGGTAGCGAGGTCCCCACAACCTCACTGATCCGAGAATTAGCCATCCCGTCGGCAGCAAGCGTGACGATCCGCGCCCGACGCACCAGACCGGCCGGCGTTGTGGTCGACCTCAACAACTGATCGAGCTCATCCGCATCGCCATCACGCAGTTCCAG
>NZ_JBHLWV010000037.1:0-830 GCF_042432625.1 Gordonia phosphorivorans | reverse complement strand
TCCGAGACTCCTGTTGGGCGGCTGGTGTGCAGTCTGGGGTAGGTGCGATGGCGGAGGAACTGGTCCCATTTCTGTTCCCAGTCGTTGTAGGCCTGGAGCCAGAGCACGGCTTGGTCGACGTTGCGCACGTTCATCAGTGCTTTTGTGAGAGTGAGGATTTCGCGTCCGGCGTCTAGTCGTGGTCGGAAGGTGTGGTGGCGTCGGACGGTCTGGAAGATGTGGAAGTAGCAGCGTTGGGTTCTGGTGGTGGGCCAGGTGTCGGCGATCGCTGCGGCTAGGCCGCTGCCGCCGTCGATGACCGCGATTTTGGGGGCTGGCTGGCGTTGCAGGATCTGCTGCCAGGCGATCTTTTTCTCGCGGTCGCACCATTGCCAGTCGAGGACGTGGGTGCCGTCGAAGGCGATCAGCAGGCACCAGGATTGGAAGTAGGTGCCATCGAGCATCACCACCTGGGCCGGCGTCGTGGGCGGGGCCGGTGGTGGGACCTCGATGTTCCAGCACCAGGACCGTGCGCGGCGGAAGGTGCGTGCGCTGACTCCTGCAGGGTGCCGACCGTGAAGGAGCCAAGTGTGGAATGCCTCCAGCTCGGCCTTGCGGGTGATGTCGGGGCGTTTCTGGGTACTCGAGGCGCCGCAGTCTTTGCAACGCCACCGAGTGCGACCGGCGCTGGTGGTTCCGTTCTTGACGAGCTTGCGGCCGCATACACCACACGGTGGAGAATTCCGAGGACCTGACACCGAACATGCTCTCAAAGCATGTTCGAACCACCATCATCCGAGGTCAGGCAGCAGAAATCGGCGATTCTATACACACATTTTGGCCTTTAACCC
>NZ_JBHLWV010000036.1:0-812 GCF_042432625.1 Gordonia phosphorivorans | reverse complement strand
GCCGGGGTGTCCACCCGCCGCATGGACAAGCTTGTCAAGACACTGGGGATCAACTCGCTGTCGAAGTCCCAGGTCTCGCGGATGGCCGCTGATCTCGATGAGCACGTCGAGCAGTTCCGGCACCGCCCCTTGAGTGAAGCGGGCCCGTTCACGTTCGTCGCCGCGGACGCGTTGACGATGAAGGTCCGTGAAGGTGGTCGCGTGGTCAACGCGGTCGTGCTGGTCGCGACCGGGGTCAACGCCGACGGGCGCCGAGAGGTCTTGGGCCTGCAGGTAGCCACCGCGGAAACCACAGTGGCGTGGAACAGCTTCTTTGCCGACCTGGTCGCCCGCGGCCTGACCGGAGTCCGGCTGGTAACCAGCGATGCTCATGCCGGCCTCGTCGAAGCGATCGCAGCGAACCTGCCCGGGGCAGCATGGCAACGCTGCCGCACCCACTACGCGGCGAACCTGATGAGCGTCACCCCGAAAAGTCTGTGGCCGGCAGTCAAAGCGATGCTGCACTCGGTATACGACCAGCCCGACGCCGCCTCGGTCAACGCCCAGTTCGACCGACTGCTCGACTACGTCGACACCAAACTGCCTGACGCGCACGATCACCTCGACACCGCTCGGGCCGACATCCTGGCCTTCACCGGTTTCCCCGAAGGACTCTGGCAGCAGATCTGGTCTAACAACCCCAACGAACGCCTCAACCGGGAGATCCGACGCCGCACCGACAGCGTTGGGATCTTTCCCAACCGTGACGCGATCGTCCGTCTGGTCGGCGCAGTCCTGGCCGAACAGACCGACGAATGGGCAGAAGGCCGCCG
>NZ_JBHLWV010000035.1:0-733 GCF_042432625.1 Gordonia phosphorivorans | reverse complement strand
GTCGGCGGGTGTGGTGGTGCCGGTGTTGGAGGAGTCGATTGCTGATGCGGTCGCTACCCGAATTGTGGAGGTTCCGTCGGCAGTAGCCCTTGTTGTTGGAGAGCGTGAGGTCAGCTACGGCGAGTTTGGTGCGCGTGTTGCGGTCCTTGCTCGCGATCTGGTGGCTGCTGGTGTCCGCCCGGGTGTTGCTGTTGGCGTGGTGATGGAACGCAGCGCCGAACTCGTTGTCGCGATTCATGCGGTGCTTGCTGCTGGTGGGCAGTATGTGCCGATCGATCCGGGGACTCCGGCCGATCGTGCGGCTTATATGGCGGTCACCGCGGGGGTGGGGCCGGTCCTGGTTCGGGCCGGTGATCCGGTTCCTGGATTCGTCTCGGAGATCGCGTCGGTGGGTGTGTTCACGGTGGATGCCGCGGCTCCGGTGGCTGCGGGTGTGAAGCCGTTTGGTGCGGGTGAGCGTGCGGTGTCGTTGCACCCTGACGATGCGGCGTACACGTTGTTTACGTCGGGGTCGACGGGTGTGCCGAAGGGGGTGACGGTGTCGCATCGGGCGGTGCGGAATTTTGTGGCGTGGTTTGACGAGTTGGTGCCGCGTGGAGGATCGGTTCAGGAGCGGTTGTTGTTTAAGACGCCGCATACTTTTGACGCCTCGGTGTTGGAGTTGTTGTGGCCGTTGGTGGCGGGTCAGACGATGGTGGTGGCGCAGGCGCAGGGGCATCGTGATCCGCGGTAT
>NZ_JBHLWV010000034.1:0-706 GCF_042432625.1 Gordonia phosphorivorans | reverse complement strand
GTGTGTTGCCTCAGAAAGCGCATAGTGGATGCGAGACCAAACATGGTGTTTGGGTGTTGTTTATAAGTCCTCGGCCGATTAGTACCAGTCACCTGAACACATTACTGTGCTTACAGTTCTGGCCTATCAACCCCATGGTCTGTAGGGGGCCTTACCCCACCACAAGGGTGGGTGAGAAACCTCATCTTGGAACAGGCTTCCCGCTTAGATGCTTTCAGCGGTTATCCCTTCCGAACGTAGCTAACCAGCAGTGCTCCTGGCGGAACAACTGGCACACCAGAGGTTCGTCCGTCCCGGTCCTCTCGTACTAGGGACAGGTTTCCTCAAGTTTCTAGACGCGCGCGGCGGATAGAGACCGAACTGTCTCACGACGTTCTAAACCCAGCTCGCGTGCCGCTTTAATGGGCGAACAGCCCAACCCTTGGGACCTACTCCAGCCCCAGGATGCGACGAGCCGACATCGAGGTGCCAAACCATCCCGTCGATATGGACTCTTGGGGAAGATCAGCCTGTTATCCCCGGGGTACCTTTTATCCGTTGAGCGACACCGCTTCCACTTGCCGGTGCCGGATCACTAGTCCCGACTTTCGTCCCTGCTCGACATGTACGTCTCACAGTCAAGCTCCCTTGTGCACTTACACTCAACACCTGATTGCCATCCAGGCTGAGGGAACCTTTGGGCGCCTCCGTTACATTTTAGGAGGCA
>NZ_JBHLWV010000032.1:0-618 GCF_042432625.1 Gordonia phosphorivorans | reverse complement strand
CTGGCCGCCGGCCTCACCACCGGCGCAGCAGCCGCGTTCGCACTCGCCCTCGCCGCAGGCACCGCCACCGCGGCCGGCGACAACATCGAGTGGTACGAAGACGATTCCGGGGCAATGGGCCTCTGGACGTTCACCACCAGCATCACCGACACCACACCCAAGGTCGGCGACCAGATCACCATCTCCAACACCCTGAGCCACTCCAAGATCGACCGCTACGTCTACAAGGTCAAGCAGGTCGTCCCCCAGTGCCTGGACTTCGTCTCGGCCAACGGCTCCAACACCATCAAATCCACCGACGACAAGACCGGCACCGCCGACTCATACGTCCTGTTCAACGCACCCAGCGGCGGATGGCGCATCAACGGCGCCAGCAGCTCCGTCATCAAGGTCAACGCCATCTACACGGTCACCGAAGCCTGCGCCACCGGCGAAGCCCAACAGACCACCATGCACATGAGCGGCAGCACCATCGGCGACCGCAACTACAACAAGCCCATCTCCTTCACCGTCGCCAAGCCCACCGGCGGCGGCGACAACGGCGGCGGAGACAACGGCGGCGGGAACAACGGCGGCGGAGACAACGGCAGCGGAGACAACGGCAGCGGAGACAACGGC
>NZ_JBHLWV010000031.1:0-48630 GCF_042432625.1 Gordonia phosphorivorans | reverse complement strand
AACTGGGAAGACGGCAACGGCATCCAACACGGATGGGGAGGCCGAAGCCGATAGAACACCCCCACGCCACGCCCGGGCCATACACACATTTTGGCCTTTAACCCGCGATAGCCCGTCGGGAAAACCGTAACCGATCAGCGGGTAGTACTGCCATCGGAACGACAAGTTCCGTACGATCCGACGAACGCTGCGAGATGAACGGATCGCTCGGTGCGACCGGCGGTCACCGGGCGGCGATCCGGAGAACCGCTGGCCACGCTAGCCGTGATGGGGCGGCTTGTTCTGCTCGTACCAGCCCCGGCCGCGATCGGTGTGAGCCGACTCACCCGCGTCCGCCATAGTCTCCGGGACCACGTCCCCGAAGATCTCGTCCAACCGGCGACGTCGTCGCCACTGCTCCGCGGAGTCCGATGCCGACGACGAGTGGTCGTCGGCCGGCTTAGAACTCACTGATCTGGTCGATGATGAAGCGCGACAGCGGGATCAGCGTCGCCATGCCGTCGCGGACGGCGGCACGCGAGTCCGCCAGGTTCACCACCAGGGTCTGGCCCGAGATACCGGCGAGGCCGCGCGAGAGTCCACCGTCGGTGGCGCCGGCCGACAGGCCCGACGTGCGCAGCGCCTCCTCGATGCCACGCAGGCGGCGGTCCAACAGCGGCTCGGTGGCCTCCGGGGCCACGTCGCGCGCACGCACGCCGACGCCGCCCACCGACACCACCAGGTCCACGCCGCCGATCACCGCGGTGTTGAGCGCGTTCCGGATCTCCACCTCGTCGCCGACCACGGCCACCGTCGCGTCGACGTGGTAGTGCCCCTCTTCCAGCAGCTCACCGACCAACAGGCCCAACCGGTTGGGGTCCGGGTTCTCCGTGGCGCGATCATCGATCACCACCACCAGCGCGCGGAGCAACGGCTCGACGGCGTCGGCCTGCGCGTCGATCAGGTCACGGGCGGCCGCGTCGGCCTGCGCGTCTGCTGCGTCGATCATGTCGAACCTCTCCTCGATGTCGGTCGGACGAATCCGCTCAGGCTTCCCCGAGCTTCACGGTAACCGTCTGTTCCTTGCCCTGGTGTGTGTAGGTGATCTTCACCGACTGTCCCGGCTCCTTCGACCGGATGGCGGCCACCAGCGCTGCCGACGAGGCCACCTTGGCGTCGTCCACGGCGGTGATGAGCGCGCCCTGCGGGATACGGGCCTGGGCTGCGGGTCCACCGCTGACGACGCTCTCGACCAGGGCCCCCGGTTCGGTCGCCTCCGGGCTCGGCCGCACGTTGACCCCGAGGTTGGCCCGGGTCACCTTCTGGCCGGCGATGAGCTGGTTGGCCACCCGCATGGCCTGGTCGATCGGGATCGCGAAGCCGAGGCCGATGGACCCGACCTCGCCCTGGCCGCTGCCGACGGTGGCGATCGCGGTGTTGATGCCGATCAGCGCACCGGACGAATTCACCAGCGCACCACCGGAGTTACCCGGATTGATGGCGGCGTCGGTCTGAATCGCGTTGATCACCGACTCGACGGAACCGTCGGCGGCGCCCGTCGTGACGGGCCGGTTGAGCGCACTAATGATGCCGGTGGTGACGGTGCCTTCCAGCCCCAGCGGGGAACCGATGGCGATCACGTCCTGGCCCACCGACAGATTGTCCGAGGCGCCGACGGCGATGGGAGTGAGGCCGGTGCTGTCGGCCTTGATGACGGCGATGTCGGACATCGCGTCCACCCCGACGACGGTGGCCTTGGCGCGATTGCCGTTGCTGTAGCTGACCAGCACGTTGTCGGCCGGCTTGTCACCACCGGCCATGATCACGTGGGCGTTGGTGAGGATGGTTCCGTCGTCGGACAGAATCACCCCCGAACCGGACCCGCTCTGCCGACCGGTGGAGACCCCGATGGAGACCACCGACGGCAGCACCCGAGCGGCCACGTCCTGCACCGACCCGGGCTTGGCTGGCGGCTGGGTGGTCACGCGAGTGTTCGGGGAACCGGCCAGCACCTCCGGTGCGTCGGACGTGGAACCGTCGCGGGTCGCAATGACGCCGACGACACCGCCGAGGAGACCGGCGACCAACGCGAGGACAGCGACCATGGCGATCCACAGCGGTCCGCGGCCGTTCTTCTGGGGTGGTTGCGGCTGCTGGGTCGGCATCCCCGACGTGGGCGGGCCGTACGGCGGCTCGCCGCCGGAACCATAGGGCGTTCCGCCTTCGGCACCGTACGGCGCTTGGCCGCCGGAACCGTACGGGGGAACGCCGCCGGGGCCGTATGCGAGCGTCGGATCCGGGCCCTGCCCCGCCTGGTGTTGGGGTGCGACCGGCTGGTGCGGCACGGTCGGCTGCTGATACTGCCCAGGCATGGGCTGCTGCGAAGGCTGGGCGCCGTAGCCGGCGGGAGCCGCGTGGTGCGGCATGCCGCTGGCACCCGGAACGGGGTGCCCACCGGGCGGCGCGTACGGGTTCGGATGGTCATCGCGGGGTCCGCGGTCTGTCATGCGTTTCACCTTAGAAGGTTTTCCTGTGAGCGTGCTCAGCGATTCCTGCCAACCCGCGGACAGCCTCCCGCGGCGCGCCGATCAGCGGCGGACCAGGACCGGGTCCGGCTCGGTGTGCACGGGGCTGCCCGGCAGGGTCATGCGGATCAGCGCACCGCCCGCCGCCGACTGACCGGCCGAGACGGTCCCGCCCAAGCGCACCACCACCTGCCGGACGATGGCCAGGCCCAAGCCCGAACCCGGCATCGACCGGGTCGCCGTCGCGCGATAGAAGCGTTCGAAGACCAACTCGCGGTCCTCCGGCGGAATGCCGGGGCCGGCGTCGGCCACCGTGAGTTCGGCGGTCTCCGGGCCGATCTGGTGCAGGCTGATCTGCACCGCGCGCCCCGGCGGGCTCCATTTGGCGGCGTTGTCGAGGACGTTGAGCACCGCGCGGGAGAGCCCGCTGGCCTCGCCGAAGACGAACCACGGCTGGGTGTCCATCTCGAAGTCGATGTCGGTGCGACGTCGACGCACCCGCACCAGCGCTTCCTCGATCACCTCCGACATCTCGCACTCCTCGAAGACCGCCGTCGACGAATCGTGCCGTGCCAGATCAACGAGATCCCCGACCAGCGTCGACAACTCCTCGACCTGCGCCATCACGTCCGAACGCAGTTCGATCATGTCGGCGGCGGGAATCTGGCGGGCTCCCGGCTCGGAGGCCGCGATCAACAGTTCGAGATTAGTACGCAGCGAGGTCAGCGGCGTCTTCAGTTCGTGACCGGCGTCGGCCACCAGTCGCGCCTGCTGATCGCGGGAGGAGGCCAGGGCGGCCAGCATGGCGTTGAACGATTCGGTCAGACGCACCAGTTCGCCGGTCCCGCTGACCGGGATCGGACGCAGGTCCTGGGTTCTGCCGATCCGTTCGACGGCGCCGGTCAGCCGGGTCACCGGCCGCAGTCCGGCGCGTGCCACCGCGGTGCCCGCGGCCGCGGCGAAGGCCACCCCGATACCGCCGGCCACGAACAGCACCGAGGCCAGCCGATTGAGGATGGCGTCGGTGCGATCCAGACTCTGCGCCAGCACCAGGGTGTTGCCGTCGGGCAGTTTGCGGGCCAGCACGCGATGGTTGCCCACCGTGCGCAGGCTCTGCGTCGGGCTGTCCCCCGGGTCGGATTCGGCGATCTCCCGCTCGGCGGATTCGAACGGGACCTGGCCGACGCTGAACACGCGCCCGTCCGGCTGCACGAGCGCGATGGTGATGTTGGTGGAGAACACCGTGCCGGTGAGCAGGCGGCTCGGCTCGGACAACTGCCCGGTGTTGGCCAGCACCGTCATACCGTCGGCGCGCACCGTGAGCTGACTGTCCACGTCCTGGTAGAGCGCGCGATAGACGAACACGTAGGTCGCACCGGCCATCAGCGTGGCCGAGAGCATCACGACGGCGGCCACCAGCAGCGCCACCCGGGTGCGCAGCGACACCCCGCGGGTTAGGGAGAGCGGACTGCGCATCGGGCGGCCGGAGGAAGGCAGGTTCACGCCCGCACGACCCCGCTCACGGCGCGTTCTCGCGCAGCACGTACCCCACGCCGCGCACCGTGTGGATCAGGCGGGTCTCGCCGTCGGCCTCGGTCTTACGCCGCAGGTAGCCGATGTAGACCTCCAGCGCGTTGCCGGACGTCGGGAAGTCGTAGCCCCAGACCTCCTCGAGAATCCGGCTGCGGGTGAGCACCCGTCGGGCGTTGGCCATCAACATCTCCAGCAGCGCGAACTCGGTGCGGGTGAGGCTGATCTGCCGTTCCCCGCGCGTGACCTCGCGGGTGACCGGATCGAGCGTCAGGTCCTCGAAGCTGATCGCCTCGGAATCGGCGTCGTCGTCGCGGGCGGTGCGGCGGGACAGGGCTCGCAGCCGCGCCAGGAGTTCTTCCATCGCGAACGGCTTGGGCAGGTAGTCGTCGGCCCCGGCGTCCAGGCCGCTCACCCGCTCGGACACCGAGTCGCGGGCGGTGAGGACCAGGATGGGCAGATCGTCGCCGGCGGCACGCAGCCGGCGGCACACCTCCAACCCGTCCAGTCGCGGCATCATCACGTCGAGCACCACCAGGTCCGGCCGGTCGGCCACCACCTTCTCGAGTGCTTCGATTCCATCGCCCGCCGTTTCCACGGTGTACCCGTTGAAGGTCAGCGACCTCCGCAGGGACTCGCGGACGGCCCGGTCGTCGTCGACCACAAGGATGCGCATGCCTACAGTCTTATCGTTCGGGACTAAGAGTGCACTGAGGGCGCGCCGCGACCGGGCGGGTTCACCGACGCCGCCGACCCCGTCCGCTCTGCGCCGCGGCCAGCATGTCCGACAGCTCGGTGAACTTTACGCGCGGCCGGCCCTGGGCCCGACCGTTCTCGCGTTCGCGCCGATCGATGGCGGCGATCCCCCGGTAGCCGACCACCCGTCGCTGTCGTGCGCGCAGCAGGGCTGTGAACTCCTCGGGGTCCGCGCTCGTCCGGGGCAGCAGGTCGGCGGCGGCATCGGCCAGGAACTTCTCGACGGTGGCGACGGCGTGCAACTTGTTGGCCCCGATACCGCCCACCGAGCCGCGCGCCGCCCAACCCACCACGTAGGTGCCCGGCACCACCGCGCCCGTCGCGTCGAGCAGGCGACCCTCCTCGTTCGGGAAGACCCCGCGGGCCTGGTCGAACGGCAGACCGGCGATGGGCGCGGAGCGATAGCCGATCGACCGAACCAGCAGATCCGCCGCGATGCGATGCTCCCGTCCCCCGGTCGCCACTGTCACGGTCTCGACGCGGCCGTCGCCGTCGGCCCGCAGCGGCGCCGTGGAGAAGAGGAAGACGATCCGTCGGCGCGTCGGATCCGCCGGCCGGTTCAGATCCGGCAGCGGGCCGTCGGCATCGTCGTGGACCTCCACCTGGACGCCGCCGATCACCGAGAGGGCGCGATACTCCGCGGCCGAGTAGGCGGCCGATTCCCGGCCGCGGCGTCCCAGCACGACCACCTCGCGGATGCTCTGTTCGGCGAGCAGTGCCAGCGCGCGATCGGCGATGTCGGTGCCGGCGAGCAGTTCCGGCGGGGACACCAGGATCCGCGCGACGTCCAGGGCCACGTTGCCGGTGCCCACGATCACCGCCCGGCCGCTGCCTGCGGCGGGCAGACGGGGCCCGTCGGCCCTGGGCACCGCGTTGTACCAGGCCACCAGGTCGGTGGCCGAGGTGGATCCGGGCAGGTCCTCGCCCGTGATCCCCAGCGCGCGCGAATCATCGGCGCCGACCGCGTAGAACACCGCGTCGAAGTGTTCGGCCAATTCCGCCGGCGTCACCTCGCCGGCCGCGACGTCGTCGCCGATGCGCACATTGGTCGCCATGGTGACCGCCGGGTCGCGATAGAGCAGGTCGAAGGTCGCCATCACGTCCTTGGTGCTCGGATGGTCCGGGGCCACCCCGGCGCGCACCAGCCCGCCGGGGGTGGGCAGAGCGTCGAACACGGTGACCCGGGCCCGGGATCGGTGCAGAAGGGTGCGCAGCGCGTACCCGCCCGCCGGCCCGGTGCCGACCACCGCCACCCGCAGCCCCTCCGGCAGTCGCGGGAGGTCGGGATAGACCACGTCCGACCAGCCCGAGGTGATGTCCGGATTCGCGGTGTAATAGTCGGCGTTGATCTCGGCGAAGATCCGGTCCCGCGGCGCCAGGTTCTCGATCGGGAAGATCGCGTTCACCGGGCAGGCGTCCGCGCACGCGCCGCAGTCGATGCAGGCCACCGGGTCGATGTGCAGGATCTCCGAGGTCCCGAAGCCGCGCTCCTCGGGCGTCGGGTGAATGCAGTTGACCGGACAGACCGACACGCAGGCCGCGTCGCTGCAGCACGACTGGGTGATGACGAAAGCCACCGGGCCCCCTTTAGAGCATGTGGGCCTTGCGGTAGAACCGCATGGCCGGTGTGGTGAGCAGCCCGACCTCGTCGAGGAACTCCATCAGGTGCGTGCAGCTGCTGCGGATCATGGAGTGGAAGTGCTCGTTCCCGGCCGCCTCGCGCCGAGCGCGGGAGACGTCGAGACCGGCGTCGGCGTAGGCCTGCGGCTGGATCAGGCTCTCGACGATGAGGGTGGCCCCCAGCGCCACCGACAGCGCGCTGGCATGACGGCGCTTGGCGCTGATCCCCCGCATCGATTCGCGGACCTCTTCGCGCGCGAACTTCATGTGCCGCGACTCTTCGAGGACGTGAATCTCGTTGATGGTTCGGATGAACGGCAGCACCCGGTCGTCGCGCATGCAGCCGCGCTGGAAGACGTCCAGCACTTCCTCGGCGACGAGGATGCCCGCGTAGGCCACCTCGTCCTTGGCGATCAGCTTGAAGACCTTGCCGAGGCGGCCGATCCTCGGATGCGGGTGGTAGGACTTGCCGACCATCTTCTCCGAGGCCTTGGCGAACATCATCGAGTGGCGGCACTCGTCGGCGATCTCCACGAGGGCGAACTGGAACTCGGGGCTGTGGTATTCGCCGAGATACTGGTCCGTCAGGACCATCTGCTGCAGGATCATCTCGAACCAGATCCCGATGCACATGATCGACGCGAACTCGTGCCGGGTGAGCGCGATGCGCTGCTCGACGGTCAGCTCGTCCCAGTAGTCGGTGCCGTACAACGACGACCATTCCGGGCTGCAACCGTACTTCTCCGGGTCCATCGGCAACGACCAGTCGATCTCGGTCATCGCGTTCCGGGACAGCCGGGCGGCCGAGGCCAGCAACCGGTCGGCCACCTCGTCCGGCCCCCGATCGGGTCGGCTCTCCGCCCCGCCCCGAACCTGCTCGCGCTCGATGGCTGCAGTCATGGAACTTCACTCCCTCGCCGCTCGCGGCCTGTGATTCATCTAACCATTACAACGCTTATTGTCACAGTAGCACCGCCTTGCGGGCCCGGAAAGGGTCTGGAAACCTTACTGATGAGTAACCAGCGCGGGGCGGCCGCCTCGCGGCATCTCGAAGCGGAGGAACCCATGGGATCGATCTTCATTTCCGGCGGAGCAGCGGGCATCGGCCTGGCCACCGCCCAGCGATTCGCCCGCGACGGCTGGACCGTGGGCGTCTACGACATCAGCGAAGACTCGCTCGAGTCCGTACGGGCCGCCCATCCGGAGTTCATCACCGGCACCCTGGATGTGACCGACCCCGACCACTGGGAGGCGGCGCTGGCCGACTTCACCGCGCACACCGGCGGTCGACTCGACGTGCTCGACAACAACGCGGGCATCCTGATCTCCGGCGACTTGGCGGCCCTCACCCCCGCCGCGATCAAGGCACAGATCGACATCGACGCGCTGGGTGTGGCCCTGGGCGCACAGGCCGCCCACCGCTACCTGGCCGCCACCCCGGGCGCGCACCTGGTCAACATCGCCTCGGCGTCGGCCATCTACGGGCAGCCCGGCATCGCGGTCTACAGCGCCACCAAGTTCTTCGTCGCCGGCCTCACCGAGGCGCTGGAACTGGAGTGGCAGCACGACGACATCCGTGTGGTCTCCATCTGGCCGCTGTGGGCCAAGACCGCCCTGGCCGAGACCGACGCCAAGAGCACCAAGACCCTCGGCGTCCGCCTGACCGCCGAGGACGTCGCCGAGAAGATCTGGGAGTCGGTGCACCCCAACGCGGTGGACCGCCTGACGCGCCGCACCAGCTACTCGGTCGGCGCGCAGACCACGGTCCTGAGCAACGCCGCCAAGTTCATTCCGAACAGCGTGAGCCGCCTGGTCAACAAGGCCCTCGCCCAGTAAGGCGTCCGTGTCGCGCGGATGCACGACGGGCCGTCACCAACTCGCGTTGGTAACGGCCCGTCGGGGTCTTGAGGTCAGCGGCGGTCGAGATCGACCAGGCCCAGCTGCGCAGCCTTGACCAGGCGACGCGGAATACGGTGGGTCACACCGTTGACCTTCTCCTCCTGCAGGGGGGCGTTTTCCGCCTTCCACTGCGAACGACGACTGCGGGTGTTAGCCCGCGACATCCGGCGCTTCGGTACTGCCATGGTTCCAGCCCTTCTCTACTTGCTCTACCTTCGTGCGCGAGTGGGGTTCGGTGAGACCGATCCGGCCGACTCGCGACCGTTGCTCGCAAGCGTGCCTCGCTAGATCGCGCGACGCGCAACTAGAACAGACTAACGGGTCGAGCACGGGTCCTGCAAAACGGCGCCGATCCCCTACCATCACCTGGGTGTCAGGCGTCGTCTCCGGGTTCACCGTCATCTTCATCGTGGTGGGCATCGGATACCTCCTCGGCCGCACCCGCGTCCTCGGCGAACACGCCGTATCGGTGCTGGCCCGCATGGTCTTCTTCGTCTGCACCCCCGCACTGATGGTCACCTCGCTCTCGACCAATGACCTGTCGGTGGTCTTCTCCTCGACACTGGCGGTCGCCGCGGCCACCGCGCTCGCCACCGGCGCCGTCTACTTCGCCGTGGTGCGACTGGTGTGGCGCCGGGCCATCCCGGATGCCGTGATCGGCGCGCTGTCCTCGTCGTACGTCAACAGCGTGAACCTGGGTCTGCCGATCGCGATCTTCGTGCTCGACGATGCATCCTTCATCGCCCCGCTGCTGCTGTTCCAGATCATGATCTACTCCCCCATCGCGCTGGTGACCCTCGATCTGACGGCCCTGGACGCCACCCACCGCCAATCGCTGTGGCGCACGGTGGCGACGCCGGTGAGCAACCCGATCGTGATCGGCGGGCTGATCGGCCTGGCCCTCTCGGTGGCCGGTATCCGCCTGCCGGAGGCGGTGTTCTCCCCGCTGGACATGCTCGGCCAGGCGTCGGTGCCGCTGGCCCTGCTCACCTTCGGCCTGACGTTGACCGGCGTGCAGGTGTTCAAGAAGGGGGCGAGCCCGCGCCGGGACACCGCGTTGGCGTCCGTCCTGAAGATGGCCCTGATGCCGGCGCTGGCCTACGCGCTGGCGCGTTGGGGGTTCGGGATGACCGGGCACGCCCTGTTCGCGCAGGTGGTGATCGCCGCGTTGCCGACGGCCCAGAACGTGCTGGTGTACGCCACGCGCTACCAGCGGGGTGAGATCCTGGCCCGCGACAGCGCGCTGGTGACCACCCTGGTGTCGATCCCGGTGATCGCGGTCCTCGCGGTGCTGCTGACCTGAGGCCCTAATTCGGGCGACGGGGACCGATGTTCTGGCCGCGGGCGGCCCGCTCGGTCTCCACCCCGCCCATCAGCGCGAAACCGTTGATGATCACCTGCGGGGCGCCCGGTCGGCCCGGGCCCGCTCCCCGCCCGGAGAAGCCGCCCATGATGCCCGAACCGTGGACCTCCACCGTGATGTCGTCGGGCACCACGATCCGGATTCCACCCATGATCGCCCGGCACGAGACGGTCAGCACCGGCGCGGTGAACTCGACGTCGCGCAGGTCGATCTCCACGCCGCCCATCAGCGCGACGGCGCTCAGATGCGAGGACACGACGGCGCCGCCGCCGACAGAACCGCCGGACATGATCCCGGACACGCGCGTCACCGGAGCCGCGCCGGAGGTGCTCACCTGCGTGGTGTCCAGCCGACCGCTGACGACCGCGCCGCCCAACCGGTCCATCGGCAGGTCGGCACAGAGTTCGTCCAGCTCGGCCAGGGTCACCGCGGCCAGGGCGGTCCCCGCGCGCTCGGTGTACTCCTCCGGAGTCAGGGCGCCCACGCTCATCGCCGCGGACAGGAAGGCGTTCGCCTCCTCGCGGTCGGCCGTGCTGGCCCGCGTCGTGGCTCGCGCCTGATCGCCGAGCGGGACCGGAAAGTACTTGGCGCCATGCGGTTCCTGGGTCACGGGCTTCACCTTAATGCGTCGAGGGGCCGCCCGACCGGTCAGCGGGAGCGAAGGTAGTCGCCGACGACGGCCGCGCCGAGGCCGTCGACGTCGGGACTGACCACCCGTCCGCCGATCCGGCGGGCGATCTGATCGATGAACCGGGCCAGACCCGGGTCGTCGCCCAGCTTGAAAAAGGTGATCTGGGTGCCCATCCGGGAGATGTGGTCCAGTTCGCGCACGGTGAGCCCGATGGTCTGCGGGTGCGGCGGATAGAAGAAGAACGGTTGCCCGTCCGGATCCAGGTGCGCGGTGGGCTCGCCGTCGGTCACCACCAGGAGCACCGGCTGCGCGTTGGGGAAACGGCGCAGATGGCGTTGGGCCAGCAGCAGCGCGTGGTGCAGGTTGGTGCCCTGCTCCATCCGCGGTTCGAGGCCGGTCAATTCGCTCACCGAGGTGTCCCGGGCGTAGCGGCCGAATTCGATCAGATGCAGTTCGTCGGACCGGAAACGCGTCGAGATCAGGTGGTTCAGGGCCAGCGCGGTGCGCTTCATCGGCGTCCACCGGCCCTCCATGACCATCGAGAACGAGGTGTCCACGAGCAGCACGACGGCGGCCTGCGGCCGCGCCTCGGTGTCGGACACCTCCACATCGCCCATCTCGATCCGCACGCCGCCTGCCGCCATCGCGGTCAGGGCGTCGGCGCCGGAGGGCGCGGCCGCGACCGTCCGCAGCACCGCGTTCGACAGGGTCCGGGTGACGTCCCACGGCTCGGTGTCGCCGTAGGCCCACTCGCGGGTGGCCCCGGTCGGCTCGCCCAAGCGTCCGGCGGTGTCGGCTCGTCGCTCCCCCGACCGCGCGGACAGTTGCGCCGCGATGTCCTTGAGGATCGCCTCACCCAGCTGCCGCATGGCCTTCGGCGACAGACTCAGCTGCCCGTCCGGGTTGCGCTGAAAGAAGCCCTGCTCGCGCAGCGCACGATCCAACTCCGCGAGCGTGCGCGCGTCGGCGGCCGCCTCGTCGCCCAGCTGGCGCGCCAAGGCGTCCAGGTCGAGGTCTTCCATCTGCGCACCGGCGTAGGCCTGGGAGAGCTGCTCGGCCAGTTCCTCCAGTTCACCGATGTCCCGCAGGGCGGCCGCGCCCTCACCCATCCCCATCGGCTGGTCACCGGAGAACTGTTGTCCCCCATCCCAGTCCAGGTCGGGCCGGGCCTCGCGCAAGCTCGCATCCATCTGCGCCAGCTGATTCATCAGCGCGGGCGAGCCGAACGCCTGCTGGGAGAGTTCGGCGAGTTCGGCCTGCTGCTCGGGGCTGAGCGAATTGAAGAACTGTTGCGCCGCAGCGGATCTGCGCGCCAGCTCGTCGATGAGCTCTTCGGTGTTGCGTGGATTCTCCGGGAAGTACTGCCCGTGCTTGTCCATGAACTGCTCGAAGGCTTCGGTGGTGTCCTCGCCGCGGTTGTGGGCGTCGAGCAGCTCGTTCAGGTCGGCGAGCATCTCCGAGATCTGCCGACGGTCGTCGTCATCTGCCCCTTCCAGCGCCTGCTTCATGCCGGCGAAGCGCTGGTCGAGGGCCTCGCGGCCGAGGAGATCGGAGATCTGCCGGTACTTCTCGCGCGCATCTTGGCTGCGCCACCGGTAGTCGGAGAGTTCCCGGACGGCCTGCGCGGTGGACGTCGGCAGGCTGCCGATCTGCATTTCGGCCAGACGGGCGTCGTCGTCGAGGTCGCGCGCGAGCTGTTTGCGTTCGGCCAGCACCGCGTCGTCGAGCAGGCGACGGATCTGCTCGAAGGTGCCGTCCAGGTTCCGCGACCGGAGCAGTTCCCGCCGACGCCGGTTCGCCATCTCCGCGAGCCGGTCCAGCCCGGGGTTCGAGGCGCCACCGCGGCGCAGGAACTCGCGCAGCGCACGATCGGGCGACGTCCCGCTCATCACGTCGTCGCCGATCGCCGCCAGGGCCTCCCGCAGGTCCACCGGCGGTGCCAGCGGATCGGGCCCGCCGGTGTAGCGCTGGTAGCGGGACCGGTGGTGTCGGTTAGTCGTCATGGCTCATCGTCTTCAGCGCTGGTGGTCGTCGGTGTCGTCGGTCTCGACGCGGTACACGGTGCGGCCCCGCTCGTCGGGTTCCTTGCCGATGCGACGGGCCAGGAACAGTCCCTCCAGCGCGAACTCGAGAGCGCTCGCCCGCTCGGCGTCGTCGACCTCGAGTCGCTCGGCGAGTTCGTCGATCACGGCCGTGACCTCCGGATCGTCGCCGAGGGCGGCGACCACTTCCGCCGCGGGCACCCGATCTCCGGTGAGGACCGCGTCGCCGCTTTCCAGCCGGTCGACGAGGGGACGCAGATCCAGGCCGCCGAGTTCGGCGCGCACCGCGTCGGCGGTCGCCTTGCGCAGCAGGTAGTCGAGGATCTCCAGTTCCCGGCCCTCCTCGCCGGACTCGAACTCCACCTTGCCGCGCAGCACTTCCACCACCGACTCCAGGTCCACCGGCCGGGCCACCGCCAGGTCCTCCCCGACCACCGTCGCCCGGTGCAGGGCCGCGGCCGCCACCGTCTCGGCGCCGGCGATGGAGAAGCGCGCCGAGACGCCCGAGCGCTGGTCGATCGACGGATGCTCACGCAGGTACCGGGTGAACCGCGCCAGGACGCCGATCAGGAACGACGGCACGGTGGCCACCAGGTCGGCTTCCTGCTCGATCACGTCCACCTCATCGTCGAGCTCCAACGGGTAGTGGGTGCGGATCTCGGCGCCGAACCGGTCCTTGAGCGGGGTGATGATCCGGCCGCGGTTGGTGTAGTCCTCCGGGTTGGCGCTGGCCATCACCAGCACGTCCAGCGGCAACCGCAGGTTGTAGCCGCGCACCTGGATGTCGCGTTCCTCCATCACGTTGAGCATGGAGACCTGGATGCGTTCGGGGAGGTCGGGCAGTTCGTTGATGACGATGAGGCCGCGGTGCGCGCGCGGGATGAGCCCGAAGTGGATGGTCTCCGGGTCGCCCAGGCTGCGGCCCTGCGCCACCTTCATGGGGTCGATGTCGCCCACGAGGTCGGCGACCGAGGTGTCCGGCGTCGCCAGCTTCTCGCTGTAGCGCTCGCTGCGGTGCCGCCACTCGATCGGCAGGTCGTCGCCGAGTTCGGCGGCGCGGCGGCGAGACGCGGGCAGGATCGGCTCGTACGGATGCTCGTCGAGTTCGGAGCCGGCGATCACCGGGGTCCACTCGTCGAGCAGGTTCACCAGGGTGCGGAGCAGGCGGGTCTTGCCCTGCCCGCGCTCGCCCAGCATCACCACGTCGTGCCCGGCGATCAACGCGCGTTCGAGCTGTGGGATGACCGTCGCTTCGAATCCGACGATGCCCTCCCACGGATCGTCGCCGGCCCGCAATGCGGTCAGCAGGTTGTGGCGGATCTCGTCCCGGATGTCGCGCCGGCGGTGGTCACTGGCACGCAGTTCACCGAGCGTCGCGGCGGCGGGAGCGGGATGGGCGGCGGTCTCGATCACAGTCTCCGAAGGCACGTCGCCCACGCTACCCGTCCGGACCGACAGACCGCCCCGATCATCGGCCACCGCGTCGTCGGCCGATGCCCGGCGCGCGCCCGGTCCCGGGCGTAGCGTGAAAAGTGCCCCGCGATCTCACCGCGCCCGCGCAATCTCCCAAGGAGGCCCCCGATGACCTGGGATGCCCTAGCGATGTACACCAACGGACTGGACTTCTTCAGCGACGTCGTCGACGGCGTGGCGGACGACGGTTGGGACCGCGCGTCGCCGTGCGCGGGCTGGACCGCCCGGGACGTGCTCGGCCACGTCGGCGCCGGCACTCGCATGGGTATCGCGATCCTGTCCGGCGAGGCGATGGACTTCGCACACGCCGATCCGCCCGGCAGCGTGGTCTCCGGCCCGCCTGCGGCCTGGTGGGCCGAGCTCGCCGCCCGGGCGCGCACCGCCGTGGCGACCGTGGACGACCTGGACCGCGTCGTCGAGTCCCCCGCCGGACCGCGCACCGTGCGGGACGGATTGTCGTTCCCGGCCGTGGACCTGTTTCTGCACGGCTGGGACCTGGCGGCCGCCGGCGGCCGCAGCGTGGACCTGCCCGCCGAGGCGATCGCCTACACCGAGCAGATGTTCGCGCAGATCCCCGACGAAGTGACGCGCAGGCCCGGCGTCTTCGGCCCGGCGCTGCCCACACCGGCGGATGCCTCACCCACCGCACGACTGGTCGCGTTCACCGGACGCGACCCGGAGTTCCCCGGGAGCTAGACCCGGTACGACAACGGCACCTGGGGCCTCCACTCCGCAGATATGACGCCGTGACCGATCAGGGTGCCGTTGTCATACCGGACGCACGCCCACGATGCCGTCCCGGCCTGGTGATCGCTCGGATGTCCTCGACGACGCCGTCCCAGCCGAACAGGACATCGTCGTAGGTGAGGCGAAACGTCAACCAATTCCCGATCGTCGACTTGCGGTCGCGCAGGCGGTCGTTCTGGTAATTCGTCTTGTCCGTGTGAAACTGCGCGCCGTCGCATTCGATGATCAGGCGGCCGATGCGCAAGTCCGCCCGCGCGACCTCGGTGATCTGCGGTTGCACCACCACTTTGAAGTGCAGAGCACGCAGTCGAACCCGCGCGATGGATTCGGTGCCGGACTGCGAACGGTGGTCGGTCTTGTCCAAGAGCGCCTCCGCGCAGGCCGGAAGCCGACCCATCTCGGCGCGAATCCGGTCGGCGGACACCCCCAGACCTTGCTGCACCGAATCGCAGACCGCGATCCAATCTTCGGCCGCCATGCAGCGAGCAGCACATTCGAGAGCCACGATGATCGAGTCGACCGCCGTCCGGCCCGCCCGAATCGGTGAGTACGCCGTGCACGAGGCACGATCGGCCCACCGCCCGCTCCGAACGTGCTCGTCGGAGTATCCGGGCGGAACCCAGAAGCCGTAGCGCTGGAGCGCCGACACGCACGCGAGGACACCACCCGCCCGCACCGCGGCCGCGACCTTCGCGTCGTGCACCGGCGTCGCGTACCAGTCCTTTCGCGGCGTGGTCAGCTCACCGTCGCGCAGCAGCTTCCGGCGCCGACGTGCATCGATACCGAGATCGGCGAGTTCCTCGCGGAAGAACACGCCGTGACTGGCGCCGGACTCCCCGGCGACGAAGAAGCCTGCGGACCGGTGTGTATCCCCCATGAACCATTAGACGCACCGGCCGCCGGTTCGGTTCCCCCCTCAGTCGAGGTCGCCGTCGACGTAGAACCACCGACCGCCCTCGCGCACGAAGCGACTGAGCTCGTGCAGCCGTCCGCGTCCGGCGCCGTCCCGGTAGACCGCGGTGAACTCGACGGTGCCCTCGGGGTCGAACGGCCCGCCCCCGCCCACGGCCTCCACCGTCAGGTGCAGCCAGCGCTGATCGGGGTCCAGCTCGAGCACGGCGGGCCGGGTGCGCGGATGCCAGGTGGCGCGCAGGTAGTCGACGTCGCCCACCGCGAAGGCGGTGTAGCGGCTGCACATCAACGCCCGCGCCGTCGGCGCCGCGGCCTCCCCCGACAGATACCGCCCGCAGCACGCGGCCAGCCCTTCCCCGCTCCCGCAGGGGCATCGCACGATCTCGGTCACGACCGCCACGCTACCGACCCGCCCAGTCGGCGGGCGCTCAGGAACCGACCGCCAGCCAGACCGCGAGTCCGAGGCCGGCGACGCCGATCGTAATGCGCAGCGGGGTGGCCGGGAGCCGTTCGACGATGGGCGGCCCCAACCAACCGCCCAGCAGACAGCCGGCGCCCATCGCCAGGGCGGCGACGAGGTGGACGTCGGCGAAGACAAGGAAACCGATCGCGGCCACGGCATTGGCGATGCCCAGCAGGGCCGACTTCAGCAGCGTCGCCCGCCACAGCGGCAGGCCGGTGAGCACCATCGCCAGGGCCACGAACATCACCCCGGCACCGGCGCCGAAGTAGCCGCCGTAGATCGACACCGCGAACACGCCGACCAGCCACCAGGCGGGATGCTCGGCACGCTCGCCGACGCGGGCGCGCAGGCGAGGCTGCAACAGCAGCGCGATGGCGGCCAACGCCACCAGGTACGGGACCACCACTTCGAAGACGGACGACGGCGCCAGCATCAGCGCCCCGGCGCCGACGGCACCACCGGCGAGGGCGATCAGCGACGCGCGGGCCAGCGGTTTGCCGCCGTCCTCGGCCAGAAGCACCCGGCCGGACTTGGCGAAGCTCCCCACGCCCACCGCCACCAGCGCCACCGTGTTGGTGACGTTCGCAGTCATCGGCGACAGCCCGGCCATCAGCAGCGCCGGGTAACTGATGATCGACGCCAGTCCGGTCGCGTAGCCGACGGCACCGGCCGCGATGCCGGCGAGCACCAGCACCAGAATGTCGAGAAGACTCATGCTGTGTCCGTGCTCACCGGCGAGCAGCCGAACTTTTGTGTCCTCGAAGGCCCCTCACAGGTACCTTCGCGGACATAGAACTGCCGATCAGTGCGCGAAGTGCCGGGCACCCGTGAAGTACATGGTGATGCCCGCGGCCTGCGCGGCCTCGATGACCTCGTTGTCGCGGACCGAACCGCCGGGCTGCACCACGGCGCGCACACCGGCGTCGATGAGGACCTGCAGTCCGTCCGGGAACGGGAAGAAGGCGTCCGAGGAGGCCACCGAACCGCGGGCGCGGTCGCCGGCCCGGTTCACCGCGAGGTGCGCCGAATCGACCCGGTTCACTTGGCCCATGCCGACGCCCACCGAGGCGCCGTCGTGGGCCAGCAGGATCGCGTTGGACTTGACCGCGCGACCGGCGCGCCAGGCGAAGACCAGATCGGCGAGCGTCTGGGCGTCGGCCGGTTCGCCCACCGCGAGGGTCCAGTTGGCCGGATCGTCGCCCTCGGCGTCGAGCACGTCGCGGGCCTGCAGCAACGCGCCGCCGGAGATCGGCCGCAGCTCGACGCCCGATTCGGTGGGCGGCTGCGCGATCAGGATGCGGACGTTCTTCTTCCGGGCGAGGACCTCGACGGCGCCGTCGGCGTAGCCGGGAGCGATGATCACCTCGGTGAAGATCTCGGCCACCTGCTCGGCCATCTGCACCGAGACCTCGCGGTTGGCCGCGATCACGCCGCCGAAGGCGCTCACCGGATCGCACTCGTGCGCCTTGCGATGGGCCTCGGCGATGTCGGCACCCACGGCGATGCCGCACGGGTTGGCGTGCTTGATGATCGCGACGGCCGGCTCGGCGTGGTCGTAGGCGGCCCGCCAGGCGGCGTCACCGTCGGTGTAGTTGTTGAACGACATCTCCTTGCCGTGCAACTGCTCGGCCTGCGCCAGCCCGGCCGGACCCGCGTGGCTGGTGTACAGCGCCGCGCTCTGGTGCGGGTTCTCGCCGTAGCGCAGCACCGCGCTGCGATCCCAGGTGGCACCGGTCCACACCGGGAACGACGACTCGGTGTCGGGCGCCACCACGCTGCTCATCCAGGAGGCGACGGCGACGTCGTAGTCGGCGGTGTGGCGGAAGGCCTTGGCCGCCAGCGCCTGCCGCTCGGCCAGGGCGAAACCGCCGGTCGCGACCGCCTCGGCCACGCGCGCGTAATCGCTCGGGTCCACCACGACCGCGACGGACGGATGATTCTTGGCCGCGGCGCGCACCATCGACGGCCCGCCGATGTCGATCTGCTCGACGCACTCGTCGGGGCCGGCGCCGGAGGCGACGGTCTCGGTGAACGGGTACAGGTTGACGCACACCAGCTCGAACGGCTTGATGTCCAGGTCCGCGAGCTGGGCCAGGTGGTCGTCCTTGCGCGTGTCGGCGAGCACGCCCGCGTGCACCCGCGGGTGCAGCGTCTTGACCCGCCCCTCCAGGCATTCGGGGAAGCCGGTCAGCTCGCTGACCTCGGTCACCGGCACCCCGGCGGCGGCGATGGTCTTGGCGGTCGAGCCGGTCGAGACGATCTCCACGCCCGCCGCGTGCAGTGCCGTCGCCAGCTCGGTGAGGCCGGTCTTGTCGTAGACGCTGACCAGGGCCCGACGAATCGGCCGGGTGCCTGCGGATGCGTTCATGAGATATGTGCCTTTCGTCCATCGGTGACCACGCCGCGGGCCACCACGGCCTCCACCACGTCCGGGAGGAGTTCGCGTTCTGAGATCTTGATGCGTTCGTGCAGGGAGTCGACGGTGTCGTCGGGCAGCACCGGAACCGTCGCCTGCGCGAGGATGGGACCGGTGTCCACGCCGCCGTCCACCAGGTGCACCGTGGTGCCGGTGACCTTGACGCCGTAGGCCAGTGCATCGGCGACGCCGTGCGCGCCCGGGAAGGCCGGCAGCAGCGCCGGATGCGAGTTCACCACGCGACCGGCGAACCGGGCCAGGAACGCGGGTCCGAGGATCTTCATGAAGCCGGCCGTCACCACCCAGTCCGGAGCGAAGTCGTCCACGACGGCGAGCAGCTGCCGATCCCAGGCCGCCCGGTCGGGATGGTCGCCGAGGCGGCAGAGCACGACCGGTATCCCGGCCGCGGTGGCCACGTCCCGTGCCGGGCAATCGCGATCGACCACCACCGCCACCACCCGGAACGACGATCCCGGGGCGGCGGCGCGCTCGATCAGCGCGGCCAGCAACGAACCGGTACCCGAAGCCATCGCCACGACGGGCGCACGCGATTCGGACCGGTTGTTCACACCTGGAAGATTAGTGCCCCTCGCCCGCGTGCGGGCGTTCGGGGGCCGGGTCCGGAGAGTCTGCCTCCCCGGATGTGACGGGCAGCTCAGCGGTCACCGCGCTCGCATCGTCGTCGGCGACTCCGGTCTCCTCGGTATCCGGCGCGGTCGCCTCGACCGGGTCGTCGGCTGGATCGTCGGCGGGGTCCGCGTCCTCGGGATCGTCCTCGGCGAGATCTGCGTCCTCGGGAGTCTCGGTCCGGTCCGGGTCTTCGACGATCTCCAGGTCCGCGAACTCGGCGTCCTGCGCCAGCAGCCGGTCCAGGTCGAAGTCGTCGGCCGGGTCGCCGGTGCCGAACCATCCGGCGGGTGCGTACCGGTGCACGACCGCGGTGAGCGCACCCGCCACGGCGATCCACGCGAAGGTGTAGACCCCGGCCAGCGGTGCGCTCACGCCCACCCGGCCGAGTTCCCCGACCGCGCCGGCGGCCATCGCGCACGACAGCACCACCAGGGCCGCGCACGTCGCCGCGGCCACCGCCACGGCCCGCAGGTGCTTGGCCAGATCGAAGCTCCGGCAGTACCAGCCGACGGCCACCCCGACCGCCACCGGCACCACGAACACGAAGGCGCCGAACGCGCCGAGGCTCGACTCGGGCAGCGCGCCCAGGATCGGCACCGGCGGTACCGCACCGGGGTGCACGCTGATCGCATCCATGGTGGCGGTGCCGACCTGCGCGCTCGCCCCGACCGCGATGCCGAGCGCCCCGGCCACCACGTTCGGCAAGTACAGGATCGACAGCAGCGTCAGACCGAGGTAGCCGTCGAAGGAGTTGCCGGTCGCGATCAGTTCACCGACGCGGCTCCACTTGGCGATGACGGCCACCACCACCAGCAGCGTGCCGCCGACAAGCAGCCCGGCGAAGGCGAGGACCCCCGCGCGGGCGCCGACCCGGTCGGCGACCGGGAACTCGTAGATCTCCAGGAGCGGCTCGGCGCAGCGTCGGCCCACGCCGATCGCCACGCCGATGGCCTGCACCAACAGGGTGAATCCGAAGGCAGGCAGCGGCGCGGGCTGGCCGAGCGCGGACACCGCCGCACCGTCGGCCACCACGGCCAACGCCAGCGCCGTCCACAGCAGCGGACCGGCCAGGGCCGCCCCGGCGATCGCTCCGACGTCCTGCAGGGTGCTCACTTCCCGGCACGCCCGCGCGGTGACCACCGCGACCGCGACGATGAGGGCGAGGGTGGGCAGCAGCGGCAGCACCCCGAGGGTCACGCCGCCCACGATCAGCGGCACCTGATTGACCGCCAGCCACGCCGCGGCCGACTGACCGGCCAGCCCGCCGAACGCGCCACCGGCCAGCAGCTTGGTCACCGTGAGCACCAGGGCCAGGATCACCGTGGTGATCATGGGCACCAGCAGGGCGACCTTCAGCAGGTTCCAGGTGACCGGGTGCCCGACCGGATGTTCGCCACGCCGAGTGACCCGTCCCTGCCGGAGACGGGTGACCAGAGATTCGGTGGTTGCAGGCATCGCTATCGAGGGTGGCACGTCCGGTGGCGCGTCCGAAGGGGCCACGCCGCACAGGGGGAAATTGTGATGGTCGCGCTGCCGGTCTCCGGTCGCGCGGCCGGACCTGGCTCGCGCTGCCGGAGTATTCCGACAGCGCGACGGTGATTCGACCGCGCGAAGGGCGGAAACGACGGACGCCGCCGCCCCACACGGGGCGACGGCGTCGGTCGAGTGCGGCGCGGGGTTACTTGTCGCGCTCGGTTCCGGTGGTGCCGGTGCCTTCGCCCCCGGCGGTACCCGAGGTGTCCGGGAGACCGAAGAAGGTCGTCGCCGAACCGTCGTCGCCGGAGGTCTCCCCCGCCGACGGCACCGGGTTGTAGGTGGTCGCCTGCTCGCTGCCCGCGGCCGATTCGGAAGAACCGTACGAGGGGGCCGAGCCATACGACGGGGCCGAACCGTACGAGGGGGCCGAGCCGTATGCGGGAGCCGAACCGTAGGAGCTGGTCGCGGGTGCGTCCTGGCCGTAGCTGGGCGCCGCAGGCTGCCCGTACGAGCCGGTCGCGGCCTGGCCGTAGGCCGGGGCCGCGCCGACCGCCGGGGCGGGAGCGGTCTTGATGTTGCCGTTCGCCACCAGCAGCCAGGCGATGGCGGCCAGCGCACCGATGACGGTGAAGATCAGCAGCACGATGGCGCCGGCGCCGGTGTCGGCCTCACTGCCAGAATCGCCCCCGGCGAACATGAAGATGGTGACCAGCAAGGCGGTCACATTGATCGCCGCGATACCGGCGATGAAGTGCTTGCTCGCACCGATCACCAGGGTCAGGAGGGCTGCGATGCCTGCCACCGCGAAGATGATCCACGGCGCCACGTAGAAGGTGTCGAAGATCTTGATGGACTCGGTGCCGCCGCGGTAGCGCTCTGCCGTGAAGGCCGGCAGGAAGCCGCAGAACAGCATGATGACGCCGAGGCCGCCCACCACGGCGGACAGGATCAACGACGAATTGTGCGGAAGACCCTGCGACGGCGGCTTGGGCGCCTGGTACTGCTGCTGCCCGTACTGCGGCTGCCCGTACTGCTGGGCCTGCTGGCCGTACTGCTGCTGACCGTACTGACCGGCGCCGTACTGCTGCTGGCTCTGGCCGGGGTCGCCCTGGCCGTAGCTCGGGCCTTGCGGATACGTCATGGAGATCCTCCTGGCGTTGGGAACGGCCACCGTCGACGATGACCCACGAACGGCACCTACGCTAGTACAGGCACCGTTCGCGCACAGGTTCGGATGCGGCGCACGTCACCACCGGTGGGCCGCACCGCGCTCGCGGTACCAGTCGATCAGTCCCGGATCGTCGATCGACTTCGGATCCACGTTGACGTCGTCCCGCCCGGCCAGAATCGCGGTGACCGGGACCTCCAGTTTCTTCCCGGTGCGCGTGTGCGGAATGCCCGGGGCGAGGATCATCTCGTCCGGGACGTGCCGCGCCGACAGTCGGGACCGGATCTCGCCGACCACGCGCTGGACGAGTTCGTCGGTGAGTTCGGCGCCCGGCACCAGGGTGACGAACATCGGCATCCAGTAGGCGCCGTCGGGGCCGTCGACACCGAGCACGAAGGCCTCGGCGATCTCGTCGACGCCCTCGACCACCTCGTAGATGTCGGCCGAGCCCATCCGGATGCCGTGCCGATTCAGGGTGGCGTCGCTGCGGCCGTGGAACAGCAGCGAACCGCGGTCGGTGACCGTGACCCAGTCCCCGTGCCGCCACACCGGGTGCGGAAGCGGGCGGTCCCACTCGTGGTCGAAGTAGGCGGCCCGGTAGCGGGCCTGATCGTCGTCGTTCCAGAAGCAGAGGGGCATCGACGGCATCGGTGCGGTCACCACCAGCTCGCCCACCTCGCCGATCAGCGGGCGCGCGTCCGACGACCAGCTCTCCAGCGCCACGCCGAGGTGGCGGACCGGGAGCTCGCCGGCCACCACCGGCACCCCGGTGCTGCCGCCGGCGAACCCGCTGACGATGTCGGTGCCGCCGCTCACCGAGGAGATCGGCAGGTCGGCGTCGACGTTCTCGTACACCCACTCGAACAGATCCGCCGGAAGGGTGGAGCCGGTGCTGCCGAGGGTCCCCAACGCGGACAGGTCGTGGTCGCGTCCGGGCACCAGGCCGGCCTTGCGCGAGGCGTTGAGCTGGCCGGGGCTGGTCCCGAAGAAGGTGACGTGCTCGGCGGCGACGATCTGCCAGAGCCGGTCGGCGTCGGGGTAGAGCGGCGACCCGCTGTAGGTCACGATGCGCGCCCCCACCAGCAGTCCGGCCACCTGATAGTTCCACATCATCCAGCTCAGCGCGGTGTGCCAGAAGAACACCGACTCGGGCCCGAGGCCGCAGTGCAACGCCGTCTGCTTGAGGTGCTCCACCAGGACGCCGCCGTGGCCGTGCACGATGCCCTTCGGGCGACCCGTGGTGCCCGAGGAGAACAGCACCCACAGCGGATGGTCGGCGGGCACCTTCACCGGGGACGGTGTGCGCGTGGTGTCGGCGACGACGTCGGCCCAGGCGGTCTCGGCCGCGTCGGCGTCCGCACCGACCTGGATGTGCAGGACCAGCTCGTCGAGCAGGCCGGCCAGTTCGGCGCTGTCGGCGCACTTGTCCACGTCCTTGCCGTTGAACCGGTAGCCCGCGCACGAGAACAGCGCCTTGGGCTGCAACTGCGCCAGGCGCCCCGCCGCGCCCTCGGGCGCGTAGTCCTGCCCGCAACCGGACCAGATCGCACCGAGCGAGGCCGTGGCCAGGAAGGCGACCGCCGCTTCCGGAATGTCCGGCAGGTAGGCGGCGACGGTGTCGCCCGCACCGATGCCGGCGTCGGCCAGCGCCCCGGCGACCGCTGCCACCTGCCCGGGCAGGTCCCGCCAGGCGATCGTGGTGCGGTTACCGGACTCGTCGAGGCCGACGATGGCCGCCCCGTCCCGATCGCAGTGCCGCAGCACCGCGTCGACATAGTTCAGACGGGCCCCGGGGAACCAGTCGGCGCCCGGCATCTCCGCGTCGGCGAGCACCGCCGCGTCGCCGTCGCCGAGCGGCTGCTCGGCCACCTCGTCGAGCTCGAAGAAGTCCCAGATCGCCCGCCAGAAGCCGGGCAGCTCCTCCACCGAGTACTGCCACACCGCGTCGTACGACGGCAGGTCGAGACCGGTCCGTTCCGCGAGGAAAGCGACGAAGGCGTCATACGGCGTCACGTCGCCGGAGGGGTGTTGGCTCATGGGGGGATGTTCTCCTGCTGGTTCTACGGGGGTGCGCGCGGGGCCGCGGCCTACTGCTCGAGGCCGAGCAGATCGATGGCCTGCGCCCGCATCTCGACCTTGCGCACCTTGCCGGTCACGGTCATCGGGAAGCTCTCGACCACGTGCACATACTTGGGGATCTTGTGTCGAGAGATGGCGCCGGCGGCGAACTCGCGCAGGCTCTCGGCGGTCATCGGCTCGGCGCCCTCACGCAGCTGCACCCAGACCATCAGTTCCTCGCCGTACTTCTCGTCCGGGACACCGATCACCTGGGCGTCGACGATGTCCGGGTGCGTGTACAGGAACTCCTCCACCTCGCGCGGATAGATGTTCTCGCCGCCGCGGATCACCAGGTCCTTGATCCGACCGGTGATGCGAACGTAGCCGTCCTCGCCCATCACCGCGAGGTCGCCGGTGCGCATCCAGCCGTCCTCGGTGATCGCCTCGGCCGTCTTCACCGGGTCGTTGCGGTACCCGAGCATCACCGAGTAGCCGCGCGTGCACAGTTCGCCGGCCTCACCGCGCGGCACCTGCTCGCCGGTCGCCGGATCCACCACCTGGATCTCCAGATGCGGACCGACGCGTCCGACGGTGCCGACCCGCAGCTCCAGCGGATCGTCCATGCGGGTCTGGGTGGACACCGGGCTGGTCTCGGTCATGCCGTAGCAGATCGACACCTGCGACATGTGCATCTCGTCGAGCACCCGGCGCATCACCGACTCGGGGCAGGTGGAGCCGGCCATGATGCCGGTCCGCAGGGAACTCAGGTCGAACTCCCGTCCGGAATCCAGGAGTGCCAGTTCGGCGATGAACATCGTCGGTACGCCGTACAGACTGGTGCACCGGTACTTCTCCACCGCCGCCAGCGTGGCCGCCGCATCGAAGGCCGGCGCCGGGATCACCATGGTGGCGCCGTGCGAGGTGGCCGCCAGGTTGGCCATCACCATGCCGAAGCAGTGGTAGTACGGCACCGGGGTGCAGATCGAGTCGGCCTCGGTGTACTCCAACAGCTCGCCCACCAGGTAGCCGTTATTACCGATGTTGCGGTGCGAGAGCGTGACGCCCTTCGGATTGCCGGTGGTGCCCGACGTGTACTGGATGTTGATCGGGTCCTCGGCCCGCAGCGTGGCGGCGACCGCCGCCAGCTGTTCGAGTTCGGCCCCGGTGGGCGCGACGAGCAGATCGTCGAACGCGG
Source organism: Gordonia phosphorivorans (assembly GCF_042432625.1). Lineage (NCBI taxonomy): Bacteria > Bacillati > Actinomycetota > Actinomycetes > Mycobacteriales > Gordoniaceae > Gordonia > Gordonia phosphorivorans. The sequence continues at coordinate 23,747 of NZ_JBHLWV010000031.1, read as the reverse complement.
GCGACTCGAACAGGATCACCGACCGCAGGTCCGGCACCTCGGCCCGCACGTCCTCGAGCATCTGGGCGTACGCCGAATCCCGGAAGGCCGTGGCCGAGAAGACCACCGAGGCGCCCGACTGGTTGAGCGCATAGGCCACCTCGTGTCGACGGTACGACGGGTTCAGCACCACCAGCACCACACCGGCCTCGGCCGCCGCGAACTGGGTCATCACCCATTCCCACCGGTTCGGCGCCCACAGTGCCAGCCGGTCGCCGGGGGTCAGGCCCAGGCGCCGCAGACCGGCGGCCAGTGCCCGCACCTGCGCGTGGAACTCGCGGTAGGTCCACTGGCGGCCGGCACCCTCGTTCGCGGCAGCATCGATCAGTGCCACCGAATCCGGATGTGCCGCAGCGGTTTTGGCGAGCGTGACGCCGATGGTGTCCTCCAGCAGCGCCGGGGTGTCCTCCCCCTTCGCGTACGACAGTTCGCTCATCACACTTCCTCTCCGATGCGTCGCAGGACCGCTACGGCCTGCCCGAACACGGGCGCGTCGACCATCTGGCCGTCGAATGTGAACACGCCCCCGCCGAACTCGTCGGCGGCGGCCAGCAGGCGGCGCGCCCAGGCCACCTCCTGCGGTGACGGCGCGTAGCCGTCGCGTACCACCTGGGCCTGCGACGGATGGATGCACGCGGTGCCCGCGAAGCCCAACGCGACCGCATCCCGCACTTCCAGGTCCAGGCCCACCACGTCGGCGATGTCCACGTGCACCGCATCGATGGCGGCCCGGCCGAAGGCGCCGGCGGCCAGTCGGACGCGAGCGCGCGCGAAGCGCGGGACGTCGCGGTAGGCGCCCGCCCCGGGCTCGGCCGCGGCGAAACGACTGGACTTGCCGCCCAGACCGGCGACGAGGTCCTCGGCCCCCCACATCAGGCCGACGCAGTTGTCGACCGCGGCGATCTCCTCGCAGCGGACCACGCCGAGCGGTGTCTCGATGAGTGCGACCACCGAATAGTCAAGGGCGGCGACCACTGCCGGGTCCTGCGCCTTGGCCAGCATGATCACCCGGTAGTCGGTGCGGGCCAGCGCCTCCAGGTCGGCGGCGTGCTCGTCGGTGTCGACGGCGTTGACCCGCACCACCACGCGCTGCGGGTCCAGCGGGGTGTCGATCAGGGCCTGGCGGGCCGCCGCCTTGTTCTCCGGCGAGACGGCATCCTCGAGGTCGAGGATCACCACGTCGGCGCGCTCGGCCGCCTTCGCGTAACGCTCCGGCCGATCGGCCGGGCAGAAGAGCAGGGCCGGTCCGGCCGGGAGCCACCCGGACGAGAGGGCTGGGGAGTCGGTCATCGCTGTCCTTCGGGATCGAGACGAACCAGGGTCGAGCGGGAGGCGCGCGCCACCACGACGCCGTGCTGATTGCGGCCGAGGTGGGTCAGCGACACGACGCCCTCCCCCGGCCGCGACTTGGACACGCGCTTACCGGTGCACTCGGTCTCGGCATACAGCGTGTCGCCGGCGAACATCGGTGCGGGAAAAGCGATGTCGGAGAAGCCGAGGTTGGCCACCAGCGTGCCCTGCGTCAACTGGGCCACCGACAGGCCGACGATCGTCGACAGGGTCAGCATGGAGTTGATCAGGCGCTGACCGTCGAAACCCGGCTGCGTCGCCGACCACGCCGCATCCAGGTGCAGCGCCTGGGTGTTCATCGTGAGGGTGGTGAACAGGACGTTGTCGGCCTCGGTGAGGGTGCGGCCCGGCCGGTGCTCGTACACGGCTCCGATCTGGAACTCTTCGAACCACAGGCCGCGCTGGGTGATCCGCGCGCCCGGCGCCGTCGACTCGGCCGCGCTCATGCGGGCAGTCCGAGCGCGCGGGCGATCAGCATGAGCTGCACCTCGGTGGTGCCCTCGCCGATCTCCAAGATCTTGGAGTCCCGGTAGTGGCGGGACACCGTGTACTCGTTCATGAAGCCGTAGCCGCCGTGGATCTGCGTGGCCATGCGCGCATTGTCCATCGCGGCCTCGCTGGAGATCATCTTGGCGATGGAGGCCTCCTTCTTGAACGGCTTGCCGGCCAGCATCTTGGCGGCGGCCGCGTAGTACGCGGTGCGCGCGGCGTAGGCGCGCGCCTCCATCCGGGCGATGGCGAACGAGATCGACTGGTACTGGTCGATCGACTTGCCGAACGACTGCCGCTCGGCGGCGTACTTGATCGACTCGTCCACGCAGCCCTGCGCCACACCGGTGGCCAGGCCCGCGATCGCCACGCGCCCCTCGTCGAGGATGGACAGGAAGTTGGCGTAGCCGCGACCGCGGGTGCCCAGCAGGTTCTCCCGCGGCACCCGGACGTCGGTGAAGCTCAGCGGATGGGTGTCCGAGGCGTTCCAGCCGACCTTGTCGTAGGGCGGCTCGGCGACGAAGCCCGGGGTGCCCGCGGGCACGATGATCGTCGAGATCTCCTTGCCGCCGTCCGGCCGGGTCCCGGTCACCGCGGTCACGGTCACCAGCGAGGTGATGTCGGTACCGGAGTTGGTGATGAACTGCTTGCCGCCGTTGATCACCCATTCGTCGCCGTCCTCGACGGCGGTGGTGGCGGTGGCGCCCGCATCGCTGCCGGCGCCCGGCTCGGTGAGCCCGAAACCGGCCAGCCGCTTGCCCTCGGCCAGGTCGGGCAGCCAGCGCTCCTTCTGCTCCTGCGTGCCGAACTTGTAGATCGGCATGGCACCGAGGCCGACGCCGGCCTCCAGGGTGATGGCCACCGACTGGTCCACCTTGGCCAGTTCCTCCAGGGCCAGCGCCAGGGCGAAGTAGTCGCCGCCCATGCCGCCGTACTCCTCGGGGAACGGCAGGCCGAACAAGCCCATCTGGCCCATCTGCTTGACCACGTCGTACGGGAACGACTTCTCTTTGTCGTGCTTGTACGACACCGGCGCGACGACCTGCTGCGCGAACTCACGCACGCTGCCGATGAGGTCGGTGTATTCCTGGCTCAGTTCCATCTTCGAAGTACCTTCTTGCTCACGAGTTCTAGGGCTGACGTTAGTGACTGACCGCACCACCGCGCGGACTACTCCGGGGTAGCGGCGGGCTCCTCGGATTCGGCGACGACGTGCGCCAGCATCTGCTGGGCATCCACCTTCTGACCCACACGGACGCTGATCGACGCGATGCCGTCGGCCGGTGCCCGCAGGGTGTGTTCCATCTTCATCGCCTCGACCACGACCAGCGGATCGCCGGCCGCGACCACGGCGCCGTCGGTGCCCGGGACGGCCACCACGGTGCCCGGCATCGGACTGCGCACATCGCCGACGGCCAGCGCGTCGTCGGCGTCGGCCAGGGTGTGTGCCAACTGCATCACCCAGGTGCCGTCCTCACCGGCGACCCAGCGCCGCAGCGCGGAGGTCTGCTCCACCACCCAGCGCGCTCCGACGCCGTCGCAGCGCACGGTCACCGCGTGGTCCCCGCGCGGCCGGAGGTACACGGTGCCCCGCCAGGTCGTCTCCTCGTCGACGGTGATGTCCACCTCGGCGTGCAACGTGTGGGTGTCGGAGTCGGTGACCAGCGCCGAGACCGTGTAGGTCCGGCCGTCGCAGACCAGCCGGGTGACCACCGGCGAGGGCACGCCGATCCGGAAGGCCACCGCGCTGCTCCACACGTCGTCAGCGTCGCCGAGATCGAGGGTGCCGAGCGCCCCGGCCACCAGGGCCGCCGGCGTGGGCGCGGGCGCGGCGTAGTCCACCACCAGCCGATCGAGCAGTTCGGTGTCGAGTTCGCCGGCTCGCACCGCCTCCTGTCCCAGCACGTAGCGGCAGAAGTCGATGTTGGTGCCCACGCCCACGAGAGCGGTCTCGGCGAGGGCCTCGTCGAGCCGGTCGAAGGCCTCGGTGCGGTCGGCACCGTGGCAGATGATCTTGGCCAGCATCGGGTCGTAGTCCGAGCCGATCACCGAACCCTCGTCGATGCCCGAGTCGATGCGGACGTGCGCGGCCAGGGCGGTGGGCCACCGCAGCGTGCGCACGGTGCCGCCGGTCGGCAGGAAGCCCTGCGCGGGATCCTCGGCGTAGACGCGGGCCTCCACCGCGTGCCCGGTGAGCACCACGTCGTCCTGGGCGATGGCGAGCACCTCGCCGCGGGCCACCCGCACCTGCTGTTCCACCAGGTCCACACCGGTGACCAGTTCGGTGACCGGGTGCTCCACCTGCAGTCGGGTGTTCATCTCCATGAAGTAGAAGTCGTCGGGCGCGGTGGCCGAGACGATGAACTCCACGGTCCCGGCCCCGGTGTAGCCCACACTGCGGGCCGCGTCGCAGGCGGCCTGCCCGATGCGGGCCCGCGTCTCCGGCGTGAGCAGCGCCGACGGCGCCTCCTCGATGACCTTCTGGTGGCGGCGCTGCAGCGAGCACTCACGCTCCCCCAGGTGGATCACGTTGCCGTGTTCGTCGGCCAGCACCTGGACCTCGATGTGGCGCGGCGTCAGCACGAAGTGCTCGAGGAACAGGGCGTCGTCGCCGAACGCCGAGGCCGCCTCGCGGCGCGCGGTGACCAGCGCGGCGGGCAGCTCGGCCGGATCGTCGACGCGGTGCATGCCCTTGCCGCCGCCGCCGGCGCTGGGCTTGATGAGCACCGGGAAACCGATGTCCGGCGCCGCGGCGATCAGGTCGGCGTCGGTGAGGCCGGGCCGCGAGAGTCCGGGCACCACCGGGACGCCCCGTTCGACGACCGCCGCGCGCGCGGTGATCTTGTCGCCCATGGTGGCGATGGCCCGCGCGGGCGGTCCGACGAACGCGATGTCGGCGGCCGCCAGCGCGGCGGCGAACTCCTGATTCTCGGAGAGGAAACCGTAGCCGGGGTGCACCGCATCGGCCCCGGTCGCGCGGGCCGCCGCGACGACCTTCGCGATGTCCAGGTAGCTCTCGGCCGCGGGGGCCGGCCCCAGGCGGACGGCCACGTCGGCGGCCCGCACGTGCGGGGCGTTCGCGTCGGCGTCGGAGTACACCGCGACGGACCGGATACCCATGGTCCGCAGCGTGTCGATCACGCGGCAGGCGATCTCGCCGCGGTTGGCCACCAGCACGCTGCGGATGGTCCGCGGGCTCGCGGTGGCGGGGGAAGAAATGGCGGTTGTCATCACTGAATCCTGTGGTCGCGGAGTGAGGTGTCGTGAGCTTGCCGGAGGATCACATGCGGAAGACGCCGTAGTTGACGTCGTTGAGGGGCGCATGGCGGCAGGCTTCGAGCGCCAGGCCCAGCACCGTGCGGGTGTCGGCCGGATCGATGATCCCGTCGTCCCACAGTCGCGCGGTGGAGTAGTACGAGTCCGACTGCTCCTCGAACTGCTTGCGGATCGGCTCCTTGAACGTCTCCTCGTCCTGCGCCGACCACGTCTGCCCGGACCGCTCGTGCTGCGCACGACGCACCGTCGCCAGCGTGTCGGCGGCCTGCGGTCCGCCCATCACCGAGATGCGGGCGTTGGGCCACATCCAGAGGAAGCGCGGCGAGTAGGCCCGGCCGCACATCGAGTAGTTGCCGGCACCGAAGGAGCCGCCGATGATGACCGTCAGCTTGGGCACGCGGGCACAGGCGACAGCGGTGACCATCTTGGCGCCGTTCTTGGCGATGCCGCCCTCCTCGTACTGGCGGCCCACCATGAAACCGGTGATGTTCTGCAGGAAGATCAGGGGGATGCGGCGGCGGTCGCACAGCTCGATGAAGTGCGCACCCTTCTGCGCCGACTCGGAGAACAGCACGCCGTTGTTGGCCACGAAACCCACCGGATGGCCGTGGACGGTGGCGAACGCCGTGATCAGCGAGGTGCCGTAGTTGGCCTTGAACTCGGTGTACTCGCCGCCGTCGCTGATCGTCTCGATCACCTCGCGCACGTCGTACGGGATGCGCGGATCGGTGGGGACCACGTCGTACAGGTCCGACTGCGGCCGCGTCGGCGCCACCGTCGGCACCGTCTCCCACTGCTCGGGCTCCTGCGGGCCGAAGGTCGCGACGATCTCGCGCACCTTGGCCAGCGCCTGCTCGTCGTTGTCGACCAGGTGGTCGGTGACGCCGGAGATCGACGAGTGCATGGTGCCGCCGCCGAGGTCCTCAGCGGTGACGTCCTCGCCGGTGGCCGCCTTCACCAGCGGCGGACCGGCCAGGAAGATGGTGCCCTGGTTGCGCACGATCACGTTCTCGTCGCTCATCGCCGGGACGTAAGCGCCGCCGGCGGTGGACGAACCGAGGACCGCCGAGATCTGCGGGATCCCCGCGGCGCTCATGTTGGCCTGGTTGTAGAAGATGCGCCCGAAGTGCTCGCGATCGGGAAAGACGTCGTCCTGGTTCAGCAGCATCGCACCGCCCGAATCGACCAGGTAGATGCACGGCAGACGGTTGGCCGCGGCGATCTCCTGCGCACGCAGGTGCTTCTTCACCGTCACCGGGTAGTAGGTGCCGCCGGAGACGGTGGCGTCGTTGGCCACGATCATGCATTCGCGTCCGTGGATCCGGCCGATGCCGGCCACGACGCCCGCGCCCGGCGCCTTGTCGTCGTACATGCCGAACGCGGCGAGCGGTGCGACCTCCAGGAACGGCGAGCCCGGGTCCAGCAGCGCGTCGATGCGGTCCCGCGGCAGCAGCTTGCCTCGACTCAGATGCCGATCCCGTGCCTTCGCGCCGCCGCCCTCCGCCGCCTGCGTGAGCCGTTCGCGCAGCACTTCGACGTTGCCGCGATGAGCGGCCGCCCCGCCGACGTCCGTGCCGACGATGTCCTCCGTGGTGGTCATCGACGCCCCTTTCTGCCGTCCCGAAGGCCGGTGGTAATCAGTTATCAGCGATTAACTGAGTTGAGCGTACGTGACGCACCGAAGGTTTGTACAGTCCCTCACGCCGAGCCCGACTCCGTGAGCCACCTCACAGTTTCCTATATCCTGGGGGCGGCCGCACCACCACCGCGGCCGCCCCGCCGCTCGCCGCCGCCCACACCCTCGGATCCGGTGCACGAGCCGACACGAAGGTTCAGGTGACCCCCATGACCATCGCCGATCACCCGGCCCCCACGACCGCCTCCCCGCTGCGCGAGCGCTACGGCACCCAACCCGGGCCGGTGCTGCTGCCCGGCATCGCCGCGCTGCTGCGCATGATCGGCGATCGGACCCGCACCGATCGTCGCGCCGGACTCCGCACGGCCTCCTTCATCTCCGGCTACGAGGGGTCGCCCCTGGCCGGCTACGACCTGGAGATCGCCCGACGCGGCGACTACCTGGCCGCCCACGACATCACCCACCGCCCGGGCCTCAACGAGGAACTGGCCGCGACCGCGGTGATGGGTTCGCAGTTGGCGGCCCGCGTGGGCCCACTGTCCTCCGATGCCACCGGAGCACCGCGCGCCGGCGTCGTCGGCTATTGGTACGGAAAGGCCCCCGGCCTGGACCGCGCCACCGATGCGCTCCGGCACGCCAACATGATCGGTACCCACGCCGCCGGCGGCGCCGTCGCCCTGGTCGGCGACGATCCGGGCGCCAAGAGTTCCACCATCCCGTGCGCGTCGGAGATGGCGTTGGCCGACCTGTACATGCCGATCCTCTACCCCGCCGACAGCGGCGACATCCTGGCACTGGGCGTGCACGCCGCGCTGATGAGCCGCACCTCCGGGCTGTGGACCTCGCTCAAGATCTCCGCGCACGTGGCCGACGGCGCGTCGACGGTGCTGCTGGACCCGGACGGGCCCGCCGTCGACTACGGCACCCTCGGCACCAGTCTGCACGTGCCCAACGGCAGGCTGCTGGGCGCCGACCTGATGGAGGCCGAGCACAATCAGCTGACCATCCGCCTGCCCCGCGCGGTGGAGTACGCCCGCCTCAACCGGCTGAACCGGATCGTGGCGCGCAGCGCCGACGACCGGATCGGCATCGTCGCCGCGGGCAAGACCTACCTCGATGTGCGGGAGGCGCTGCGCCTGCTGGGCATCGACGACGCCGACCTCGGTCGTCTCGGCATCCGGATCCTCAAGCTCGGCATGGTGTACCCGCTGGAGCCGGCCATCGTGGAGACCTTCATCGACGGGCTCGACGAGGTGATCGTGGTCGAGGAGAAGCGCGACTTCGTGGAGACCATGCTCCGCGATCTGTTGTTCGGACGGCGCGACGTGCCCGCCATCGTCGGCAAGGCCACCGACGACGGCGCCACCCTGTTCTCCCGTTTCGGCGAGCTCGACGTGGACGCGGTGCTGCGCGGTCTGGCCCAGCGCCTCGGTCGCGCCCACCGGATCGAGCCGGCGCTGCGCTGGCTGGACCGCCCCGCCCCGCGCAGCGCCCGCATCCGGCTGCCGCTGGCCGTGCGCTCGCCGTACTTCTGCTCGGGGTGCCCGCACAACAGCTCCACCCCGGTGCCGCCGGGCACCCTCGTCGGGGCCGGCATCGGCTGCCACGCGATGGTGCTGCTGATGGATCCCGCCCAGGTCGGCGAGGTGACCGGTGTGACGCAGATGGGCGGCGAAGGCGCCCAGTGGGTCGGCATGTCACCGTTCGTGCAGCAGCGCCACTTCGTGCAGAACATCGGCGACGGCACCTTCCTGCATTCGGGGTCGCTGGCCGTGCGCGCCGCGGTGGCCGCCGGGGTGAACGTGACCTACAAGCTGCTGTTCAACGGGACGGTCGCGATGACCGGCGGCCAAGACCCGGTCGGCGAGATGAGCCTGCCGCAGCTGGTGTCGCTGCTGACCGCCGAGCGCGTCGCCGCCGTCGCGGTGACCTCCGACGATCCCGAGCGCACCCGGCGGGAGTTGCGGCGCGCGAAGGTGTCCGCGCGCGTGCATCACCGCGACGACCTCGAGCGGGTACAGACCGATCTCGCGGCGATCCCCGGGGTCACGGTGCTCATCCACGATCAGCCGTGTGCCGCGGAACTGCGCCGCAAGCGCAAGCGCGACCTGGCCCCGACGCCGCGCACGCGGGTGATGATCAACGAACGCATCTGCGAGGGCTGCGGCGATTGCGGCGCCAAGTCCAACTGCCTGTCGGTGCATCCGGTCGCCACCGAGTTCGGCCGTAAGACGCGCATCGATCAGAGTTCGTGCAACCTGGACTACTCCTGCCTGGACGGCGACTGTCCGGCGTTCGTCACCGTGACCCCGACGACCGGCCGGGCCGCCCGCCGGGTGGAGCCGTTGGCGGCGGGGCAGTTGCCGACGCCGACGCCGGTCCCCACCGTCGACGGGAGCCGCACCGTGCGCATCACCGGGATCGGGGGCACCGGGGTGGTCACCGTGTCGCAGGTGCTGGCCACCGCCGCGGTGCTGGACGGCCTCGACGCCCGCACCGTGGACATGACCGGCCTGGCGCAGAAGGGCGGCGCCGTGGTCAGCGACCTCAAGCTGTCTCCGACGCATTCGGAGCGGGCCGCGAAACTGGCCACCGGCGACTGCGATCTGTACCTGGCCTGTGACCAACTGGTCGGCGCCGACCCGGCCAATCTGAAGGTGGTCTCGGCCGAGCGCACCACCGCGGTGATCTCCACCGCGCAGGTGCCGACCGGCGCGATGGTCAGCGACACCGCCGTCGCCTTTCCCGACCCGGCGGGGCTGCGGTCGACGATCGACGCCGACGTGGCCCGCGCCGTGCACCTGGACGCCGCGGGGCTGGCCGAGGACCTGTTCGGCGACGAGCAGTACGCCAACCTGCTGATGGTGGGCGCCGCCCACCAGTCCGGCGCACTGGGCATCTCGGCCGCCGCGATCGAGCGGGCCATCGCCGCCAACGGGGTGGCCGTAGAAGCGAATGTGCAGGCCTTCCGGCGCGGACGCCAGGCAGTCGCCGATCCCGACGCGCTGGCCGCGGCGATCGCGCCGACCACCGCCCCCGACGCACACACGGCGAGTCCGGCCGCTCGGCGGGCGGCGGCGACCCTGGCCGGCGCCGACGAGACGCTGCGCGCCACCGTCGCCCGCCGCTACGACGAGTTGATCGCCTACCAGGACGAGGCCTACGCGCGCCGCTACCTGGCCGATGTGGCCGACCTGCACGAGCGGGTCGGCGATCCCGGCTTCACCGAGGCGGTGGCACGCAACCTGTACAAGCTGATGGCGTACAAGGACGAATACGAGGTGGCCCGACTGACCGCCGACACCGACTTCGCCGCGCAGGTGTCCGCCGCGTTCGGCGAGGACGCCGCCGTCGCGGTCCGCCTGCACCCGCCGGCGCTCCGGGAACTCGGCATGCGCCGCAAGATCGCCCTCGGCGCCTGGTCCCGGCCGGTGCTGCGCACCCTGGCCGGAGCCAAGCGACTGCGCGGGACACGCTGGGATCCGTTCGGCCGCACTGAGGTCCGCCGGACCGAACGCGCCCTGATCGACGAGTACCGGGCCGCCCTCGACGCGGTGGTCGGCGCCCTCGGGACCGCACCCGAGCGCGAGCGCCTGGCCGAGGCGACCGCGGTGGCCGAACTGCCCGACATGGTCCGCGGCTACGAGGGGATCAAGCTGGCGAACGTCGCGCGTTTCCGCGCCGAACTCGCCCGCCGGGCGTCCCACGGTTAGGGCAGGTCCACCAGGAGCGCTGACAACGCCATCCGCGAGAGCAGGCGGCGCAGCGCGTCCTCGTCGAAGGCAGGCAGGCGCGGCGACGAGTTGAGCAGTCCGAAGCCCGCGTGCACCCGCACCCGGGCTTCGGCCTCGACGAGCGCACGGCCCTCGGCGTCCGCGGCGGCCTGCAGCACCTGGACCCAGCTCTCCACATAGCGGCGCTGCAGCGAACGCACCCGATGGTTGGCCTCCGGGGTCAACGAACCCAGATCACGATCCTGGATGGCGATCAGGTCGGGTTTGGTCACCAACACGTCGATGTGGAACTCGACCAGGTTGCTCAGCACCTGCGAAGGCGGTCCGCCGCGGGCGATCACCTCGGTGCCGCCGGCGTACAGCCGCTCACTGATGTCGAGGAGAAGCTGGTCCAGGACGTCGTTCTTGGACGCGAAGTGGCGATACATCGCCGGGCCGCTCACGCCCACTTCGGCACCGATGTCCTCCAAGCGGACACCGGCGAAACCGCGGGCCGCCATCTGGCGGGCGGCCGCGGCGAGCAACTCCACCCGCCGGGCAGCCTTCGCTTGGCCTCGGCGGGTGGTGGGTGCTGCGTCGACGGAGTGGTCGGTCACGCCTCTTCGTTGAGCCCGTCCATGATGACCGCCGCACCGATGAGCAGCAGCTGGAACGAACCGAAGATCAGCGCGAGGATGGCGCCGGTCCCCAGGCTGATGAAGCCGGGCAGAGCCAGCGCGCACGCGAGCAGGCCGAGCCAGGAGACGACGACCAGGAAGGCCACGTGCGGCAGGAACCGACGCCACTTGGCGGCCACGAAACCGAACGCTGCGACCGCGGCGGCGCCCAAGCCGAGCAGGAACCAACCGGGCGTGAAGACCATCGTCAGGAACGCCGGAATACCGATGCTGTTGCCCTGGTCCATGGCCCAGTCCTCGGCCTTGGAGTCGATGGTCTCACCGATGGTCACCCACGACAGGAAGCCCATGAAGAAGGTCACCAGGCCCATCAAGCCGGAACAGACCGCCAACTTGATCGGCAGCGGCATCAGGGCGAGGAACGACGGCCGGGCAGGCTGCGCGTACTGCGGGGGACCGGCCTGGGGCGGACCGTACATTCCGGTCTGACCGGGTGGGATCGGCTGGCCGGTGCCTTGGGTGGGCGGGCCGTAGTTCGGATACGGACCACCGGTCTGCGGCCCCGTGACGTGCTGCATCGGGGCGTTCGGTGCACCGGGCACCCACTGCTGACCGTAGTTCTCGTTCTCGCTCATCTTCGTATTGAACCATCCCGAAGACGTACTCACCTGTTCGAACGACGTTCCGGCCGCGGCCGGGGCCCGGGATCCAGGTATTCGACGACGTAGTCGAGAATCTGGGCGCGCCCGGTGGCCAGAATGTCGACGAGCCCGGCGCGGTGCAGGTCGACGGCCCAGATGTGCTGCGCCTGCGCCAGGTCGGGCGCGCGCCCCGGATCGCCGTAGACGAGGGCCGCCGACCCCTCCGGCGGCAGCGGCGCCAGCCAGCCGTCGCTCGTGGCGATCACCAGGTCGGCGGGGAACAGCGCCAGCGCGGCGCCGCCCGCCCCGGCCCCGGCCAACACCGAGACGGTGGGCACGGGTGCCGCGAGGAAGTCGGAGAGGCAGTGCGCGATCTCCGCCGCCAGACCCTCCTCTTCGGCGCGCACCGACAGTTGGGCGCCGTGGGTGTCGATGACCGTCAGCAGCGGCAACTGCAGCTCCGCCGCCAGTGCGATCCCCCGCCGCGCCGCCCGCAGTGCCGCGACGTCGATCGCCTCGCCGGCACGTTGAGTGGGCCCGTCGGTCCCGACCATGACCACCGCGTGGCCGCCCAGCTGCACCAGCGCCACCTGCACCGGGCCATGATCGACGATCGGCGCGAACGGCACCGCGTCCAGCATCCAGTCGAGGCCGGGTCGGTCCGGTTTTCGCGACTGCTGCACCGCCGACCAGGCGTTCTCCGGATGTCCGGACGTACGGGCCCACGATCGCGGCACTTCGAGCGGGTCGGCCTCCGCCCGCCAGACCGCGAGAAGCCGGGCCACCCGGGCGGGCAGGTCGTCGACGTCGACGACGCCGTCGAGCACGCCGTGGCGATACAGGTTCTCGGCTTGCTGCACGCCCGGCGGGAAGGCCTCCCCGCGCAGCGTCGTCGCGACCTTCGGCCCCAGAAAACCGATGAGCGCGCCCGGAGCGCCCCACACCACGTGCCCCAGCGACCCCCACGAGGCGAGCACCCCGCCGGTCGTCGGATGGCGCAGGTACGCCAGGTACGGCAGGCCCGCGGCCTTGTGGGCGTTGACCGCCGCGGTGATCGCGGCCATCTGCAAGAAGGCCGGCGTGCCCTCTTGCATGCGGGTGCCGCCGGACGCGGGCAGCGCCAGCACGGGCAGTCCGCGGGCCGTGGCCCGCTGCAGGGCCGCCACGACGCGGGTTCCGGCCACCCGTCCGATGGAGCCGCCCAGGAAGCCGAACTCGCTGACGATCAGCACCAACGGAAACCGATCACCGGTGTCCGGGGCGGTCACCATGCCCACACCCGTCAGGATCGACTCGTCGACGCCGGTGCGCTCGGCGGCCCGCGCCAACTGCTCGGCGTAGTCCGAGTGCGCGCCGGAGTCGAGTCGTTCCGGATCGAAGGCGCCCAGATCGGCGTGCACCGGTTGCGGTGCCACCGGAATGTCCCAGCTGCACCAGTCCTCGACCAGCGCCGCGATCAGCTCCCGTGCGTTCACCGTCGACGATGCCCGTAGATCACGCGGCTCCGGGCCGCGATGTCCTGCACTGATCGACGCTTCGGCGACAGCACCACCCAGGCCAATCCCAGCGGGAACAGCGTGCACACCACGGCCCGGCCGAACGCCTGGAGCACGTGCAGATTGGCGGTGGACTTCCGGCGGACCACCTGCAGCCCCATCAGCCCCTGCCCCAGCGTGCGGCCGAACACGGTCCAGGCGATCACCTGATACAGAATGCAGCCCACCAGGAAACCGGGCACGGTGAACAACCACGGCACCGTCGGGAAGTCGAAGCTCCGGACGTCGACCAGAAAGGCCACGAACGCGACCGTGAGAAAGGTGCCGGCCAGCATCGCCAGCACGGTGAGCAGGTCCAGGAATGCCGCCAGCGTTCGGCTCACGATCCCCGCGGTCCGCACCTCGGTCATGGCGTCGAGTCCTCATCGTCGGCGGCGTCGGACCGCTCCGTGCCCTTGCGCCGAAGCATGCGATTGACGAACACCTCGACGCGGTCGTCGGCGCGTTCGCTGCCGCCGCGGACATCGGCGATCATCTCCGTGCTCACCGTGGCGCTCGCGCCGCGGACGATGGAGTTCAGGTCGATCTCGTCGACGACGTTGGCGGCCACCGACGCGATGTCGGTGCGCTGCAGAATCGCGTCGATGTCCACGCGGGCCACGATCGCATCGATGTCGATCCGCGCGATGACGGCCTCCAGATCCAGCCCGGCTACCAGCGGGTTGAGGTCGATGGTGGCGAGCAGCGGGTTGAGGTCCACCCCCGCGAGCAGTTCATTCAGGTCGAGGCGGCTCACCAGCGCCTGCAGATCGAGGGCGCCGAGCACCCGGTCGAAGTCGACCGCCGACAGCAGCACCCCGGTCAGGTCCGCTTCCCCGAGGTAGGCGAACACCTCGTCGAGCGCGGCGCGTAAGACGGCCCGCGGCAGACCGACGACGGTGGAGACCGCTGCGCGCGGCACCGCAAGCACCACTTCCGTTGCGGCACGGGCCATTGAAACCAGTGGCAACTGCGCCAGCGCCCCCTCGCTGCGCCCCGTTACCTCGACTTCAGTCACCGACACAGTATGCCGGATGCACACCGCCCCGAAGAGCCGGATACGGCTACTTCGGGGCGGGTCGACGAGCACTGCTCGTCACAGGTGGTGCTTACAGCGCGTCGAACAGCTCACGTGCCAGGCGGGCGGTCTCGCTCGGCGTCTTGCCGACCTTGACACCGGCGGCCTCGAGGGCCTCCTTCTTGGCCTGCGCGGTGCCCGAGCTGCCGGACACGATGGCGCCGGCGTGGCCCATGGTCTTGCCCTCGGGAGCGGTGAAGCCCGCGACGTAGCCGACGACCGGCTTGGTGACGTTGGCCTTGATGTAATCAGCCGCACGCTCCTCGGCGTCGCCGCCGATCTCACCGATCATCACGATGATCTTGGTCTCGGGGTCAGCCTCGAAAGCCTCGATCGCGTCGATGTGCGTGGTGCCGATGACCGGGTCGCCGCCGATGCCGATGGCGGTGGAGAAACCGAGGTCACGCAGCTCGTACATCATCTGGTAGGTCAGGGTGCCCGACTTCGACACGAGGCCGATCGGACCCTTGCCGGTGATGTTGTTCGGCGTGATACCGACCAGCGACTCGCCCGGGGTGATGATGCCGGGGCAGTTCGGGCCGATGATGCGGGTCTTGGCGCCCTTGTCCACGTTGTAGGCCCAGGCGTACGCCGAGTCCTGCACCGGGATGCCCTCGGTGATGACCACGAGCAGCGGGATCTCCGCGTCGATGGCCTCGAGCATGGCGTCCTTGGAGAACGCCGGCGGCACGAAGGCGATCGAGGTGTCGGCTCCGGTGACCTCCATGGCCTCGGCGACGCTGCCGAAGACCGGCAGTTCCACGGCGTTGCCGTCGGCGTCGACGTGGCTGACAGTGGTGCCGGCCTTGCGGGCGTTGACACCGCCGACGACGTTGGTGCCGGCCTTGAGCATCAGGGCGGTGTGCTTGGTGCCTTCACCGCCGGTGATGCCCTGCACGATGACCTTGTTGTCCTTGTTCAGGTAGATAGACATGTTGTTGCGGCCCCTTACTTGCTTGCCAGTTCGGCAGCCTTGTCGGCGCCTTCGTCCATCGTCTCGGCGAGGGTCACCAGCGGGTGATTGGCCTCAGCCAGGATCTTGCGGCCTTCCTCGACCTTGTTGCCGTCGAGGCGGACCACGAGCGGCTTGGTGGCCGCGTCGCCCAGCTTCGCCAGCGCGCCGACGATGCCGTTGGCGACAGCGTCACATGCGGTGATACCACCGAAGACGTTCACGAAGACGCTCTTGACCTGCGAGTCGCCCAGGATCACGTCCAGGCCGGCGGCCATCACGTCGGCCGAAGCGCCGCCGCCGATGTCCAGGAAGTTGGCGGGCTTCACGCCGCCGTGGTTCTCACCGGCGTAGGCGACGACGTCCAGGGTCGACATGACCAGGCCGGCGCCGTTGCCGATCACGCCGACCTCACCGTCGAGCTTGACGTAATTGAGGTCGTTCTCCTTGGCCTTGAGCTCAAGGGGGTCGGTGGCGTCGGTGTCCTGGAAGTCGGCATGGCCGGGCTGACGGAAGTCGGCGTTCTCGTCCAGGGTGACCTTGCCGTCGAGGGCCAGGATCTGATCGTCCGGAGTGCGGACCAGCGGGTTGACCTCCACCAGCACGGCGTCTTCGGCGACGAAGACCTCCCAGAGCTTGGCGATGGTCACCGCGGCGGCGTCGAGAACCTCAGCCGGCAGGTGGCCGGCCTCGGCGATCGCGCGTGCGGTGGCCAGGTCGACGCCCTTGGTGGGGTCGACGGCGATCTTGGCCAGACGATCGGGGTTGTTCGCGGCGACCTCCTCGATCTCGACGCCGCCTTCCACCGAGCACATGGCCAGGTAGTTGCGGTTGGCGCGATCGAGCAGGAAGGAGATGTAGTACTCCTCCGCGATGTCGCTGGCCTCAGCGACCAGCAGCTTCTTAACGACGTGGCCCTTGATATCGAGCCCGAGGATGTTGTCGGCGTGGGAATGTGCGTCATCGGGGGTACCGGCGTACTTGACGCCTCCGGCCTTACCGCGGCCGCCGACCTTCACCTGCGCCTTGACCATGACCGGCTTGCCGATTTCCTCGGCGATCGCCCGTGCATCGGCTGCGGTGTCGGTAACACGACCGGGTGTGGTCGGTACCCCATGCTTGGCGAACAGTTCCTTCGCCTGGTACTCGAAGAGATCCATTCAGCTCACCATCTGAAGTGTGTTTGGTAGAAGTCCGCGAGGTAACGCGGACCACAGAGAACTGTAGTCGGGTGCGCGCGCCACGTCGGCCTCGACCTCGGCGCGTGTGCAAAGAATCACTTACCCGCCGGTAGGAATATCTTCGCCGGTGAGAACGCCGTGGCCCCACATCTGGGGCCCCATACGGCCGAACGGGTGGACGGGACCGCACGTCGTTCGCTACCGTTCATGAGGTTGATAACGAGAAGGTCACGAAGAAGCACTGACCCATCAACCTGAAACTGAGGTGAAGGACTTGGCTGCACGCAGCGATCTTGGCGCGACGGCTGTCGCCGACCGCACGGACGCCACCGACCTGGCAGCCGCCGACATGTCGCCGACGACCCGCGACTTCCCGCTGCCGTCGCGCTCGGTCCGCCTGGGCCTGACCGCGACCGCGGCGTCGAGCCCGGCACCGGCCACCAGCGCCGCGTCGACCACCCAGGATCCGCCGAACAACGCCACCACCGGCACCGGCCGCCATCGCAGCGGCCCGCCTGCCGCGGTGAAGGCGCGCGCCGCCCTCGTGGCCGTCGCCGCCGGGGCCGTGGCCGTCGCGGTCAGCGGCTCGGGCAACCACGGCACCTCCACCACCGCCGAGCCCGTAGCCGGCGAGATCGCACCGTTGGCCGCGGCCGACACCGGCTCGGCCACCGTCGGCGCGCCGACCCTGGCCTCGAAGACCTCGGATCTGGACGGCGGCGTGGTCCCGGCGGCCAGCAAGGCCGACATGGGCGGGTACGGCAAGCAGCTGACCGTCGGCAAGCAGCTCGCCGCCGCGGCCGCCGCTCGCGAGGCCGCCTCCCGCAAGCCCCTGTTCTCCGCGCCGATCAAGGCCAAGTACAACTTCACCTCCCCCTACGCCGAGCGATGGGGCACCTTCCACGGCGGCGTCGACCTGGCGGCCCCGCTCGGCACCCCGATTCACGCCGTCTCCGACGGCACCGTGGTCAAGGCCGGTCCGGCCTCCGGCTACGGCAACTGGGTGCAGATCAAGGCCGCCGACGGCACCATCACGATGTACGGCCACATGGCCAGTTCGGGTGTGCTGGTCAAGGAGGGTCAGAAGGTGACCGCCGGCGACGTGATCGCCCTGGTCGGCTCCGAGGGTTTCTCCACCGGGCCGCACCTGCATTTCGAGGTGTGGAAGAACGGCACCACCAAGATCGATCCGATGCCGTGGCTGGCGTCGAAGGGCATCAGCATCCGCTGATCCCCCCGCGCCTGATCCTTCCGCGCCTGACCCCGGCGGTCCGCGCTAAAGCTTCTCGCCGGGTAGGCCGCCCAGGGTCAGCAGCGTCACGCGACCCACATTGCCGCCGAAGTCGAAGGTGATCTGCTCGGTGGGTCCGGCACCCACCTTGGCGACCGCCTTGCCCAGACCGTACTTCGGGTGGCTGATCCGGTCGCCGATCTCGTAGACCACCGACTTGTTGCGTCCGCGCGTGGGATCCGACGAGTACGACGAACGCCCGCGCATCCCTTCTCCGGACGACCCGGCGGAACCGAACCCGAACGGGCGGCCGGTGGATCGGGATTCGCCGTCCCGCCCGAAACCGCCATGCGCAGACCGCCGCGGTGCGGTGCGCTTCCACTCGATCAAATGCTGCGGAATCTCCTGCAGGAAGCGCGACTCCGGGTTCTCCACCGGCTGCCCCCAGGCCGCGCGCATGATCGCGCGCGTGACATACAGGCGCTCCCGGGCTCGGGTGATCCCGACATAGGCCAGGCGCCGCTCTTCGCTGAGCTCGCCGGCGTCGCCGAGCGCGCGAGCGTGCGGGAACTGGCCGTCCTCCCAGCCGGTCACGAACACCACCGGGAACTCCAGGCCCTTCGCCGTGTGCAGGGTCATCAGGGTGACCACCCCGTCGCCCTCATCGGGCACTTGGTCGGCGTCGGCGACCAGCGCGACCTTTTCCAGGAAGGCCGCCAGCGAACCGGGCTCGGGTTCGCCGTCGCGATCGGCCTGCGCGACGTCGTCTCCGTCGTCGAGCGCCTCGTCGTCGAGGTCCTCGATCTCCTGCGCCGCTTCCACGCTGAAGTCGTGGGCGACGGCGACGAGCTCGTTGAGGTTGTCCAGCCGCGCGCCGTCCTGGGGGTCGTTGGACGCCTCCAGTTCGGTGCGGTAGCCGGACCGGGTGACGATGGCCTCCACCAGGTCTCCGATGTCGGCGCCCTCGGCGCTCGCATCGGCGGCGGCAGTGTCGTCGTCGGGCGCGAAGGACAGCAGGAACTCCTGCCGCAGGCCCTCGATGAGGTCGACGAAGCCGCCGATCTGCTTCACCGCGCGCGTGTTGAGCAGCGGCACGCGGCCCTGCGCGCCCTCGAGCAGTGCCTGGTAGAAGCTGAGGTCCAGATTCTCCGCGTGCACCGCGACGCACGCTTCCGCGCGGTCGCCGATCCCGCGCCGCGGCGTGTTCAGAATCCGGCGCAGGCTCACCGAGTCGTCGGGGTTGGCGACCACCCGCAGGTAGGCGACGATGTCGCGCACTTCCTTGCGCTCGTAGAAGCGGGTGCCGCCGACCACCTTGTACGGAATGCCGTGCCGGATGAACGCCTCTTCGATGGGCCGCGAGCCGGTGTTGGTGCGGTAGAAGACGGCGATGTCGGAGTAGGAGGCCGACTGCGAGCCGCCGATGGAATAGTCGGTGAGCTCGTCGATCTCCTTGGCGATGAACTGCGCCTCGGCCCGATCCGAGTCGGCCACGTAGCCGACGATCAGGTCGCCGTCCCCGGAGTCGGTCCACAGCTTCTTCACGCGACGGTTCGGATTCTGCGAGATCACCGCGTTCGCGGCGCTGAGGATGGTCTGGGTGGAGCGGTAGTTCTGTTCCAGCAGAACGGTTTCCGCATCCGGGTAATCGCGCTCGAACTCTTCGATGTTGCGGATCGTCGCGCCGCGGAAGGCGTAGATCGACTGATCGGAGTCACCCACGACGCACAGCTCGGACGGGGCGGTGCCGCTCTGGCCCGGTTCGCCGACCAGCTCGCGCACAAAGACATACTGGGCGTGGTTGGTGTCCTGGTACTCGTCCACCAGCACGTGCCGGAACCGGCGGCGGTAGTACTCGGCCACCTCGGGGTGCTGCTGCAGCAGCCCGACCGTCTCGCCGATGAGGTCGTCGAAGTCGAAGGCGTTGGCCGCGGCGAGACGACGCTGATACTCGTCGTACACGCGCGCGATGTCCTCGGCCGTCTGCCCCTGCTGCGGCTGAATGTCGGCCAGGGTGGCGGCGACCTCCTCCGGCGACTTCAGGTCGTTCTTGAAGTTCGAGATCACCGTCGACAGACCCCGCGGGGCGTACTTCTTGGGATCCAGATCCAGATCGCGCACCACCATCGACAACAGCCGCCGCGAATCGTCGGCGTCGTAGATGGAGAAGTTGGAGTTACGCCCCGGCAGCAGGTTCGACTGCGCCCGCAGGATCCGCACGCACGTGGAGTGAAAGGTGGACACCCACATGTAGTTCGCGCGCGGACCGACCAGCTCGATGACGCGTTCGCGCATCTCCGCGGCGGCCTTGTTGGTGAAGGTGATCGCCAGGATCTGGCCGGGCGTCACGTCGCGCTCGGACAGCAGGTAGGCGATTCGTCGGGTCAGGACGGCGGTCTTGCCCGAGCCCGCCCCGGCCACGATGAGCAGGGGCGAGCCGCTGTGCAGCACCGCCGCACGCTGCTGGGGATTGAGGCCGTCGAGGAGCTGGTCAGAAGTGGTCATCATCGCCTGTCCAGGGTACCGGCGGGCTCGGACATCCGGGCCGCCGGTGGGTCAGGGTGCGTACGCGGCGACGATCGGTTCGCCCACCCGGCCCGCGCCGGTGTGCAACGCCAGTCCGTCGGTGAGGGGACGAACCGTGAGGTGTTCGCCGCTCCCGGCCAGCTGGAAGTAGATCGGGTGCAGCCCGGCCCGCACCGGAACCCGCAGTTCGCGCCCGCCCAGGGAGACGGCGATCTCGCCGTCGCGGTCGGCGCAGTAGCTCAGCGCCACCGTCCACCGCCATTCGATGAGCGGACCGGACAGCTCCAGCCGGGTGCGCTCGGTCAGGGTGGGCTTGGCGCACGTCCCCGCGCTGGGCGCCACCTCCCGCATCGGGCTCACCCCGCCGGGCACCATGGCCCCCTTCTCGTCGAGCACCATAAGCTTGTCGGTGTGATCTCCGAACCGCGGCCGGGGGTCGAGTCGCCCGAACACCCGGCTGATCTGGTTGTTCGGATAGGCCACCGGGGTCAGCACCTCCAGCGGCAGCGCCTGATCGAACATCACCAGATCCGCGTTCTCGGTCAGGGACTTCTCCGCGGTCGCCAGGTACGCGGCGGTGGGGTCGCGCTGCCACGACGTCGAATAGGCCGCAGTGCTCACCAGTGCCGACACCAGGATCGCGACGGCACCGACCACCGTCGCCGCCCGTGCGACCGGGTTCGACGAGGACGGGCCGGGCGCGCTGTGCGCGCCGTGCGCCCCGCGCGCCGGAGCGGCGGCCACCAGTGCGATCGCGAGCGCGATGACCAGCGCGGTGTCCGGCAGGTACCGCATGGTCTGGGCCAGCTCCAGGGCGGTGGCCTCGCTCGACCTGTTCCACATGACCGGCAGCTGCGCGGCCACCGCGTACAGACCGGCGCACGCCCAGATCGCGACCGCCCCGCGGCGCGCCCGCCAGGACCACAGCACCGCACCCGCGATGAGCACCCAGCCGGCCACGATCATCCACACGGCGGGGAAGCCCATCGGGGGCGACGGAATCCAGCGATCCCACTCCCACGGCCCACCGACGGTCGACGGCACGATCGCCGAATCGATGCTGCGCCACACCAACTTCCACATCTGCGCCAGCGAATGCGAGCCCGCCGTCGCCGTCGACACCGACAGGAAGATCACCACCCACACCGCGAAGACGCCGGCCAGCCACGCCCACAGGGTGCGGGCGCGCATGAAGGCGACCGTCAGCGCGGACGAACGGTAGTCGCCGGTCCCGACGCCCGGCTCCGCGCGGACGGCCAGCAGCGCGGCGACCACCGCCACCGGCAGGATGAACAGCGACTTCTCGAAGAACGCCAGGGCCACCACGAAGGCGACCACCGAGCCGATCACCAGAGTGCGCCGGCGCCGCGGGTCCTCGACGCCCCGGACCAGCAGCACCGCGTTGCCGACGATGAAGGCCATCGCCGCCTGCATGGGCAGCGTGTTGAGGCCCGCGGCCCACCAGAGGTAACCGCTGACCGTCATCGGCACGAAGAGATAGAAGCCGAGGGCGAGCAGCGCGCCGAGCCCGGCGCGGGCGCGCTCGCCCACCACGATGCGGATCATCCGCCACACGGCGACCGAGGCGAGCAGCTGCAGCAGGACCAGGGTGAGTGCGGGCAGCCACCACTGCAGCGGGGCCAGCACCGTGGTCACGCCGGCGACCAGGAACGCGGCGGGCATGAAATGCCCGTCGTGACTGTGGCCGAGGTATTCCCAGCTCAGGATCGGCGTCGACGAGGCGCGACCGATGAGGATCAGGTCGTCCCAGTAGAAGTTGCCGCGCGCCACCAGCACCACGCGCACCACAAGTTGGGCGACGATGAGGACGATCGCACCGAGGGAGAGACGGGAGATGGCCGGGGCGCGCTCGTCGGTCATAGGCACCAGTGTGTCACCGAGACAGACACTGGAGCCGGGCCCCTGCGGCCGACATGGCAAAATCGGAAACCGTGAGCGACCAGGATTCCCAACAGCAGTTCTCCGAGATCGACCTGTCGGGTTACGACCTGGGAAGCGATGTGGCCGATCTGCCCGACGACATCGACGAGTTGCGCAGTGAGATCGATCGGATGGACGCGGTGATCCTGGCCGCCGTGCAGCGCCGCTCGGCGGTGTCGAAGAAGATCGGCGCGGCGCGGATGGCCGCCGGCGGTCCCCGCCTGGTGCACAGCCGCGAGGTGAAGGTCCTCGAGCGGTTCTCCTCGCTCGGCTCCGAGGGCCACACCCTCGCCATGCTCCTGCTGCGGCTGGGCCGCGGCCCCCTCGGCCGCTGACCGCACGCTAGTCGTACCCGGCCATCGCGTTGGTAACCGACGGCTGACCGGGAACGGTCGGCCGGGCAGCATCGTGGACTCGGCCCCCGTGTGTTGAAGAGTGCTGAAAAGCGGGGGGTCCGCGGGCATATTGCCCGCCCCCCCCCCGCTTTTCGACATCTTCTAGGGCGTGTCTCATCGAGGTTGCGGGATGACACGGCAGTCAGAGCACCTGACCAGTTGAAATTCTTCTTCACCTCATTCTGGAGAGCGGCAATTTCGGCCCCTGCAGCCGATCTTCCCGACAGGGCTTGATCAGCTCACGAGCGATATTGGAACTTTTGGTCCGGGCGCTCTGCAACCGTTGTATTCGGTGAGATGTTGGTTGAAGTCACCGCGGTTCGCCTGTGCCAGGATTGCTGTCGTGATTAGCGGGCTGGGTAGACCGCCGACGAAGATTGAGTAGCTGTCGGCGCTCTCATCGTGGCGTACGCACGCTGCGATCGCCGTGAACTCTCCCGTATAGTCACGGTATTCCGACGCCACTTCCGGCGTGACTAGGCGGGTCAGATCAACTATTTGATGACGATACCGAACTCGCCCAAAGTCGTTCATGATTTCCATGCCGCTGCTCGTGTTCGAATACTTTTTAGTGTAAAGCCTGGACTGAACCTGATTCTCGGTCAATCCAATCAACTCTGAGGCCTCAAGGTCTGGCAGACTGTCTTTGAAATTCGAAGTTGGTGTCGCCGAGCTTACTTGTGGTGGCGCCACGGTTTTCGCGGAACACCCAGAGATAAGGACAGTGCAAACGATCGCAATAGCGAACGTCGGCAGATTCAAGCGCGAGCTATGGAACGACACTGGACAGCCCTCCCTTCTTTTCCTTCCTGAACCGCTGACCGCTCCGCAAGCCCGCCGCCGCTGACGTAGTATCGATCAATCGTGTACTTCGGCGTGTAGCTTGTCAGATAGGCGGAAATCCCTTTGCTTGATTTTGGGTCAAGGGGCGCTCCGCATTCGATTGTGATGGAGACTGTCTCGGCGGTTGTGATTGATAGTTCGGCCTTAACGAACTCGTTGCTAAACCCTCCTGTAAACCGGCTCTTCGAAGTTGAGCGGGCACCTCAGCAGTGAATCTGGATGCCTGCCCGCTGTTTGCGGGTGCAGTGGAATCGTATCCGGCGTCGTGAGTTCTCGAGGTTCC
>NZ_JBHLWV010000030.1:0-56646 GCF_042432625.1 Gordonia phosphorivorans | reverse complement strand
GATCTCCTCCGCACGCTCCTGCTCGGTACGAACACTAAAAATCATCGTCACTCCCTCCCCACACGCAGCCCCCCAGAAGTCTCACCAACAGGGTGGCAAAGCGCGAGCCCGGACGGCGACCCGGGGAAGGGGTCGCGACACGCGGGAGGGTGGGCGACGGGGTGGGTGCGCCGGGGTCAGTCGGTGCTGACGTCCTTGACGCGCTGGCCGACCAGCAGCGTCAGGAAGCGCACGCCCAGGCCGAGCAGGACCAGCGACGACGCCATCTGCACCGAGACCGCGATGCGGGCACCCTGGCTGACCGCCGCGATGTCGCCGAAGCCGGTGGTGGTGAACACGGTGAGGCAGAAGTACAGCGCGTCAACGCGGGTCAGCGACTCGGTGAAGCTGCCGTGGTCGTAGTCGGAGAACAGGAAGTACACCGTGGAGAACGAGACCACGTAGAAGCCGACCAGCGCGGTGAACAACTCCAGGGAGACCAGCACCGGGCGTCGAGTGTGCCGGAACTGCCAGATCTCCCACGCGCAGAACCCCGCCAGCATCAAGCCGCCGATGATCAGCCCGACCACGTTCCAGCGGCTGTCGTGGCTGATCGGCAGCAGGAAGTAGCCGACAAGCAGCACCGCGGCGGCGAACAGCGGGCGCAGGATGGCCGCCGCGATCCAGCGGCCGCTGTTGAGGTCGATGGAGGCCTGGATGTCGGGGTCGTGCCTCACGACTGCCCCGAACCCGCCGGTTCCGAACGTGCCGGTTCCGAACGCGAGAGGGCGCTGGGCCACCAGATCCGACGTCCGACGTCGAGCGTCACCGCCGGCACCAGCAGCGAGCGCACCACCAGCGTGTCGATCAGCACGCCGACGGCCACCAGGAAGGCGATCTGCGCCAGGAACAGCAGCGGGATCACCGCGAGCGCGGAGAAGGTGGCCGCCAGCACGATGCCCGCGGCGCTGATCACCCCGCCGGTACTGGTCAGCGCCACCAGCATGCCCTTACGGGTGCCGTGCACCGGCGCCTCCTCGCGCGCCCGGGCCATGAGGAAGATGTTGTAGTCCACGCCGAGCGCCACCAAGAAGACGAACGCGAACAGCGGCACGGTCGGGTCGGCGCCGGGGAAGCCCAGCGGACCGTTGAACATCAGCGCGGCGATGCCGAGCGTCGTACCGAACGACAGCACGGTGGTGACCAGCAGCAGCGCGGGCGCGGCCAGCGACCGCAGCAGCAGGACGAGCACGGCCAGCACCACCAGCAGCACCACCGGGATGATCAGGTTCCGGTCCCGGGCCGCGGTGAGGCGGGTGTCCAGGTCCACCGCGGTGGCGCCGCCGACGCGGGCACCGTCGAGTCGGCTCAGGCCCTCGCGCAGTGCGGCGACGGTGTCCTGCGCGGCCAGCGAATCCGGGTCGTCGTCCAGGGTCACCTGCACCGCGGCCCGGCCGTCGCGGACCACCGGTGCGGCGTTCTCGGTGAGCACGGCCGCCCCGGCGACGCCCGGGGTGTCCGCGGCGACCTCGGTGGCGGCGTCGCCGGAGACCTGCGGGACGACGATCCAGGTGGGCGTGCCCGAACCGGCGTCGAAGTGCTCGGCGTGGATCGCCGCACCCTGCACCGACTCGGTCTCGTTGAGGAAGAAGTCGGTGGTGGCGACGCCGTCGGACCGGAACATCGGGGCGAACGCCGCGCCGACCAGCAGCACCAGCAGCGTTACCGCCCACACCTTGCGCGGGGCGGCGGCCACGAAGTCCGCCACCCGCTGCCAGATCCGGTGGGAGCTGCCCGGGTCGTCGGACGGCTGCGGCCGCCGCGGCCAGAAGGCCGTCCGGCCGAACAGGGCCAGCACCGCGGGCAGGAAGGTGACCGACGCCAGGAACGACGCCGCGACGCCGAGCGCCGCGATCGGACCGAGGCTGCGGTTGGAGTTCAGGTCGCTCAGCAGCAGGCACAGCACGCCGGCGATCACCGTGCCGGCCGACGCGGCGATCGGCGGCAGCGTGGCCCGCCAGGCCGTCAGCAGCGCGCCCCGTGCGTCGGGCTGATCGGCGAGCGTCTCGCGGTAGCGCGCCACCAGCAGCAGCGCGTAGTCGGTGGCCGCGCCGAAGACGAGGATGAACAGGATGCCCTGGCTCTGGCCGTTGAGTTCGAGGACGCCGGCGTCGGCGAGCCAATAGACCAGGCCGGACGCCAAGGCGAGAGCGAGGGTCGCCGAGATCAGCACCACGATCGGCAGGATCGGCGAGCGGTAGACGACGATCAGGATCAGCAGCACCAGCGTCCCGGCCACCAGCAGCAGCAGACCGTCGATCCCGGCGAACGCACCGGACAGGTCGGCGGCCTGGGCGGCGGGACCGGTCACCGCCACGGTCAACCCGGGCGGCGGCGCGTCGAGCGCCTTCCGCAGCTCGGCGACCGGTTCCTTCGGCTTGCCGTCGGTGGCGATCGGCACGAACTGCTGGGCGGCCAGGCCGTCGGCCGACGGCAGCACCGGCGAGAAGTCCGGCCCGAAACCGGCGGTGCCGGCCAGCGGCGCGGTGGCGTCGGCGAGGTACCGGCTGTCGGCCGGAGTCAGGCCGCCGTCCCGCTCGGCGACGACGATCGCCGGGAAGTAGCCGGTGTCGGTGAACGCCGGCAGTTCCTCCGACACCACCGTCGACTCCGCGGAGGCCGGCAGGAAGGCGCTGGCCTCGGTGGTGGTCACCTGGCTGAGCTTGCCCGCCAGGGGACCGGTGGCCCCGCCGACGCCCAGCCAGACGAGGACGGCCAGGGCCGGCAGCAGCCAGCGGGCGACGGAACGCGCGTTCACCAGATGCGGACGCGGTCGGCGGGGGCCAGGTACAGGTCGGCGTCGTCGGGTACATCGAACGCCGCGTAGAAGGCGTCGAGGTTGCGGACCACGCCGTTGCACCGGAACTCGGGCGGCGAATGCGGGTCGATCGAGAGGCGGCGGATCGCCTCCTCGTCGCGAGTCTTGGTGCGCCAGATCTGGGCCCAGCTGAAGAAGACGCGCTGCTCACCGGTCAGGCCGTCGATCACCGGCGGGGTGGCCCCGGACTTCTCGTTCGCGATCCGATAGGCCACCAACGCGATGGACAGGCCGCCGAGGTCGCCGATGTTCTCGCCGAGCGTGAACTCGCCGTTGACCCTGTGCTCCGGGTCGAGACCGACCGGGGTGTACTCGGCGTACTGGGCCGCGAGCGCGGTGGTGCGCTTGCCGAACTCGGTGCGGTCGGTGTCAGTCCACCAGTCGACGAGGTTGCCGTCGCCGTCGTACTTGGCGCCCTGATCGTCGAAGCCGTGGCCGATCTCGTGGCCGATCACCGCCCCGATGCCGCCGTAGTTGGCGGCGTCGTCGGCGTCGGCGTCGAAGAACGGCGGCTGCAGGATCGCGGCCGGGAAGACGATCTCATTCATGCCCGGGTTGTAGTAGGCGTTCACCGTCTGCGGCGTCATGAACCACTCGTCGCGATCCACCGGACGACCGATCTTGCTCAGCTCGCGGTGGTTCTCGAAGTCCGAGGCGCGGCGCACGTTGCCGATGAGATCGGAGCGGTCGACGGTCAGGGCGCCGTAGTCGCGGGAGCCCGCCGGGTACCCGATCTTCGGTGTGAACCGGTCGAGCTTGGCCAAGGCGCGCTCGCGGGTGTCCGGGGTCATCCACTCCAGGTCGGTGATGTTGCGCCGATAAGCCTCGATGAGGTTGTCGATCAGCTCGTCCATCCGGGCCTTCGCCGCGGGCGGGAAATGTTTGGCCACGTACAGCTCGCCGACGGCGAAACCGATGGCGGCCTCGACGAAGCCGACACCGCGCTTCCAGCGGTCCCGGTTGGCAGGGGCGCCGGTGAGGACCCGGCCGTAGAAGTCGAAGTTCTCGTCGACGAACGCGGCCGAGAGATAGGGGGCAGCCGCGCGGAGCAGCCGCCAGGTGAGCCAGGTCTTCCACTGCTCCAGCGGGCGTTCGGCGATCAGCTCGGCTGCCCCGGTGACGAACGAGGGCTGCCCCAGGTTGACCTCAGCGAAGGTCGCGGTGGTGGGGGCGCCGAGCGCGCCGATCCAGGCGTCGAGATCGAATCCCGGTGCCGCGGTGGCGAATTCGTCGCGGGTATGCAGGTTGTAGGTGGCGTCGGCGTCGCGGCGGCGCACCACATCCCAGTGGTGCGCGGCGATGGCCGTCTCCAGTTCGAGGACGGTCGCGGCGGCCCCGGCGGGGTCGGGTAGCCCGGCTAGGGCGAACATCCGCTCGGCGTGGGCCACGTACGACTCCCGCGTGGCCGCGTGCTTGTCCTCGCGGTAGTACGCCTCGTCGGGCAGGCCCAGACCGCTCTGCACCACGTGCACCAGGTAGCGGTCGGAGTTCTTGGCGTCGGTGTCCACGTAGTAGCCGAACAGGCCGGTGGCGCCGTGCCGCTGCAGGTCGCCGAGGACGCGGGCGAAGTCCGACGTGTCGTCGATCGAGGCGATGGCGGTGAGGTCGTCGGCGATCGCGGAGGCGCCCAGTGCCTCGAGACGCTCGACGTCCATGAAGGAGCCGTACAGGTCGCCGATCTTGGCGGCGTTGGGGCCCGTCCCGTCGCCGCGGGCGCAGGCTTCGACGATCTCGCGCACGTGTGCCTCGGCGTTGTCGCGCAGGACGTGGAAGGCGCCGTCGATACTACGATCGTCGGGGATCCGGTGCTCTGCGAGCCAACGGCCGTTGACGTGGCTGAACAGGTCGTCGCCGACGGCGACCGCGGGATCCCGCCACTGCAGATCGAGGCCGGAGGGGAGTTCGACGGGGGTGTTCGAAGCGTGGGTCACGCCTTACATAGTGCCTTGCGCGCGGGCACGGTGTGCCGCAGCCGCACCGTGATCCGTGGTCGGCTACTCGCCGAGGGCCGCATCCATCGTCCAGATCAGCACTTCGGCGGCGGTGCGTGCGGTCAGTGCGGAGCCGCCGAGGTCATGGGCGCGCAGGGTGTCCGCGGCCCCCAGGACGGTGGACTCCACCTCGACGGCCCCGGACGAGGCGAACAGGTGCGTGAAGCGGCCGGCCGGCAGGGTCACCCGCTGACCGGCAGCCAGCCGGGCCACCCACAGGGTGGCGCCCGCGTTGCGGATGCGGATCGCCGAGTCGTGCCGGGGGTCGCCGGAGGCCAGCGGGAGCAGCCCGCCCGCGGCCAGTTCGGTGCTCACGTCGCGCTGCTCGTAGCTCGGATCGGCGCCGGTCTCGTCGGGCAGCAGCCACATCTGCAGGTAGTGCACCCGCTCGCTGGCGGCGGCGTCGCCGGCGTCGTTGCGTTCGGAGTGCAGGATCCCGGTCCCGGCACTCATGCGCTGCGCCAGGCCCGGATAGATCACTCCGTTGTGGCCCTGCGAATCCTGGTGGACCAGGGAGCCTTCCAGCACCCAGGTGATTATCTCGGTCTCCCGGTGCGGATGCGTGTCGAATCCCTGCCCCGGGGCGACGATCTCGTCGTTGTGCACCAGCAGCACGCCGTGGTGAGTGTTGTGCGGATCGTAGTGATCGCCGAAGGAGAAGCCGTGGCGGGACGTGAGCCAATCGGTGCTGGTCAGGAGGCGTTCATCGGCGCGGACGACATGCAGGGACATGGTCCCATTATCAATGGAGACCGGATCGTGACCAGTTAGACGCCGGACCGTGAACGCCCCGGCTAGCCAAGGCCGTGTGAATAGAGTGACTATTGTGACTATGAACTTGCGATCGTGGCGTTCGGTGATGGCGCTGTGCGTCAGTGCCGTCTGCGCGCTCGCACTGGTGGCGTGCGGCAACGACGACGATTCCGACTCGGCGAGGGCCGCGCGGGCGTTCGCCGCGGCCATGGCGAACCAGGATGTGCAGACCGCCTCCGACCTCACCACCTCGCCCTCCCAGGCCGCCGACGCGCTCAGCGCCTCCTTCGCCGGCATGCACGCCCGCACCGTCGACGCGACCATCGGCAACACCGTCGAATACTCCGACGGGACCGCGTCGTTCACCATGACCACCACGTGGCACTGGTCGGACGACCGCGATTACGCGACCACCACCACCGGCAGCCTGCGTCGGCTCTCCACCGGCTGGAAGGTGCAGTGGGAGCAGAGCCTGCTGAAGACCGGGATGCCGGTGGGCGCGCGGTTGCAAATGGTCCGCACCGACGCCACCCCGGCGCCGACCGTGCGCAGCGCCTCGGGCAAGGCCTTCATGACCATGCAGCCGGTCAACGAGATCATGATCAACCCGGCCGCCACCCGAAACCTGCAGCGCTCGGTCAATGCCCTGGCCGCCGCCCTCAAGCCCATCGCCCCGCTGGTCACCGCGAAGGTGATCAACGAGAAGATCGTCGCGGCGCAGGGCGGCGAGGCGCTGGCGGTGACCCTGCGTGACCCCGACATGAAGGTGCTGGCCTCCGATCCCGAACGCATCTCCGGGGTCACCGTGGTCAAGACCGGCATGCTGGTGATGAGCGACCGGCGGCTCTCCACGCCGCTGTCGACGGGACTCACCAACTACTGGCAGGCGGTCCGCAATGCGACGTCCGGCTGGCAGGTGCAGGAGGCGACCCCCGGGGCCAAGCCGGTGAAACTGGCCGGCGAGCAGGGTCGCCCCGCCCCGGACATCATGACCACGATCAACCAGAACGAGCAGCTCACCCTCGGCGACGCGGTGGTGGAGGTGGCGCAACCGGCCACCGTGATGAGCTTCGACGCCGAGACCGGCGGCATTCTGGCGATGGCGCAGAACGACGCCGCCGCCGACCACCGGATTCAGGCGGACATCGCCTACCCGACCGGCAGCACCCTCGACCCGGTCTTCGGCGCGATCGACGACACGGCGACCGACGCCGACCAGGCGCGAGCGCGGTGGCAGCACCTCGGGCTCGGACTGACCTTCACCGTGCCCGGTGTGGTCGGTCCGCCCGGCAGCTCCTCCGCGTCGGTGTCGGCGGCGTCGTTCCGGCCGCAGAACTTCACCGCCACCATGCTGAACATGGGGATCCTCGGCGTGTCGGTGGCGCGCTCATTGAAGGGGTCGCCCACCTCGGTGCCCCCGTACCTGATCAAGGACACCCCCACCAAGGTGTCCGGCGGTGAGCTCGGGGCCATGGACGCGGCCACGGTCGCCCGGGTGGCGGCGCAGATGGCCGTCGTCGCCCGCCGCGGCGACGCCAGCGACCTCACCGGGGCGCCCGGGCTCCGGGCGCTCGTCGGCACCAACGGTCCGGCCGGTCCCGGCTGGTTCGTCGGGATCTCCGGCGGCAAGGTGATCGTGGTCTACTGCGAGGGCGACGCCTCCGGCACCGCGGCCCTGCAGGTGGCGCAGAAGTACTACCGGCTGGACTGACCCGCCGCGGCCTCCGGCGACGAAGCGCTCGACTTCGCGCTGACGATGCGGGCGATCAGGCGCCAGCCCAAAAGCAGGAGCGCGGTGGAGACCGTGGCCACGATGATGAATGCGGTCGCGGTACCCGAATCGGTGGCCCAGCGCACCACCATGCCGACCACCACGGTGGAGATCCAGATGATGACCCCGCCCGGAGCCAGGGCGACCGGAGTGCGCCGGAGCAAGCCGACGATCAGCCAGCCGACCGCCGCACCCACCAGGAACGGCCACGCGGTCTCCCACACCCCGGACGGGCTCAGGGCCTCGGCGTGGCTGGAGCGGCCGACGGCGGCGAAGACGATGACCGCGACGAAATCAGCGAGGGCGGCGAAAGCGAGCATGCCACCACGTTAACCGGCCGGGGAGATGTCGCCTTCCTCACGCTCCATCTGGGTGCGGATGTCGTCCCGGGAACTGATGGCGCCGCGATACCGCATCGCCACCACCACCCAGCCGATGAGTGCGATCAACAGGTAGCTGACGATGCGGTAGATCAACACCGCGAGCAGGGCGTCGGCGGCGGGAATCCCGGACGCGGTGAACGCCGAGATGAGCACGGCGTCGACCACCCCGATACCGCCGGGCAGCAGCGGCAGCGCGGTGCCGACCGCCTTGCCCGCCGCGTAGGCGACCATGAGGGCGGCGAACCCGGGTTCGGCGCCGACGGCGTAGCAGGCGAAGGCCAGGCAGACCACGTCGGCGACCCAGTTGAACAGGCTCCAGGCGAAGGCCTCGCCGGCGGCGCGCCGTTTGAGCTGCACCGACTGCAGCTGGTCGAGAATCCGCTTGAGCCGTTCGACGCCGTGCTCGCGCGGCTTGTCGCGCAGATTGTTGATCCAGCCCAGGACGCGGCGTCCCGGACCTTCCAGCGACTCCGGATGCGTGGCCACATACTGCATGACGATGGCGAAGGCCACGAACCCGACGACGCTGAAGACGACCGAGTACGGACTGGTCTTGGCCCCGGCGAGCAGGGCTCCACCCAGACCGAGCACCGCCAGACCGACGCCGGCGAGCAGCCCGGACATCACCAACTGCCACGAGGCGACCACCGGGGTGGCTCCCCACTTGCGGCTCTCCCGGTAGATGAACGCCGGAGCCAGCACCTGGCCGCCGGGCATGGTCTGCGAGATCGAGTTGGACGCCAGGATCACCGCCAACGACTCGCGCTGGCGCACCCGCACCCCGGCCGAACCCATCAGCACCCGCTGCACCTGCGCGTAGCTGTCCATGGAGGCCAGGGCGGCGACGATGCAGGCCAGCACCCACCACCAGTTGATCTCGCCGATGTGGTCCCAGGCCTGCTCGAGGTGCGGCCAGACGAACCACGCCTCCACCGACAGGATCACGACCACGAGGACGACGATGCCGACGCGAAGCCAACGGCGCCAGTTGCGGCGGGCGGGGTTCTCGGCAGACATGGCTAGCACATTAGTGGCCGAGAACCGTGGGGCACCAATGCATCAGTCCTGGTCGGACTCTCCGCCTCGGCTCCGCCGAAGCAGATCCTGCACGCTGATCTGCTCGCTGCGGTCCGCGCGACGCTCCCGAGACGGCCGCGCAGCGGGCTTCCCGTACTGCGGCGGCATCTCCGGATTGTCATGACTCTCCGGGACCGGATAGGGGCCGGTCGGCGCGGGTGCGGCCGGTGGCCGGGGGTCCGGCGCGGGCGGCTGCGCGGGTGCCACGGTCCGCGGCGGCATCGGCGCCGGCCGCGGCCGCAGATCGCGGTTGCTCTGGCGGACGCCCCCGGCGCCCAGGCGCCACGATCCGGTGTCGGGACCGACCTGCCGCTCCGGCGGGCGCGAGGCCGGCATCGGTGGCATCGGCGGAGCCTGCGTGGGTGCCTGTCCCTGCCCCTGAACCGGAGGCTGGCCCTGCATCGGAGGCTGGGCCAGAACGGGCGTCGGGCCCGACGGCGGAGTGGGCTCCGGCGTCGGCTCGTCGACCAACTCGTCGAGGTGGTCCAACGACGCGTCCTCGTCTCTGCGGCCGCGCCGGGCCAGCGAACGCAGCCGCTTGGGCTCGGCTTGACCGGCCGCCGGGCGCGACTCGTCCAGCGACTGGACGCGCAGCTGGGTGGTTTCGGCTTGCGCCACGGCCACCACGCCGCCCGCGCTGGTGGAACCGGTGGCGGCTCCGACGAGGGCGGGATCCTTGAACTGCGGCTCGTCCTCGAGGATGGTCTCGCCGAGGCCGATCTTGCGCTGCAGCTTGAGCATCCACTGCGGCGCCCACCAGCAGTCGTCGCCGAGCAGCTTCA
Organism: Gordonia phosphorivorans; assembly: GCF_042432625.1. NCBI lineage: Bacteria > Bacillati > Actinomycetota > Actinomycetes > Mycobacteriales > Gordoniaceae > Gordonia > Gordonia phosphorivorans. The sequence goes on along the minus strand of NZ_JBHLWV010000030.1, from coordinate 47,032 downwards.
TCACCGACGGCACCAGCAGCATGCGGATCACGGTGGCGTCGAGGATCAGCGCGGCGATCATGCCGAACGCGATGTACTTCATCATCACGATGTTCGAGAGCGCGAACGCGCCGGTGACCACGACCAGGATCGCGGCGGCCGCCGTGATCAGGCGACCGGTCAGCGCGGTGCCGTCCCGGATCGCCTCGGTGGTGCTGGCGCCCTGATCGCGAGCCTCGACCATGCGGGAGAGCAGGAACACCTCGTAGTCGGTGGACAGGCCGTAGACGATCGCGATGATCAGCACCAGGACGGCGGCGAACAGCGGTCCCGGCGTGAAGTTGAGCAGCGAGGAGCCGTTGCCGTCGATGAACATCCAGGTCAGGATGCCCAGCGTGGAACCCAGGCCGAGCGCGGACATCAGCGCCGCCTTGATCGGCAGGATGATGGATCCGAAGGCCAGGAACATCAGCAGCCCGGTGACCAGCACCAGCACGATCGCCATCAACGGCAGCAGGTCGAGCAGCGAATCGATGGAGTCCTGGGTGAGGGCAGGCATGCCCGCGACATAGACCCGCAGGCCCTGCGAGTCGATGGCGCGCAGCTCGCGGATGGCCTCGGCCGCGGTGGTGCGATCGACCAGACCGGCCGACATCTGCGTGACGCCGTAACCGGTGTCCGGGTCGCCGTACACGCCGTCCAAGCCGCCGCCCTCGGCGGTGGGGGAGAACTTCTTGGTGAATCCGGGGATCTTGTTGGCCTCGGCGGCGATGGCCGCGACCTTGTCACCGGCGTCCTCGTCGTCCTGGTTGTAGAGGACGACGAGTTTGAGTTCTTCGGTCCGCTCAGCGGGGAAGTACCGGTCGAAATCCTCCTGCGCGTTGCGCTGGGGATCGTTCGGCGGCAGATAGGCCTCGCTCATGCCGCCGAAGGCGATGTTGCTGAACGGGATGATCAGGGCCAGCAGGAGCAGCACGGTGGGGACCGCGGTCTTGACCGGGTGCTTCATCACCCAGCCCGAGAGCTTGCCCCAGAAGCCGTTGATGATCTCTTCGCGCGTCTTGGTGCGCTGCAGGAACGGCACGCTGAAGGCGTCGATCCGTCGACCGAGGATCGCCAGGATGGCCGGCAGCACGGTGATCGACAGCAGTGCGGCCAAGCTGACCGAGGCGATCGCGCCGTAGGCGACCGACTTCAAGAAGGGTTGCGGGAACATCAACAGGCAGGCCAGCGCGGCCACGATGATGGTGCCCGAGAAGACCACCGTCTGACCGGTGGTCATCACTGATCTTCGTACCGCGGCTTCGACGGTGTAGCCCGCCGCGAGTTCCTCTCGGAACCGGCTCACCATGAACAGGCCGTAGTCGATGGCGATACCCAGACCGATCAGGGTGACCACCGACTGTGCGAACACGTTCAGCTCGGTGACCTGCGCCAGCATCGTCATGATGCCGAGCGAACCGGCGATCGTCAGACCGCCGATGAGGACCGGAAGAATGGCGGCGATCACGCTGCCGAAGACGAACAGCAGCATCAGGGCGACCACCGGAAGGGCGATCACTTCCGCGCGCTTGATGTCCTGCTCCATGCCCTTGCTCATGGCGCCGGCGATGGGCTGCAGGCCGGCGAGCTGGAAGGTGGTGCCGGGCATGTCGTAGCGCTCGGCCAGGTTCTGGAAGAACGGTTCGACGGTCTGATAGTTCTTCAGGATGGTGGTGTCGTCGTTGCCGACGATGCCGATCGAGATGAAGCCGACGTTCTCGTCCAGATTCCACATCCGGTCGCGCTTCATCTCCTGGGCGGCCTGCTGGGCGCCGTTCTCCCCCGCGGGGAAGGGGTCGATGAGGCCCGCGTATTCCAGATCCTGGGGGCCGGAGGGGCTCTGCCGACTGATGATGCCGGGGAACTGCTCCACCATGTCGTCGACGATGGTCTCGACCTTCGCGCCGAAGGCCGGATCGTCGATCGACGTGCCCTCCGGCGGCTTGATCAGCAGCAGCGCGTCGGATTTGTGGTCGCGGCCCAGCGATTCGTCGGCGATGACCGAACCGGTCACCGACTCCGAGTTCGGCGCGAACCAGCCGCTCTGCGACAGATAATTCGGCAGGGTCAGACCGTAGATGCCGAGTCCGCCCATGAGGACGACGAGCACGGCGATGACGGTGTAGCGCATTCGGTAAACGAATGTGCCGATGGATCCGAACACGCCGGTTCCTTCCTTCCGCGGACAAAATCCAGAGGAAATTGTCTCAGGTCGGCCTGAGAGAACCCAGCAGGCACGGGGGCGCGCCCCGATCAAATGATCGGTGCGCGCCTATTTGAGCAGTGTCGACAACGCGCGGAACGGGATGAGCCAGGCGCCGTCGTCGGGCAGGGTGTCGAGGCTGATGCGCGGCAGCGGCTCGCGGAAGACCGCCGGAATGTCCTCGAGATCGATGAACTCGATCTCGGTGGCGGTGGTCGCCCACGAGGCGTGCTCGCGGAAACCGATCACCGTGACCGGAATGCCCTCCCGCGCCAGCTCGAGCAGCGGCTCGCGGAAGGCCTGGCCGTCGGCGGAGGCGACGAAGACCCCGGCCAGACCGGTGGTGTGCTGGCGCAGCGCGATGTGGTCGAGCATGTCCTGATCGACGTCGCTGTCGTCGGTCAGCTTCGGCTTGGCGAAGACCGCGTAGCCGACGTTGCGCAGGGCATCGACCCACGGACGCACCACTTCGGCGCTGCCCGGCACGATGTTGGTGAAGACGGTCGCCTCGGGCTCGATGGGCTCGTCGTGCCCCTCGGCGAGGTCGGCGGTGCGCGTCAGGAGCCAGCGACCCAGGGCGTCGAATCGCGGGCGGTGTGCCGCCGTGGGCCGGCCGCCCAGAATGCCGCCGAGACCCATGTCCATGTTGGGGGCGTCCCAGACCAGCAGGACGCGTTTGGTGGTGTCCGAAGTGGTCATGCCTTCACCTGCGGCTTCACGTAGACGAACTCGTTGACGTCGCGGCCTTCGCGTTCGGCGCGGCCCTCGAACTTGGTGGTGGGGCGCTCGAGCAGGATCGGCGAGTCGTAGGTCAACGGGATCACGTGCGGGCGCGCCGGATCCTGGGTGGCCAGCAGTTCGGCGATCCACTCGGCGTAGTCGGAGTGGTCGGTGGCGATGTGCAGGATCCCGCCGGGCGCCAGCCGGTCCGCGATCAGGGCGAGGGTGCCCGACTGCAGGAAGCGGCGTTTGTGATGGCGGGCCTTGGGCCAGGGATCCGGGAAGAACACGCGGACCGCGGCGAGGCTGTCGGACTCGACGAGTTCGGTGAGCACCACCGTCGCATCGCCGCGCACCATGCGGACGTTGGTGAGCCCGCCCCGGTCGACCAGACCGAGCAGCTGGGCCAGGCCCGGCTGATAGACCTCGACGGCCACGACATCGTGCTCGGGCTCCTCGGCGGCCATGGCGGCCGTGGAGATGCCGGTGCCGCTGCCCACCTCGATGATCAGCGGTGCGGTGCGGCCGAACCAGGCGGGTGCATCCAGCGGCGGCTCGGTGGTCCGGTCGGGGCCGGTGCGCAGATCCCGGCCCATCGTCGGCCACAATCGCTCCCAATTGCGGATCTGACCGGCGGTCAACGAGCCCCGCCGGAAGCGGAAACTGGTGACGCGCGGATACAGACGCGAGCGGTCGGTGTCGTCCTGCGGCCCGGCGGAGGAGTCGGTGTTCACCCCACCATGGTCGCGCATCCGTCTGGCTTGGCGGTATCCGACACCCGAAACAGTGTTGCGGCGGTACCGTCGAGATCCATCGGCCTTGGGGGAGGCAGACATGGACGACCGTGACGCATCGTCGGTTTCGATCGCGGTGACCGGGCATCGGGGGACCGGCCGGGACACCGTCGCCGCGGCGGTGACCGACCGCTTCGGGATCGCCGCCCACGGACCCGGCGCACCGCCGGAGCAGCGTGCGGCGGCCGACCTCCTGGTGCACGTCCTGGGTGCGGTGGTGCGCGACTGCGACCGGGATTTTCTGAGTCGACAGCGGCGGCCGGTGATCGTGGTGGCGGGCAAGGCCGACGTGCGCGGACCGCGCGCGGCCGTCGCGGCGGCGACCGCGGCCTCCCGGCTGCGGAGGCCGGTGTACCCAGTGTCCGGGCTGCTGGCCACGGCGACCGTCGACGAGGCCCTGCTGGCCGACCTGCGGGGTTGGGTGCGGGCCCGGATCGACGTGCCGCCGCTGGCCGCGGCCTTCGTCGACGTGCCCGACCCGGACGAACGCCGACGCCGCGGAGCGGCCCTGGATGCGCTGGGTGCGACCGGCCTGCGTGCGGCCCTCGCGCTGTGCGCCGAAGGGCCGGCGACCGGAGACGAAGCGGCCGTGTGCCGCGCGATGACCGCACGGCTGCGCGCCGCCGGCGGGTTCGGGGCGCTGGCCGAGCCGCTCCGCGGGTGTGGCCCGGAGCTGTCCGCCCGACGGCGCCTGGCTCGGCGTCGGGCCGCGATGCTGGCGCAGGCGCGGTGGGGCCGGTGACCGTCGTGGTGGTCGGCGCCGACCCGGAACCCTTGGCCGCCGACCTGCGCGCCGACTGCGGGCTGCCCGTCCGGGCCTGCCTCGACCGGGAGCTGCCCAGGGGTATCGAGGTGGCTGTCCTCGCGGTGGATCTGTCGTGCGCGGTCGGCGGCCTCGAGGAACGCCGACTGGCCGAGCTGCGCGCGGCCGGGGTGCCGATCGCGCTGGTGGGCGTCGGGGCGGGGCAGGACCGCACCTGGCCGGCCCGGCTGGCGCAGGCCCGGGACACGCTGGATCCGGCGCACCGCCTGCCGGTGTTCGCCGTCGCGCTCGGCCTCTCCGGTGCGAGCGACGTGGCGCTCTGGTGCCGTGCGCCCGGGCCCGCCGTCGCCGGGGTCGCCGAACCGGCGACCCCGCGGAGGTCCGCACCGGAACCGGAACCGGGGCCGCTGGCGGCCGCGACGCGGGCCGAACGGATGGCCGGGGCGCGGATCGGTTTCGCCGCGCTGCGGGCGCAGCTGGCCGGCAACGTGCGCGCGGGTGCCCACGAACTCTCCCGCGCCGTCGGAGAGTCGGGCGCGCGACTGTCCGGGCGTGACGCCGCCGACCTGCAGGCCTGGTTGCACGCGGCCCTGCTGCGCTACCGGGACCGGATCGACGATGAACTGGCGGCGGGGATCGAGCACATCCGGGCCGCCGCGCTGCTCGGGCTGCCGGACGTCGAGCCGGCGCCGGTACCGCGGGGGCGTCCGGCCACGACCATGGCGCCGCCCGTCGCGCAGGCGCCGCGGCGGCGCTTCGCCGCCGACGACGCGGTGGTGCTGGCCCTGGGCGCCTCCGCGGGGCTTGGTCTGGGCCGGGTGAGCGTGGTGCCGCTGGTGCAGTGGGCGGGGCTGGGGGCCGCCGGGACGGTGCTCACGGTGCTCGCCGGGCTGGCGGTGGCCGCCGGGGTGGTCGCGGTCCGACGATCCGCAGCGGCCCGAACGGCCCGGAACCAGGCCGCCGCCGAGGCCGTCGCGGCGGCGCGCAGCACCCTCGAACACGCGGTGGCGGCGGGGCTGGGCGCGGCAGAAGCGCACTTGAGCCGCGAGTTATGGAACCGAACGGCCTCGCCGTGCGTCCAACCTTCTAGACGGTAGGAGCAGGGAGGGCGACATGGACGTCTGGGACATCAGTGATTGGGACACGGGCGATCGGGGTGCGGGCGATGGGGGTGCGGGGCCGCTGGACTTCACCGAAACCGGGGCGCTCGACGGAGTCGGTGACGAATCTCTCCCGGGGCACGAGGGCGCACCCCTGGACGGTCATCTGTGGGTCTTCTCCGGCGAAACGGCGTGGGACCTCGGTCCCGCCCGCCTGGACGCGGACTCCGACGGCATCCCCGACTCGCTGACCAGGGGAGAGGACGGTCAGCTCACCGTCTACACCGACACCGACGCCGACGGCCGCGTGGACCGCATCACCGAACTCGACCCGACCGGCGACTATGCGGTGAGCCACCTCGATCCGGAGACCGGCCGGTGGTGGGCGAGCCGCCTGGGGCGCCTCGAATGAGGGCTCGGACGAGTACCTGTGCCTTTGGTTCTCGCGCGGCGGTATCATGAGGGCGACTGTGCGGGCGTGACGACTGCGCAGAGTTGGCAAAAGCGAGGAGACAGCTCAATGACCGCTGCGACCATTCCCGGCCTGGAAGCCGGTAGCGCACCCACGAATCACGCTGGCCTGCTGGCCTGGGTTGCGGAGGTCGCCGAGCTCACCCAGCCCGAGCGCGTGGTCTGGGTCGCCGGAACTGATGAAGAGTGGGACCGCCTGACCACGCAGTTGGTCGAGGCCGGGACCATCGAGAAGCTGAACGAAGAGCGCAAGCCCAACTCGTTCCTGGCTCTGTCCGATCCCGCCGACGTCGCCCGTGTCGAGTCGCGCACCTTCATCTGTAGCAAGACCGAAGAGGACGCCGGACCCACCAACAACTGGGTGGACCCGGCCGAGATGCGCGCCACCATGACCGAGCTGTACCGCGGCTGCATGCGCGGCCGCACCATGTACGTCATTCCGTTCTGCATGGGCCCCCTCGGCGCCGAGGACCCCAAGCTGGGCGTCGAGGTGACCGACTCCGAGTACGTCGTGCTCTCGATGAAGATCATGACCCGCGTCGGCACCCCGGTGCTGGACCTGCTCGGCGACGACGGTTTCTTCGTCCAGGCCCTGCACTCGGTCGGCGCTCCGCTGGAGCCCGGTCAGCAGGACGTGGCGTGGCCGTGCAACTCGGAGAAGTACATCGCACACTTCCCCGAGGACCGCGTGATCTGGTCGTACGGTTCCGGCTACGGCGGCAACGCGCTGCTGGGCAAGAAGTGCTACGCACTGCGTATCGCCTCGGCGATGGCCCACGATGAGGGCTGGCTGGCCGAGCACATGCTGATCCTGAAGCTGATCAGCCCGGAGGACAAGGTCTACTACGTCGCGGCGGCCTTCCCGTCGGCGTGCGGCAAGACCAACCTCGCGATGATCGAGCCGACCCTGCCGGGCTGGCGCGCCGAGACCGTCGGCGACGACATCGCCTGGATGCGTTTCGGTGCCGACGGCCGCCTGTACGCCGTGAACCCGGAGTTCGGTTTCTTCGGTGTGGCGCCGGGCACCAGCCATGCGTCCAACCCGACCGCCATGAAGACCATCGAGGCCGGCAACACCATCTACACCAACGTCGCGCGCACCGACGACGGCGACGTGTGGTGGGAGGACATCGACGGTCCGACCCCGGCGCACCTGACCGACTGGCTCGGCAACGACTGGACTCCCGAGTCCGGCACCAAGGCCGCCCACCCCAACTCGCGCTACTGCACCCCGATGAGCCAGTGCCCCACGCTCGCTCCGGAGTGGGACGACCCCAACGGTGTGCCGATCTCGGCGATCCTGTTCGGCGGCCGCCGCAAGACCACCGTCCCGCTGGTCACCCAGGCCCGCGACTGGAAGCACGGCGTCTACATGGGCTCCACCGTCGGCTCGGAGCAGACCGCTGCCGCCGAGGGCAAGGTCGGCGTGGTCCGTCGCGACCCGATGGCCATGCTGCCGTTCCTCGGCTACCACGTCGGTGACTACTTCCAGCACTGGCTGAACCTCGGTGAGCGCGAGGGCGCGCAGCTGCCCGCCGTGTTCTTCGTCAACTGGTTCCGTCGCGGCGACGACGGCCGCTTCCTGTGGCCTGGCTTCGGCGAGAACAGCCGTGTCCTGAAGTGGATGGTCGATCGTATCGAGGGCAACGTCGAGGGCGTCGAGACCCCGATCGGCACCGTCGCCGCGCCCGGCGAGATCGACCTGACCGGTCTGGACATCGATCCGGCGGACCTGGCCGAGGCCCTCGCCGTCGACGTCGACGCCTGGAAGAACGAGATCCCGTCGATCAACGAATGGTACGAGTTCGTCGGCGACAAGCTGCCGGCCGACCTCCAGGGTGAGCTCGACGCGCTCGTCGAACGACTCGATCAGGCCTGATCATCTCCTCGGCCGTCGCCCCCGAAACCGCCGGTTTCGGGGGCGACGGGCGTTTCGGGGTATCTAAGGGGGGTCCCCGATGGCGCGCGGGCTCGAGGTCTGGAACCGTATACCCCATGACTTCAGCTACAGAGCTCCCACAGGGATCGGTCGCGGCGAGTGCCCAGCACGTCATCAAGAAGTACGGCGCAGGCGACACCGAGGTCCAGGCGCTCCGGGACGTGTCCATCGACTTCCACGCGGGCCAGTTCACCGCCATCATGGGGCCGTCCGGTTCCGGCAAGTCGACCCTGATGCACTGCCTCGCCGGGCTCGACGATGCGAGTTCGGGCGTGGTGCGCATCGGTGACGTCACGCTGGAGGGACTGTCCGACAAGGAGGTCACCCGGCTGCGCCGCGACCGCATCGGGTTCGTCTTCCAGGCGTTCAACCTGGTGCCGACGCTGACGGCGCGGGAGAACATCACGCTGCCGCTGGACATCGCCGGTCGCGCGCTCGACCAGGAGTGGTTCGACACCGTCGTCGACCGCCTGGGCCTGCGCGATCGCCTCACCCATCGCCCGAGCGAGCTGTCCGGCGGACAGCAGCAGCGCGTGGCGTGCGCCCGCGCACTGGTGGGCCGGCCGGACATCATCTTCGGCGACGAGCCCACCGGAAACCTGGACTCGCGTTCGTCCAGCGAGGTGCTGTCGATTCTGCGCGCCGCCGTCGACGAGTTCGGGCAGACCGTGGTGATCGTGACGCACGACCCGCGCGCCGCGTCGTACGCCGATCGGGTGGTCTTCCTGGCCGACGGCCAGCTGGTGCACGAGCTGCACAAGCCGAAGGCCGATGACGTCTTCGCCGTGATGCGTGGCCTGGGCGAGGACGAGGGGAACTGAACCCATGGCCTCCAATGTGATGCGGAAGGTTTCGCTGAGAAGCCTTGCCGCGCATAAGGTTCGACTGATCCTGACGGTCTTCTCCGTGGTTCTCGGCACGAGTTTCGTGGCGGCCGCGGTGATCTTCACCTCGACGGTGCAGAGCTCGTTCAACGCGATCTTCGACAACGTCGCGCGCGGGGTGGCCACCCAGGTGACCCCCGCCGACCCGAACAGCCCGGGCGTCCCGCTCGCCCTCGCCGACCAGCTGCGGGCCGATCGCGAGAAGCTCGGGATCGACAAGCTGCAGGTCGACTTCTCCGGTACCGCGACCATCGCCAAGGCCGACGGCTCGGGGCTGCAGACCGGTGGTGCGCCGAGTATCGGATCCACCTACATTCCGCCCGACGAGGCCGTCGACACCGCGGGCTTCAAGTTGGTGGAGGGCCGGGCTCCGACCGCTCCCGGCGAGGTGGTCCTGAACACGACCGCCGCGGAGAAGGCGGACCTGAAGGTCGGCTCCAAGACCGTCGTCGCGCTCGGCGCCGGTGTCACGCCGCCGATCGAGGTGACCGTGGTCGGCCTGATCGACATGCCCGCCGCCACCGGTGGCATGGTGAACGTGCAGTTCGAGCGCGCACAGGCCGAGAAGCTGTTCTCCGACGGCAAGTACGTCGGTTCCATCGACATGTCGGCGGTGTCCGGGGTCAGCGACACCGAGCTGCGCGATCGGGTCAATGCCGTGGTCAACGGTGCGCGCACCGGTGACGACGCGCTGTTCGACGTGCGCACCGGCGAGCAGGTGCGCGAGGACCAGAAGGCCAGCGTCGCGACCTTCCTCAACATCTTCCGGTACATCCTGCTGGCCTTCGCGGCCATCGGCCTGGTGGTGGGCACCTTCATCATCTACAACACCTTCTCGATGATCGTGGCGCAGCGTAACCGCGAGCTCGCGCTGCTGCGCGCCATCGGTGCCAGCCGCAAGGACGTCTCGCGGTCGGTGCTGCTGGAGGCGCTCATCGTCGGCCTCATCGGCGGCGTGGTGGGTCTGGCGCTGGGCGTCGGCATCGCCGCGGCCATGCAGGGCTTCACCAGCTCGACCGGGCTGCCGTCGGACGGACTCAAGGTGGGCTGGGCGGCGGTGCTGTCGGCGATCTTCGTCGGCGTCGTCGTGACCCTGCTCAGCGCCTGGTTCCCGGCCCGTCGCGCCTCTCGGATCCCGCCGGTGGAGGCCATGCGCATGAGCGCGGCCGAGCCGGGCGCCGGATCGTTGCGCAAGCGGACGATCACGGGTGCGGTCTTGGGTCTGGTCGGTATCGCCATGCTGGTCGGCGGAGTGCTGATCACCGGGGCGGGTGCCCTGGCGCTGATCGGCGGGGCCGCACTGCTCATCATCGTGGCCGTGGTGTTGGGGGCGCCGGCGCTGTCGCAGCCGGTGGTCGGCGCCATCGGCCGGGTGCTGCAGGTGCCCTTCGGCACCGTCGGCAAGCTGGCCCGCACCAATGCGGTGCGCAATCCGCGCCGCAGTGCCGCGACCGCCTTCGCCCTGACTATCGGGCTGGTGCTGGTGGTGATCATCGGTACCCTCGGCGCGTCGTTCAAGAGCGCCATCGACGAGGGTGTGGACAAGCAGTTGCGCGCCGACTTCGTGATCTCCGGCAGCAACAACGGCCCGATGTCGGCCGCGGTGGGACCGGCGGTGGAGAAGGTGTCCGACGCGCAGACCGTGGTCGCCTTCGACATGGCCTTCGTCAAGCTCGACGACTCCGACGCCGTGGTGACCACACCCGTCGGCGGACCGCTGAGCGATGTGATGCAGATCGACATGATCGACGGCGTCGAGCAGGTGGGCGGCGACTCGATCCTGATCAGCGATCAGGTGCGCAAGACGCGGGGCTGGGAACTGGGCGAACAGGTGATGTTCGCCTCCACCACCGGCACCGACGTGCCGGTGACGGTGACCGGCGTGTACGAGGACAATCCGGCCCTCGGCGAGTGGATCGTCGGCAACTCGGCCTTCGACAAGCTGTCGCCGAGCCAGGCGCAGCGCATGACCTTCGTGGTGCTGATCAAGGCCAAGGCGGGTGTTTCCGAGAGCGCGCTGCGCGAGCAGCTGGAGACCGCGGTCAAACCGTTCCTGACCGCGCAGGTGCAGGACAAGCAGGAGTTCAAGAACAGCTTCGCCGCGGTCATCGACCAGATGATGGCGACGCTGTACGCCCTGCTGGGTCTGGCGCTGGTGATCGCCGTGCTCGGCATCATCAACACCCTCGCGCTGTCGGTGGTGGAACGTCGCCAGGAGATCGGCATGCTGCGGGCGATCGGCATGAGCCGGGCGCAGCTGCGGCGCACCATCTACCTGGAGTCCACCTACATCGCGATCTTCGGCGCGCTGCTCGGCGTGATCGTGGGGCTGGCGATCGGTCTGCCGCTGGTCTACGCCCTGCGGCACTGGGGCCTGGAGGCGCTGACCGTGCCGTGGCCGTTGATCGTCGGCACGCTAGTCGGCGCGGCGGTGATCGGCGTGATCGCGGCCCTGTGGCCGGCGTTCACGGCGGCACGCACCAAACCGCTCGAAGCGATCACCGAGTAGCGGCGGCGATGACCGACAACCACCCGACCGCCGCGTCGAGCCGCACGATGATGCTGGTCGTCATCGTCGCGCTCGCGCTGGCGCTGCTCACCGTGGTCGGATTCCTGGTGTTCCGCCCCGGCGCCTCCACCGAGTCGCCGGGCGCGGCCACCGAGTCGACGACCGCCGAGGCGTCATCGTCCTCGACGGAGTCCACGCCGAGCAGTGCGGCGCCGACGTCGTCGACGCCCGACCACACGCGACCGACCGCGGCCCCGGGCTCGGTGACCTACCAGTTCACCGGCTCGGGGAGCGTGGTGGCCGTGGGCTACAAGAGCGCCGACGGCGACAAGGTGCTCGCGGCGGCCGGAGCCCCGTGGTCGGTGCGCACCACCGTCCGCGGCACCTCCGCCGAACTCACCGCGATCGTGGTGACCGGGACGGTCACCTGCACCATCCTGCACGGGGAGGATCTGCTCGCCTCGTCGACCAGCAGCGGCGGACCGTTGGTCTGCCGGGCTCAGCTGCCGAAGAGCTGATGGGTCGGCGCGCTCAGCGCGCGCCCGTCTTCTTCAGCACCATCACCAGGTTGGTGGCGGCCGCTTCCCGGAGCACCGGAACCCGCACCACCGGCCAGGCCCACCGCGGCAGGTAGCGGGGGAAGGCGGCGACCAGCCGGGCGTCGGGCTGGGCGCGGGCCCAGCGCAGTCCGGCCTGCGCGGTGATCGGGAACAGCGACACCCCGTACAGGTTCTTCGGGAGGCGACCGTGCCGCCGGGTGTACATGCGGGCGGCGCGGTGGCCGCCGAGATAGTGGGTCAGCCCCATCTCATGGCCGCCGAACGGACCCCACCACAGCGTGTAGCTGATGATCACGGTGCCGCCGGGACGGGTGACCCGCACCAGTTCGTCGGCCATCTCCCACGGGCGGTCGGTGTGCTCGGCCACGTTGGACGAATAGGCGACGTCCACCGAGCCGGTGCGCAGCGGCAGGTGCTGACCCTGCGCGCGGATCCCGGTGCGGTGATCGAGCCCCGCGGCGTGCATCTCACCGGCGTCGGGTTCCACCGACAGGTACGACGCGCCGCGGGCGGTGAAGGCGTCGGCGAAGAAGCCGGGGCCGCCGCCCACATCCAGCACCACCGCGCCGGTCAGCGGGGCGTCGTGACACGTGGCGACCAGCAGCGCGGTGTCCTGCGCCAACGCCGAATAGAAGCGCTCCGGTCGGGTCTGCTCGTAGCCGAACTCGTGCAGCAGCCGACGGGCACGACTCCACGTGGCATGGCGGGCGAAGCCGTTGTCGGGCATGGCGTTCACTCTCGCATACCCTGGATCCGGTGAGCGTTGGGACCGAGGTGCTGCTGCTGTGCTGGCGCGACACCGGCCATCCGCAGGGCGGGGGCAGCGAGCGCTACCTGCAGCGGGTGGGGACGCACCTGGCCGCGGGCGGGACCCGGGTCACGTACCTCACGGCGGCGTACCCGGGGGCCCCGAGCGAGGAACTGATCGACGGGGTGCGGGTGCTGCGCACCGGCGGCCGCCTCACGGTCTACCTGCGCGTGCTGGCACTGCTCGCGGGCGCGCGGCTGGGGCTGGGCCGGTTGGCCGGGTATCGGCCGGACGCGGTGATCGACACCCAGAACGGCGTGCCCTTCTTCGCCCGTCTCGTGGTGCGCGCCCCCACGGTGGTGCTGGTGCACCACTGCCATCGCGAGCAGTGGCCGGTGGCCGGACCGGTGCTGTCACGGCTGGGCTGGTGGATCGAGTCGCGGCTCTCCCCGCGCGTGCACCGGCGCTGCCGGTACGTCACCGTCTCCACGCCCTCGGCCGACGAGCTCGTCGCCCTCGGCGTGGATCGACACCGGATCACGGTGGTGCACGGCGGGGTGGATCCGGTGCCGTCCGCGGCCGACGGCGCGGTATCGGCGGCGCCGCGACCCCGGCTGATCGTGGTGTCCCGGCTGGTGCCGCACAAGCAGGTCGAGCACGCCCTCGACACCGTGGCGGCGCTGCGCGCGGACGGCGTCGACGTGCACCTGGACGTCGTCGGCTCGGGCTGGTGGTCGCCGGAGCTGCTGGCGCGCACCCGCGAGCAGGGGCTCACCGACCGCGTCGAGTTCCACGGCTATGTGGACGAGGAGACCAAACATCGGCTGCTGGCCGCCGCCGACCTGCACCTGATGCCCTCGCGCAAGGAGGGTTGGGGGCTCGCGGTGATCGAAGCGGCCCAGCACGGGGTCCCGACCGTCGGCTACCGGAGTTCGGCCGGACTGGTCGAGTCGATCCACGACGGGCAGACCGGGGTGCTGGTGGGCGACGGCCCGGCGGAGTTCACCGCCGCGGTGCGCGCCCTGCTCGACGACCCGGACGAGGCGACCCGGTTGGGGGCGGCGGCGCGCCGCCGCGCCGAGGGCTACTCGTGGACCGCCACCGCCGAGGGCGTCGAGGCGGTGCTGGCCGCGGCGATGGCCGACGACCGTCAGCGACCGGCCCGGGCCCGCTGACCTCGGCGAGCCAGCGGGGCGAACAGCCCCAGCAGGCAGCCGAACCAGAGCGCATGCGCGATCGCGGCCGTCATCCAGGCCGCCGCGCCGGGGGCCGGATGGGCCGGAGCGTCCGGCAGGCGATAGACGGCCAGGTGGTCCCCGCTGAACTCGAGTCGCGCCGGGGGCGGCAGGTCGACGCGGTCGGCCCGCGGCGCCTCCCACACCACCCAACCGACGTCGTGGAGGGCGGCGGGGTCGAGCGGTTGCTCCGCTGCGGGACCGTCCAGCGCAACGCCGTCCACCAGCAGGGTGTCGTCGACGATCACCGGGGCGTCGAGCATCCGGGGCAGCGGGGACAGCGACGGTGCGTTGTTCCAGGGGAAGTCGCGCATGCCGGAGGCCGGGATCAGCAGCACGGCGCGGTCGTCGGCGCCGATCAGCGCCACCGCCCGCGCATAGTCGTCCGGGTACTCGACAGGCTTCAGTGCGCCGCCCACGCCCCACGCGAGGTCGGGCAGGGGTGCGACGATCAGCGCCGCGACCGCGGCGACGGCGAAGCCGGTCGGCACCCACGCGCGCAGCCAGCCGACGGCCGCGGCGGCGGCCAGTGCGTAGAACGGCAGCGCCAGCGCCAGGTACTTCTGGGTGTCCCGCAGCAGGCCCGCACCGGGCACGTGCGTGAGGAGCCAGTCGACGGCGGCCAGGCCCGGACCGGTTGCCGCACAAGCGATGACGGCCAGCACGACCGCGGCGAGCACGCCGAGGGCGAGGACCGGTCGGGGCAGCCGGCGCCGCTGCCGCCAGAGCGCCGCCCCGCCCACCACGACCACCGCCAGCAGGGCGAGGGTGGCTACCGCGGCCCATCCGGAGGTCCGGCTGGTCGGCACCGCGTCGGCGTTCCAGATTCCGCCGAGACCGAGGAGCGACCCGGCCGTGCCGAGCAGGGGTTCGGCGCGCGCGGCGAAGGCCTCCGCGCCGTCGACCGGCCCGCCGGCGTCGTCGCTGTACGCGGCGGCCACCAGCCACGGCAGCGCGGTGAGGACCCAGACGCCGAGCAGCCCCGCCCAGTAGGCGGGGCGGCGCGCGAGGTCGGTGGCGGCCAGCGCGACCGCGGCCACGACGAGCCCGAGCAGCGAACCGGTCGGGGTGAAGCCGGCCGCCGCGAGCAGCCCGGCCAGCACCGCCCACCGCGTCCAGCCGGGATCCTCGCGCAGATCGAGCACCGCGCAGACCATCCAGCCGAGCGCGGCGTAGCCGGTCAGCAGACTCCACTGCCCCTGCAGAAGACGTTCGGCCACAAAGGGATTCCAGATCGCGACGAGGGCCGCGGCCACCGCGCCGCCGGTGCCCGCCGCCGGCAGCAGACGCGCCGCGAGGCGCCCGTAGCCCAGACCCGCACCGAACAACGTCAGCGCGATCAGCGCGGCGACGAGGAAACCGCCGTCGATCCCCTGCGAGGCGATCGCGAGGGCGCCGTCCTGGGGTACCGCGCGCGGCGGTGCGCCGTCGATCCCGAACGCCGCGGCGGTCAGCGGTGACCGCGGGGTGGCGACGGCGTCGCGATGCAGGAGGTACCCGCCGAAGAGCGGCGCGCAGACGACCGCGGTCGCCAGCAGGCTGACCAGCGAGACCGGGAGTGCAGCAGGCCGACTGCGGTCACTCACCGGTGTGCTCTTCAGTAGTGGTAGGTATCGGTCGGCGGCGGCCGGTGGTCGGCGTCGGCGAAGTCGCTCGGCACGATGTTGTAGGCGCGAGCCAGGTCCAGGATCTTGGTGGCCCGCGAGATGCGGGGCAGGTCGGAGCCGTTGCGGATCTCCCCGCCGGCGGCCTCGAACT
Organism: Gordonia phosphorivorans; assembly: GCF_042432625.1. NCBI lineage: Bacteria > Bacillati > Actinomycetota > Actinomycetes > Mycobacteriales > Gordoniaceae > Gordonia > Gordonia phosphorivorans. The sequence continues at coordinate 31,327 of NZ_JBHLWV010000030.1, read as the reverse complement.
CCGCGAAGAACTCACGGGCCCAACTGATCTCGTCCTGCGACGGGGACAGGCCCTCGTTGACGGCCGCGCACTGGTCGGGGGTCAGGCAGATCTTGCCGGTCATCCCGAACTCGGTGCTGACCGCGGTGGCCTCGCTGAGCTTGAGGCCGGTGGAGCCGACGGTGGGACCGTCGATCGCCGACGGGAGGTTCGAGGCCTTGGCCGCGATGGTGAAGCGCGAACGGGCGTAGGCCAGCGTCATCGGGTTCTCCCCGAAACCGGTGTCGCGGCGGAAGTCGCCGATCCCGAACGCCAGGCGGAAGGTGCCCTTGGTGGCGGCGATCTCATTGAGACGTTCCAGGCCGCGGGCCGTCTCGACCAGCGCCACGATCGGCACGTTGGGCAGGCGGCGCGCGGTCTCGGTGATGTGATCGACCGATTCGACCATGGCGAGCATGATGCCGCCCACCGACGTCTTGGCGAGCGCCTCGATGTCGGCGGCCCACCAGGGGGTGCCGAAGCCGTTGATCCGCACCCAGTCCGAGTGCCCGTCGTTGAGCCAGCGGACCACGTTCTCGCGGGCCGCGTCCTTGTCCTTGGGGGCGACGGCGTCCTCGATGTCGAGAATGACGATGTCGGCGCGGGAACGCGCCGCCGCCGCGAACCGCTCCGCCTGCGCGCCGTTCACAAGGAGCCAGCTCCGCGCGAGTACCGGATCGATCCGGGAGCCGGGTTCGGTGGAGTCGGGCTCGGGGAGTGGGTCGGTGTCGTACATCGAGTCGATTGCCTGCTGTCTATCAGTTCCGAATGCTGCGCTAGCAGTCTATACGCGCACCGGCGGTGGACCGTCTCCCCGCGCTGACCTGCGGGGTAGTTTGGTGGCCGTGGCCACACGCGCGAAGGGTTCGCCGAGCCGGACCGGGGTGTCGAGGGCATCGGTGCGTTCGGTCGGCACGGTGACCGCCGGGTCGTTGGTGGCCAATGCGCTGGCCTATCTGGTGCAGCTGCCCGCCGGACGGCTGCTCGGCCCGGCCGGATACGGCGAGTTCGCCGTGCTGCTGGCCGCGATGCTGGTGCTGTCGGTGCCCGCGCTGGCCCTGCAGACCGTCGTCGCGCGCGAGGTGGTGCGCGGGGTCGGCACGTCGGTGCTCTGGCGGTTGATCGCGGTGGTGACCGCGGTGGTCGCGGTCTGCTCGGTGGGCGGGGCCTTCGCCATGATGGCGATCGCCGATTCCGGGGCCGGTCCGGCGTTCGCGGCGATGGCCGGTGCCGCGCCGCTGGCCGTGATCGCCGGTGGGCAGGGGCTGCTGCAGGGCGGCGGCCGATTCGGGGTGCTGGGTGCGGTCCTCGCGGCGGTGGGGGTGCTGCGCAGCGTGCCGGTGATCGTGGCGGTGGTTCTCGGCGGCCAGGCGACGGCGGCGCTGGCGGCCGGAACGCTGGGCACCGCGGTGGCGGCGGTCGGCGTGGTCGCGGTGGCCGCCGTCGGGGCGCGGTCGCGGCCGGCCCGCGGCGGCGCGGTGCCGGTGTCGATGGTGCTGCGGGCCTCCGGCGTGCAGTTGGTGGTGATCGTCGCCGTGTCCGTGGACCTGCTGCTGTCGCGGAGTGTGCTCAGCGCGCACGACGCCGGGGTGTACGCCCTCGGCGCGGTGGCGACGAAGGCGGCGTTCTGGCTGCCGCAGGCGGTGGGGGTGGTGGTCTATCCCCGGCTGGCCGACCCGGTGCGGTCCACGGCGGCGCTGCGCTCGGCGACGGGAGTGCTGGTGGGGATCGGCGCGGCGGTCACCGCGGCCGCCGCCCTGGCCGGACCGCTGGTGCCGATCGTCGTCTCCGCCGACTACCGGCCGGTGGCCGGGCTGCTCTGGCTGTTCGCGTACACCGGGTCCGCGCTCGCGGTGCTGCAACTGCTGCTGCTGGCGGTGATCGCGCGCGATCGCATGCGCGGCGGGCTGCCGGTCGCGGCGCTGGTGCTGGTGGAGGTGGTGCTGATCATGACGGTCGCCGATTCGGTGACCTCGCTGGCCGTGGTGGCCGCGGTCTGCGCCACCGCCTCGGTGCTCAGTCTGTGGCTGGTGCTTCGTCGGGTCGACGGCGCGACCACCACACACCCATGACCAGGGCCGCGGTGCCGAGGACGCCAGCGGCGACGGGCACCGCGCGGGTGGCGACCGCCACCGGCCACGCGCGCCCGGCCGCGTAGTCGGCGGCCTCCCGCATGGACTGGTGATCCGAGGTCAGCGTGGTGGACAGGTTGGTCAGGGTGAAATCGTCCAGCGCCGCGCTACGGGTGCGCACCTCGGGCACGAACCGGTAGACCTCGGTGATCTGCGCCCGCTCGCTGATGATCACCCCGGTCACGGTGTCGACGAACAGGTCGCGGGTGGCGCGGTGGTGCAGCGTCGCGGTGAGCACCTCGTCGGGTGCGGTCGCGTCGAGGTCGCCGAACCAGGACGCCGGCTTGGTCAGCACGGCACGCGGATCCTGTTGGGCCACCGCGAGATCGGTGTCGGGAACGTCGACGACGAAGTGCGTCACCGCGCGGCCGCCCATCGTCTCGGCGCCGACCGCCCGCAGCGGCAGGGTCCGGCGGGTGACCGGGTCGAAGTACTGGGCGTCGTCCGGGTCGAAACCGAACGGGAGTAGATAGGTGTAGCCGCGGCGGTCGGTGATCGGGACGGCGGCGCGCTCGTCGTCGTACTGCACCTGGGAGCGGCCGGTCGGGGCCGCCGTGCGGCGGTCCAAGGTGACCCGGTCGATCGCGGCCGCCAGGGTGGGCTCGTCGCAAGAATTCTCCTCGTCGCCGGATGCGTCCTTGCCGACGAGGCCGAGCGCGGTCCCGGCCTGCAGGGTCACCACCCGAGAATCCGACGGCTGGACGGTGAGGATGCGGCGCTGCTGGCTGACCGTGCCGTCGACCACCGCGGCCCGCCGGCCCTCCAGGGAGCAGCGGTCGAGGAGCCGGGTGTCGGCGGAACCGTCGGCCACCCAGGTCTGATCCACGTCCAGCGGCACCTTCTTCAGGTCGGTGCCCAGCAGCGGACCGATCGCGACGGCCACCGCGATCAGCAGCGCGCCGAGGAACAGCGCGGAGGGGCCGAGCAGGTCGCGCGCGGACAGACGCGGGTGCGGATCGGCCATGCGCCGAGCCTACTGCCGGTCGGCGATGGTCCCGGTAACCTGGCCGGGAGACCATGGCGATCCCCGACACGACGACGAGCACGGCCACCGAGCCGCAGCGCCGCTACTTTCCGCAGCTGGAAGGCATGCGCGCGGTCGCCGCGCTGGGGGTGCTCACCACGCACGTGGCCTTCCAGACCCGGGCCATCGAGTGGCCGGTGCTGGGCCCCGTCCTCGGGCGGCTGGACCTGGCCGTCGCCCTCTTCTTCGCCCTCTCCGGCTTCCTGCTGTGGCGGCCCTACGCGGCCGCGGCCCGCCATCCGCGCATGACGAACCCGGGGCCGGTCCGCTACCTGCGGCACCGCTTCGTCCGGATCTGGCCGGCGTACGTGGTCGCGGTGGTGGCCGTCTTCACGCTGCTGCCGCAGGCCCGCGGGGCGTCGTGGGAGAGCTGGCTGGCCAACCTCACGCTGACCCAGGTGTTCGTGCCCTGGACCCTGGCACCCGGGCTCACCCAGATGTGGAGCCTGTCGGTGGAAGTGGCCTTCTACCTGCTGCTTCCGGTGATCGGTGTGGTGCTGACCGGCCTGCGCGGCCGGCGCGCGCGGCTGCGCATCCCGCTGCTGTTGGCCGTCGGCGTCGTGAGCCTCGGATGGGCGTGGGTGGTCACCGCGCTGCCGTTGCCGCCCGGAGTGGAGGGCAAGAACTGGGTGTTCGGACATCTGCCGTGGTTCCTGGCCGGCCTCGTGCTGGCCGAACTGACCGCGAGCGCCGACGCGCACGCCGCCGATCCGCGGGCCCCGCTGTCCCCGCTGGTGCGGGGCGCGCTGGCGGTGTCGGCGCGGCGGTGGTGGATGCTGGCGGTGGCCGTCGTCGCCTACGGGCTGGCCTGCACCCCGCTGGCCGGTCCGGTGGGGCTCGGCGACCTGGACAACGGGCAGTACGTGGGCAAGATCGCCCTCGGCGCGATCGGCGCCTACGCGATCCTGGCGCCGCTGGTGTGCTCGCCCGGACCGTTCCGGTTCCTCACCTCCGGGCCGATGACCGCCGTGGGCCGCTGGTCGTACGCCGTCTTCATCTGGCATCTGGCCGTGCTGACCTGCGTGTTCGGGCTGTTCGGCATCACCGCGTTCCACGGTGACTTCGTGCTGGTGTGGGTGCTGACCGTGCTCCTGACCCTGGGGGTGTCGGCGGCCAGTTACGCGTTCATCGAGGATCCGTGCCGCCGCGCGCTGGCGGCCTGGGAGCGGCGACGCTCACCGGTCGTCACGGAAACGCGAAGCACAGGCCTCCGCTCCCGTAACCCTGCGTGACCCGGACCGTGGTGATGGCCGACTTCTTGCCGTTCTGCACCGCGTACACCTTCCGCAGACCCTGTCGCTTGGGCCACCAGGTGACGGCGGCGTTGCCGCCGGAGGCCATGGCGCGGCCGATCAGCTGCGGCGGGTAGCCGCGGCCCTTCCAGTCGTAGAAGCTCACCAGGCCGGACGCATTGACCGGCACCGTCATGCTGTACGAGCAGCCCACCCCGTGATTCACCGAGAAGAAGCCGATCCCCGGATCCACCCGGCCCTGCGGGGCGGCCGACGCCGGTGCGGCGGACACGGTGGCGGCGACCGCCGCGGCGGCGCAGCCTGCGACGAGGGCGGTTCGGATGCGTGCGCTCACGGGTTCCCCTTGCTGTCGAGTGCTGCGTCGCATTGTGCCCTGCCGGGATCGTCTCTGCAGTCGAACAGCGCGCCGGCCACCAGAACGGTGAGCGCCAGCAGCGCCGCCGCCTGCGGCCCGGCGTCGTGCCCGGTGTACGGCAGACCCGAGTTCCACGGACCGCTCGCCAGCAGCACGACGGCACCGAACATCGCGCCGAAGACGGTCCACACCCGCGCGGTGCGGGGCAGGCGAACCGTCAACGCGCCGCCGAGCAGTCCGAGACCGAGCCCCCACCAGCCGCCGAGCAGCCAGACCGCTCCCAGGCCCGCGGCCGACCCGACGAGGACACCCGCGGTGGACAGCGGGCCGAGGGCATCGGGGGCGTGGGTCGTGCCCGTGCGGGGACGCCGACCGGGCAGGACGGCGGCGATCAGCAGGGCCGCCACCAGGGCCAGGCCGATGCCGAGGGCCCAGCGGTAGGCCCCGTCCACATCGAAGGTGAGCACCGCGGTGCCGCCCACCCCGGCGGGAACCACCCAGCCCTGCTGCCAGCCGTCGACCACCACCGGGGTCAGCTCCACCCCGTCGATCCGCGCGTGCCAGCCGGGATTGGTGCTCTCCGGCACCGACAGCACCTGCGCGTCGGCCGCGGCCGGCACGTCCAGGCTGCGGCGGGTGGCCGTCCACTCGGCGACGGCGGGCCGATCCGTCGGCTCGGTCCCGAAGGTCTGGGTGCCGGTTTCGGGGGTGTCGAGCACCACGGTGTCCACGGTGAAGGCCCGGCCCGGGTTCACGGCCACCTCCACCTGTCCGGCGGGGAGCTCCAACGGCGGGCCCGGGCACGGCGTCGCGCGCACCGGCCGACCCGCGCGCAGGTCGCCCGCGGTGGTGGACACCTGCAGTCGGACGAGGCGGCCGGCGGCCGTCAGGCCCAGCCCGTAGGGGCCCGACGGGTCGCTGTCGCACCGGATCTGCACCGGGCGCTGCGGGTCGGCGGCGGCCAGCTGCTCGGCGCCGAGCACCTCGATCTCGCTGATTCCGACGGGCGCGCGGGTGGTGAAGCCGAGGCTGTTGGTGTCGAGCAGATCCTCGGTGCCGAGCACGGTGAGCTTGACGGTGTCGGTGCGGGTGGCGGGCAGCGTGAGCACGCCGTCGGCGCCGACCGTGCGTACCTGCGGACCCGCGCCGAGGTCCACGCGCACCTTGGTGGGCCGCGCCGGATAGTCGGCCGGGGACCGCACGCGCAGGCCGGTCACCTCGGCGGGGGCCGGCAGGTGCACGGTCAGGGTGGGCTGCCGGGTGCGGCGATCGGTCGGTTCCGGAGCGATCCAGGTGGTGTGCGGGTCGCCGTCGACGGCGGCGGCCGCGCTGCCGCGTACGTCGGCGACCGCGGACGGGCCTTCGGCGCGGAGCTGACCGGGCTCGTCGAGCAGCTGATTCAGGGCACTGCCCGGCACCGGCCGCAGCCACACCGACGGCGTCACGGTGGTCGCGGTCGGCACCGAGAGGGTCCGAGTGAACACGCCGGGTTCCTCGGTGTCCAGGCCGAGCGCGCCCGCGCAGCGCACCCGGCCCGCGTCATCGGTGACGCACTGGTCGCGGCCGCCGAGTTCGGCGCCGAGCACCCACTGCCGCACCGCGCCGTCGACCTCCGGGAGGAGCACCTGGCGGCGCACGCTGAGCGGCTGTCCGCTGTCGGCATCGGCCAGGGACACCTCGGCGAGGGCGAACTGATTGCCGCCGCCCTCCTCGGTGGCGATCGCGCGGATCTGCACGCGGCTCGTGGGGCCGGCCGGCAGCACCACGCGGGTGGGCACCCCCGGCTGCACGTCGTGCGCCACCGCGCTGCCGTTGTCGGTGGTCACCAGGATGGACGTCACGTCGGGGCCGATCGCGTGCGCCGGTGTGATCGTGACCGCGAGGTTCTCTCTCGGCTCGGCGAAGGTGAGCGCCAGCCAGCGGCCCACCGCCGACTCCAGGCCTCGGCTCACCCAGGCCGTGGACTCTTCGCCGTCGAAGGCCGCCGCGGTCGACGTCGCGGGTGCGCTCTGACCGGGCTGGGTGGCATCGGCGGCCGAACCGCTGCTGCTCACCCGCACCCGGTCGGGCTCACCGTCGAGCAGCCACCGCGCCACCACGCGGTCCTGCTCGTCGACCGGATAGTCGGCGACGGCGTTCTTGGTGAGCCGAGGGTCGTCGGGTGAGCGGAGCGCGGAGGCGTGGTCGTCGACCCGACCGAAGTCGATCTCGCGGAGCGTCGGGGTGTCGGTGACGATCAGCCCCGGTCCGTCGCCGAGCCCGGCCCGGCGCGCCTGGGCCGCCGACAACGACGGGCCGAGCGGCCCCAGTCCGGCCGCGGCGCGCGCTGCGTTGATCGGCAGCAGGGCCTCCGGTCCGCCCGCCACCCGCGGCATGTCGGCCAGCGGGGTCAGTCTCGGCCCGGTGCCCGTCGCCCCGTCGACCCGGTAGACGGTCACCGCGGGCAGGTCCGGGCGCAGGCCGTTGTCGACGACGAAGCCGTCCGCGGCCGGCGGTGCGGTGGGCGGGCCGAACTCGACGGCGGGCGTGATGCCGGGCGAGTCCCGGAGGGCCTGCGCCACCAGCAGCGGCCGCGCCGAGCGGGACGTGGCCGGATCCAGATCGGCGCGCAGCACCAGGTAGCCGATGCCCTGCGCGGCCAGGGTGGGGGCCAGGCCGGGGCCGCCGCGCCCGGCGGCGAGCTCGCGCTGCACCGAGTCGAGCGCGCGGATGGCACCGGGCGGGGTCAGCGGAATCGCGTCGCGCACCGCCCACGGCGTCTGCGCCATCGCCTGCAACGGTTCATCGCGGGTCAGGCCCCACAGCTGGTCGGCGAAGGGGGCGCCGGGGACCACCAGGGCGCGCGCCGGGGCGACGGTCTCCTGCGCGGCGAGCCAGTCCGCGGTCTGCTGCCAGTAGTCGGGGATCGCGCGGTAGCTGCCCGGCGGAGCGATCCCGCCGGTCCACGCGAGGGTGCCCGAGCTGATCGCCGCGACCAGCACCGCCAGCGCCGCCGCCAGTCCGCGTTGGCCGCGCACCGAGCCGTTGACGGTGCGCCAGGCCGGTGCGGTGGTCGGGATGCGGACGCGGGCCAGCAGATGCGCGACGCCCAGGACCAGGGGGATGCGGAGGAAGGCGTCGAACTTGTGCAGGTTGCGCAGCGGTGCGCCCGCGCCGTCGAGGAACTGGCGGTACTGCTCGGCCAGCGGCGAGCCGAGCGCACCCGGATAGCCCAGGCACATGATCAGCAGGCCGACCACCAGGAGTCCGATCAGGGTGCGCCGCCACGGCATCCGCGACATGGCCAGCCCGGCCAGGCCGGCGGCCGCCAGCAGGCCGGTGGCGAGCACGGCCGCCGGTTCGGACACCAGGACGGCGCCGGCCGCGCGCTCGCCGGAGACGAATGGCGTCCACGAACTGGTGCCGCGCAGCACCTCGGTGAGCGAGGACCACTCGGTGGTGACCCGCGCCGATTCGATGAAGTCCAGGAACGGCGGCGAGAGCCGGGAGAGCAGCAGCAGCGGCACCAGCCACCACAGGCACGCCAGCGCCAGCCCGAACGCCCACCACGCGCCGAAGACGAGGCTGCGGCGCAGGTCCGCGCCGCGGGCGCGGAGCAGTCCGAAGGCCCACCACAGTCCGGCGACCGCGGCCGCCGCGGCGGTGGCGACCGCGTTGACCGCGCCCATCAGGGCCACCGCGGACGCCGAGCGCAGGGCCGCCTGCCACAGGGGGCGCGGGTCGGCGGTCGCGGTGTCGAGGGCCCGCACCATCGGCACCAGCACCCACGGCGCCAGCATCAGCGGCAGCGTCTCCGAGGAGATGGAACCGAGGGTGGTCAGCACGCGCGGGGACGTGGCGAACAGCGCCCCGGCCAACAGCCGCGACGCGAACGATCCGATGCGCAGAGCCTCGGCCAGCCGGACCAGGCCCACGACGCCGACCGTCAGCAGCAGTGCCCACCACAGCCGCTGGGTGACCCAGCCGGGCAGCCCCGCGAGATCACCGAGTGCGAAGAACGCCCCGTGCGGGAAGAAGTATCCGTAGGCCTGATTCTGGATCTGCCCCATCGGGGCCTCGGGCGACCACAGGTGCGCGGCGCGCAACAGGAAACCCACCGGGTCGGCGGTCAGATCGAGTTTGGTGTCCGGCGCGATGCGGCCGGGAGCCTGCCAGAACGAGAAGAGAAGTGCTGCCGCGGTGACGAGGGCGATGTCCCGTCGAGTCAGCCGGCGGCCGCACTCACTGGGTGCCGTCGTCTCCGCCGCGTGTGCCGTACTGGACCGAACCCTGCAGGAAGCCGTCGTTCGCATTGAAACTGTTCACATCGGTGGAGGGTGAGTTCTCGGCCGCGAGCGTGCCGCTGAGGAAGACCGCACCCACACCGACGATCGCGCCGGCGGCGGCGGCCACGGCTCCGTAGATCAGTCGGTCTCGCACCATGGGATCCAAGTTACCATTGCGCCATGCGGAACGTCCTTCGTCCGATCGCGCTGACCGCGTGCCTCATGCTGGTCACCGGCTGCGCGTCCACCGGCGGCGAGGCCACGATCGCCGCGTCGGAGACCAGTTCCGCGGCGCCCTCGGCCGCGGCTTCCTCCTCTTCCTCGGCCGCGCCCGCTCCGGCCCGGTGCGGCAGCGCGGAACTGGCCGCGCTCACCCTGCGGCAGAAGCTGGCACAGCGGCTCGTGGTGGGCGTCACCGGCACCGCCGACGCGAAGGCCGTGGTCGCGGCCGAACAGATCGGCGGCATCTTCGTCGGCAGTTGGACCGACCTGACGATCCTCTCCGACGGCGCGGCGGCGAAGCTGTCCAAGGCCCAGGACATTCCCCTGATGGTGACCGTCGACCAGGAGGGCGGACGGGTGTCCCGGCTCAAGTCGATCGGCGTGGACCTGCCGTCGGCGCGGTCGGTGCGGGAGAGCGGGGCCACCCCGGCGCAGGTGCGCGCGCAGGCGCGGACCGCCGGGAAGAAGATGGCGCGACTGGGCATCACCGTCGACTTCGCGCCCGTCGTCGACGTCTCCGACGAGGCCGACGGCGACGTGATCGGCGACCGCTCCTACTCCGACGATCCGCAGACGGTGACCGAGTACGCGGGCGCCTTCGCACAGGGTCTGGCCGAGGCGGGGGTGATGCCGGTGTACAAGCACTTCCCCGGCCACGGCAGCGGTTCCGGCGACACGCACACCGGCGCGGTCACCACGCCGCCGCTGGCGCAGCTGCGCACGAGCGACCTGGTGCCCTACCGGACGTTGCTGCGCGACCCGGGCACCGCGGGCGTGATGGTGGGCCACCTGATCGTGCCCGGGCTGACCGCCGCGGACACCCCGGCCAGCATCAGCCCCCGCGCGATCGGCATGCTGCGCACCGGCAAGGGCTACGACGGTCCGGCCTTCGGCGGCGTGATCTTCTCCGACGACCTGTCCGGGATGAAGGCCATCACAGACAAGTACTCGATCGATCAGGCGGTGCTGCGGGCGTTCCAGGCGGGATCGGACATCGGCCTGTGGCTGGCCACCGATCAGGTGCCCACGGTGCTGAACACGCTGGAGAAGGCCGTCGCCGACGGCAAGCTCGACCGAGGCCGGATCGATGCGTCGGTGGTGCGGATCCTGCGGGCCAAAGGTGTGTTGTCCTGCTGAGGCGGCTACGCGCGGAACTTACTCGATGGTAATTTGAGGCTTATGGCCGGAACGAAGCGCTTGCCTCGCGCTGTACGAGAGCAGCAGATGCTCGATGCGGCGATCGCCGAGTTCGCCGAAAGCGGCTACACCGACACCTCGATGGACGCGATCGCGGCACGAGCGCAGATCTCCAAGCCCATGTTGTACCTCTACTACGGGTCCAAGGACGAACTGTTCTCCGCGTGCATCACGCGCGAATCCGGCCGGTTCATCGACGTGATGAGCGCAGGCTTCGATCCGAGCCTGCGGCAGCGTGAACAGGCGCGCATTCTGGTGCGCGAGTTCCTGCGGTACGTGCACGAGAACGCAGCGTCGTGGCGGGTGCTCTATCGCGTGGCCAGTGGCAGCGCGGGCTTCTCCGACGTGGTCACCAAGGCCCGCGCGGAGATCACCGAGATGATCACGGCGCTGATCCGGCAGGGCACCACCGTCGAGGGTGCGTCGGACACCGATTTCGAACTCACCGCGGTGGCGCTGGTCGGTGCGGCCGAGGCGGTCGCCGACCGGGTCTCCGAAGGCGATGTCTCCATCGACGCGGCCACCGATCTACTGCTGGGCATCACCTGGCGCGGCCTCAAGGGCGTCGGCACCTAACCCGCCCGCCCCACTCAACCCCCTCTGGAAGTCGTGTCGCGACCGGTCCCGTACGTCGCCTTTGCTGCAGCGCGGGCGAGATACGGGACGGGTCGCGACATGGGGGTCAGGTACGCGGGGTGAGCGTGCCGGTCAGGTGCGGATAGCCCTTGCGGCGGTTGAGGATCGACACCGTGTAGCCGTCGCCGGACTTCTCGGTGTACAGGTTCACCTTGGCCGGCAGCAGGATCGGCTTGCCGAAGCGCACGTTGTAGACCACGGCGTCGGGCAGCTGCGCCTCGACGTTGGAGATCGCGGTGGCCGCGCTCCACATGCCGTGGGCGATGGCCTTGGGGAATCCGAACATCTTGGCCGACAGGTCGGCCATGTGAATCGGATTGCGGTCGCCGGCCGCGGCCGCGTACTTGCGGATCAGCGGCAGGTGCACGGTGAGAATCCGATCCGGCGGCGGCGGGGTGGTCTCCTTGGGCGCCGGGCCCCGCGGGGTGTCCGACAGGCTGGTGCGCTGCTGCTTGAGGAACGTGCCGGTCTGCACGGCCACCAGTTCGCGACCCACGAAGAACTCGGAGATCACGTCGATCAGCAGACCCTTGCGGTGTTCGCGCAGGTTCTCCGCATGCGTGGTGATGGTCAGCGGCTCGTCGACGCCGATCGCCCGCATCCGCTCGATGCGGTTCTCCGCGTGCACGGCGCCGACCGCGGCGAACGGGAAGCCGCCCGCCACCATCAGCTCCATCGCCAGCGGGAACTGCAGGACGAACAGGTAGGTCAGCGGCAGCTCGGCACCGTACTGGCAGCCGGTGGTGTGGCAGTAGTCCAGCAGGCGATCCCGGTCCACCCGGATGTTCTCCACCCGCAGCACGGTGTCCGGGACGGTCGCGTCCGGGGACACGCGGCTGGGCTTGCCGAAGACGGGCAGCAGGGCGCCGACCGCCTTCGGGTACTGCGTCGCCGCCGAGGGCATCGCAGGCAGGGTGACGGGTCTACTCATCACGCACCCAGCAGGCTCTGGCCGCAGACCCGGACGACGTTGCCGGTCACCGCGTTGCTGGCGGGGTTGGCGAAGTAGGCGACGGTCTCGGCCACGTCGATGGTCTGGCCGCCCTGCTGCAGTGCGTTCATCCGGCGACCCACCTCGCGGGTGGCCAGCGGAATGGCGGCGGTCATCGCGGTCTCGATGAAGCCCGGTGCGACGGCGTTGATGGTGATGCCGCTCTTGGCCAGGACCGGGGCGTAGGCGTCGACCACGCCGATCACGCCGGCCTTGGAGGCGCCGTAGTTGGTCTGGCCGCGGTTGCCCGCGATACCGGCGATCGACGAGACGTCGATCACGGCGCCGCCCGAGCGCAGCGCCTTGCGCGCCACCAGCTCGTTGACCAGCGTCTGCGGGGCGATCAGGTTGACCCCGATCACCGAGTTCCAGCGGCCGGCGTCCATGTTGGCCAGCAGCTTGTCGCGGGTGATGCCGGCGTTGTTGACGATGATGTCCAGGCCGTCGTGCCGGGTCAGGACGTGCTCGGCGATCTTGGCGCCGGCGTCCTCGGCGGTGACGTCGAGCGGCAGCGCGGTGCCGCCGATCTTGTTGGCGGTCTCGCTGAGCGCCTCGCCGGCGGCCGGGATGTCGGCGGCGATCACGTGGGCGCCGTCGCGGGCCAGGACCTCGGCGATGGTGGCGCCGATACCGCGAGCGGCACCGGTGACCAGGGCGACCTTGCCGGCCAGCGGCTTGTCCCAGTCGGCGACGGTCGCGGCGGCCTCGGCGCCGACGCGGATCACCTGGGCGTCGACGTAGGCCGACTTGCCCGACAGCAGGAAGCGCAGGGTGGACTCGAGGGCGCCCGCGCCGGCCTTGGCCTTGGGGTGCACGTAGACCAGCTGTGCGGTCGCGCCGTCGCGCAGTTCCTTGGCCACCGAACGGGTGAAGCCCTCCAGCGCGCGCTGAGCGACCTGCTCGTCGGGCGAAGCGGCCAGCTCCGGGGTGGTGCCCAGGACGACGACGCGGGCGGAGTTGCCCAGCGAGCGCATGACCGGGGTGAAGAACTCGAAGAGCTGCTCGAGCGAAGCGGCGTCGCTGATGCCGGTCGCGTCGAAGACCGCGGCACCCAGCTTGTCGGCGCTGCGGCCGGACGTGTTGTTCACCACGATGTCGTAGTCGTCGCCGGCGCTCAGGATCTCGCGCACCGGCTCCACCAGGCGGCCGAAGCCGCCGAGCAGGACGGGGCCGCCCAGCGGGGGCTGGGACGGGGAGTATCGGCGCAGCTTAGGCGGCTGCGGAAGGCCGACCTTGCTGGCCAGGAAGGCGCCCGGTCCCGAGTTGACGAACGACGAATAGAGGTCGGTGCTGCCTGCCATAACAGTGCTCCTTCTGCGTGTATGGATCTGGTGCCGGGGTCGACAACGAACTTACTCAATAGTAAGAATACAGGTAACCGCAGAAACGTAGAGTTCAGGAGATGCCCGTGGCCTCGTACACCCCTCGCAAGCCGGAGACCAAGCAAGATCGTCCGGTAGCCATCCTCGGTGGCAACCGCATCCCGTTCGCTCGGCAGGACCGCGCCTACGCCAAGGCTAGCAACCAGGAGATGTTCACCGCGGCCCTTCAGGGTCTGATCAGCCGCTTCAACCTGCAGGGTGAGCAGCTGGGCATGGTGGCCGGCGGTGCGGTGCTCAAGCACTCCCGCGACTTCAACCTGGTGCGCGAGTGCGTGCTCGGTACGTCGCTCTCGCCCTACACCCCGGCCTTCGACATCCAGCAGGCCTGCGGCACCGGCCTGCAGGCCATCAGCGCGGTGGCCGACGGTATCGCCCGCGGCCGCTACGACGTGGGCATCGGCGGCGGCACCGACACCACCTCCGACGCCCCCATCGGCGTCTCGGAGGACATGCGTCGACAGATGCTCGAGGTGAACCGGGCCCGCACCACCCCGGACCGCATCAAGGCGGCGCTGGCGCTGGTGACCAAGCTGGGCATCGAGATCCCGCAGAACGGCGAACCGCGCACCGGCCTGTCCATGGGCGACCACGCCGCGATCACCGCCAAGGAGTTCGGCATCGGTCGGGCGGACCAGGACGCGCTCGCCGCCGCCAGCCACCAGAACATGGCCAAGTCGTACGACGAGGGCTTCTTCGACGACCTGATCACCCCGTTCCTCGGTCTGACCCGCGACGAGAACCTCCGCGCCGACAGCTCGGTGGAGAAGCTGGCCAAGCTCAAGCCGGTCTTCGGCGTCTCCCTCGGCGATGCCACCATGACCGCGGGCAACTCCACCCCGCTCACCGACGGCGCCTCCGCGGTGCTGCTGGCCAGCGACGAGTGGGCCGCCGCGAAGAGCCTGCCGGTGCAGGCCTACCTGGTGGACACCGAGACCGCGGCCGTCGACTACGTCAACGGCCCGGACGGACTGCTGATGGCCCCGACCTACGCGGTCCCGCGTCTGCTCGAGCGCAACGGCCTGACCCTGCAGGACTTCGACTTCTACGAGATCCACGAGGCGTTCGCCTCGGTGGTGCTGTCCACGCTGGCCGCCTGGGAATCCGAGGAGTACTGCACCGAGCGTCTCGGCCTGGCCAAGCCGCTGGGCGCCATCGATCGCAGCAAGCTGAACGTGCGCGGCTCGTCGCTGGCGGCCGGTCACCCGTTCGCAGCCACCGGCGGGCGGATCGTCGCGCAGGCGGCCAAGATGATCGCCGAGAACGGCGGCGGACGGGCCCTGGTGTCCATCTGCGCGGCCGGCGGCCAGGGTGTGACCGCGATTATCGAGGGCTGACCTGCGGTGACGAGGAATTTTAAAATTCTTTCCTCGACTGTGTAACGTCCCATTCGGCCACGGCTATATACGTGGTAGCTCCGGCCGTAGTGCCTGACCCCCGACCTGGCAGTACGGCTGGAGTCTTATTTTTTGCCTAAGATCGATTCCGTTGTGATTCCTGGACAAGATCGGCGCTCGCGGCGCCGTGCGACTTCGACGCGTGCCTGGTGGCTGCGCGGCCTGCTGGCCGCCGTGCTCCTCGGCGCCATCGTCCTCGCCATCGACATGGCCAAGTCGCAGGATCGCACCGCGCGCGGCGCGCAGATCGCCGAATTCGACCTGGGGGACCTGTCCCCGGATCAGGCGCGTACCGCGCTCGAGAAGCTGTCGGTGTCGGCGGCCTCGCCGATCGTGGTGCACACCGATTCCGGTCAGGCCACCGTCGATCCGGCCGCCCTGGGCCTGACCTTCGACGCCGACGCGACGCTGCAGCGTCTGCTGGAGCAGCCGCGGAACCCCTGGGATCGCGTGCTGGGCATGCTCGGGGTGTCGCACCAGGTGGCGCCGGTGGTGCACATCGACCAGGCCGCGTTCAACGAGGAGCTGGACGCCCAACGCAAGGTGCTCGAACGCGCCGCCGTCGAGGGCGGCGTGCATTTCGACGGCACCACACCGGTCCCGGACCTGCCGTCGGCCGGTCTGCGCATCGACCGGGAGGCGGCACAGCAGACGCTGACCCGGGAGTGGCTCGGCGGCGACCGGATCTCGTTGGCCATGGAGCCCTTCGATCCGACGGTGTCGGCCGACACGGTGCAGGCCACCCTCGACGGACCGGCGCGTCAGGTCACCGCGTCGTCGATCCGCCTGCGCGGTGACGGCGAGACGATCACCGTCACCCCCGCCCAACTCGGCGCCCTGGTGACCTTCGTGCCCGACGGACAGGGCGGTCTCGTCCCGTCGATCAGCCAGCGCAGCCTCAAGGGCGTGCTCGGCAAGGCTCTGACCGCGACGGAGTCGGCGCCGGTGAACGCCTCCTTCCGGATCTCCGGAGGCACGCCCCGCGTCGTGCCGGCCCGCGACGGCGCCAAGGTGGACACGCCGGCCACCGCCGACGCGCTGGCCGCCGCCACGGTGGAGTCCGGCCGCACCGCCAAGGTGGTCTACACCACGCAGCGACCCAAGATCTCCACCGCGAAGGCCCGCGGCCTCGGGGTGCGCGAGGTGGTCGCCGAGTTCACCACCGGCGGCTTCAGCGGCGCCTCCGGCGAGAACATCCGCCTCGTGGCCCAAGAGGTCGACGGAGCCGTGGTGCTGCCCGGCGAGGTCTTCTCCCTCAATGGCCACACCGGCCCCCGCGGCACCGCGCAGGGGTACGTCACCTCGACGATCATCGACAACGGACACGCCTCCAAGGCCGTCGGCGGCGGTATCTCGCAGTTCGCCACCACCCTCTACAACGCCGCGTACTTCGCCGGTCTCCAGGACGTGACCCACACCGAGCACGCCTACTACATCTCGCGGTATCCGGAGGCGCGCGAAGCGACCGTCTTCGAGGGCCTCATCGACCTGCAGTTCCGGAACACGAGCAAGAGCGGCATCCTGATCGAGACCGCCTGGTCGGGGTCGTCGATCACCGTGCGGCTGTGGGGGACCAAGCAGTTCGAGGTGGAGTCGTTCACCGGACCGCGGACCAACCCGACCAGCCCGGAGAGCCTGGTGCTCCCGGCCGGCGACAATTGCCTGCCCAGCAGCGGTTCGCCGGGTTTCACCGCGTCCAACACGCGCGTGGTTCGGGACGCCCGCACCGGGGCCGAGGTGTCCCGAACCACGCGCACCGTCAAATATGATCCGGAGCCTATCGTTCGCTGCGGATGAGCCCGACGATATGCTCGCCGTTATGGACATCAATGGAGCAAGTGCAATCGTCACCGGCGGTTCGTCGGGCATCGGTGCGGCCGCCGCCCGCCGCCTGGCCGCCCGTGGCGCCAAGGTCGTCATCGCCGACCTGAAGGCCGAAGAGGGCCAGGCCCTGGCCAAGGAGATCGGCGGCGTGTTCGTCGAGGTCGACGTGACCAACACCGACCAGATCATCGCGGCCATCGAGAAGGCCGTCGAACTCGGCCCGCTCAAGGCCGTGGTCAACTCGGCCGGTGTCGGCTGGGCTCAGCGCACCATCGGCCGCGACGGCGAGTTCGCGTCGGCCCACAACCTGGACCTGTACAAGAAGGTCATCGGCATCAACCTGATCGGCACCTTCGACGTGACCCGTCTGGCCGCCACCGCGATGAGCAAGAACGAGCCGGGCCCGGACAACGACCGCGGCGCGATCGTCAACCTGGCTTCGGTCGCCGCGTTCGACGGCCAGATCGGTCAGGCCGCCTACTCGTCGTCCAAGGGCGGCGTCGTTGGCATGACCCTGCCGGTGGCTCGTGACCTGTCCGCGGTGGGCGTGCGCCTGAACACCATCGCCCCGGGCCTGATCGACA
This sequence comes from Gordonia phosphorivorans, assembly GCF_042432625.1. NCBI lineage: Bacteria > Bacillati > Actinomycetota > Actinomycetes > Mycobacteriales > Gordoniaceae > Gordonia > Gordonia phosphorivorans. The sequence continues at coordinate 14,050 of NZ_JBHLWV010000030.1, read as the reverse complement.
CGCCGATCTACGGCGAGGGCCCCGAGTCGGAGGCCTTCAAGGCCAAGCTGGGCGAGAGCGTGCTGTTCCCGAAGCGTCTCGGCGTGCCCGACGAGCTGGCCTCCATGGTCGAGGAACTGATCACCAACTCGTACATGAACGCCGAAGTGATCCGCGTCGACGGCGGCATCCGGATGCCACCGANGGGGCGGCCGGGCCTTTTCGCTCTGCGGCCCGGCGCGGTCGGTTACGCTGCGGGCATGCGGAATCTGGTGCTGTCGTTGATCGGTGATGACCGACCGGGGCTGGTGTCGGCGCTGGCCGACGCGGTGGCCGCGCGGGGCGGGAACTGGGAGCGCAGTCAGCTGGCCCACCTGGACGGCAAGTTCGCCGGGATCGTCGCGGTCTCGGTCGCCGCGGACGACGCGGACGCCCTGGTGGCCGCCGTCACCGGCCTGGACGGGTTGCTGGAAGTGGCCGTGCACGACGCCAACCCCGTCGCGGCGCGCGAGGACACGTGGACGGCCCTGTCGATCGGCGTCCTCGGCAACGATCGCCCGGGAATCGTGGCCGCGGTGGCCGCCGCGTTGAGTGCGAGCGGGGTGACCATCGAGAAGATGACGACCGCCACCCGCGAAGCGCCGATGGCCGGCGGCCCGCTGTTCGAGGCGCGGCTGGAGGTGCTGGTGCCGCCGGAGGTCGAACCGTCGACCGTCCGCGCCGATCTGGAGCGGATCTCCGCCGAACTGCTGGTGGAACTGGGCGTCGACGGCTGAGCGCGGGGCCGTCTCAGAGCTGTACGGGGCGCTCGTCGATCGGATGCGGGCGCTGGCCGAACAGGCCGAGCAGGGCCGCCCCCAAGCACGCCAGCGCCACGGCCGCGGCGAACCACGGGAACACCGCGGCGGTGCCGTAGCGGGTGGCCAGGGCGCCGGCGATCACCGTGGGCACACCCATCGCCAGGTAACCGAGCAGGTAGTAGGCGCTCATCACCCGCCCGCGGGCGTCGGCGGGCGTCACTTCGCTCAGGTAGCGCAGCGATCCGCCGAAGGCCAGGCCGAAGACCGCGCCCAGGACCAGGGCGTCGACGACGATCGCGACCGTCGAGCCGCTGCGCACCGCGAGGATCGCGCCCATCAGCGCGACGATCATGCCCAGGTCGCCGACGATGGCGGTGGGGCGCGGGGCGAATCGGCCGCCGAGGAACTGCGCGGCCGCGGCCGCCGCGGCCATCACCGCGATGACGCTGCCGACGAAGAGCACCGAGGTCTGGCCCGTCGTGTTCTGCGCCAGGGCGGGGTAGAGGCTGAGGAAGACGCCCAGCACCGACCACGCGGTGAGAATGCCGATCCCGGCGAACCAGAAGTCGGCGCGGATCTCCGACGGCACCGACGGCGCGGTGAGCCGGATCTTGGCTCCGGTGCGCCCGGTGTGCGGCTCCACCAGGGCGATGGTGGCGGCCAGCAAGCCGATCACGATGACCAGCATGATCGCGTACGGCAGGCGCAGTGGCACCGACGACCACTGCGCGGCCGCGGCGGCCCCGAGCACCGTCAGCGCGATGCCGGCGTTGAGCGCGGCCCCGCTCACCGCGCCGTTGCGCGCGCCGTCGTGCGGGCGGACGTCCAGCAGGGCGGCGCCGGAGACCACGATGGTCGCGCCGATCGCGGCGCCGTGCAGGAAGCGGGCCAGCAGGAGCTGCCACAAATCGGTGGCGAACAGGAAGATCACCAGGCCCACGAGGATCGTCGCCAGCGCGGTGACCAGCACGGGTTTGCGGCCCACCGCATCGGAGATCGGCCCCACGGTGAGGGCTGCGCCGAGCGCGCCTACCGAGTAGACCGCGAAGATCACGGTGGTGGTCAGGGGTCCGAAATCCCATTGCGCGGCGTAGATCGGATACAGCGGGGAGGGCAGCGCGGAGGTGCCCAGGGCCAGTGCCAGCAGCGCGAGGAGAAGCACGAACGACCAGCGCTGCGGATGGACGTGCCGGGGTCGCGGCGCTGGGTCGATACCGGTCATTCTCGGGACCCTAGCCGACCGTCGGAGAGCGCCTGTGTCGGGGATGCACTGAGCCCCACCGGAATCCGGCTGGGCCGCTGCGTGACCTCGACAGCTCACTCCGCCGGTTCGCCTCATCGCCGGTTCGACGACGGCAACACAGCGGTCTACGGCGTCATATTCCCGTCGTGGGGCGTCACAGTGCCGTCGTCGTACCTCGGGGTCGGTCGGCGCCGTCGTCGAGCGTGAGTTCCGATGCCACAGGCCCCGCCGGATTCTCCGGCGGGGCCTGTGGCAAGGTGTCGATTCGCTCGAATCAGAGCGAAGCGATCAGAAGGCGGCTTCGTCGAGCTCCATGAGGTCGTTGTCGACGTTCTCCACGGTGCCGCGGATGGCGGTCAGCAGCGGCAGCATGTTCTTGGCGAAGAAGGTGGCCGAGGCGACCTTGCCCTCGTAGAACGGCTTGTCGTCGCCCGCAGCGCCGGCGTCGAGGGCCTTGAGGGCCACCTCGGCCTGACGCAGCAGCAGCCACCCGATCATCAGATCGCCGACGGCCATCAGGAAGCGGACCGAACCGGTGCCGACCTTGTACAGCTGCTTCGAATCCTCCTGCGCGGCCATCAGCCAGCCGGTGAGGGTCGCGGCCATGCCCTGGATGTCCTCCAGTGCGGTCTTGAGCAGCGCGTACTCGGCGCTCAGACGCTCGTCCACGGCCGCCTCGATGGTGGCGTTGATCTGACCGGCGACGTGGCCCAGAGCCTGGCCCTTGTCGCGGATGATCTTGCGGAAGAAGAAGTCCTGCGCCTGGATGGCGGTGGTGCCCTCGTACAGCGAGTCGATCTTCGAGTCGCGGATGTACTGCTCGAGCGGGTAGTCCTGCAGGAAGCCGGAGCCGCCCAGGGTCTGCAGCGACTCGGTGAGCTTCTCGTAGGCGCGCTCGGAGCCGACGCCCTTCACGATCGGCAGCAGCAGGTCGTTGACCTTGTACGCCATCTCGGCGTCCGCACCCGAGACGATGTTCGCCGCGACGGTGTCCTGGTGCGATGCGGTGTACAGGTACACGGCGCGCAGGCCCTCGGCGTACGCCTTCTGGGTCAGCAGTGCGCGACGCACGTCCGGGTGATGGGTGATGGTGACGCGCGGGGCGGCCTTGTCGGTCATCTGCGTCAGATCGGCGCCCTGGACACGCTGCTTGGCGTAGTCGAGTGCGTTGAGGTAGCCGGTCGACAGGGTCGCGATGGCCTTGGTGCCGACCATCATGCGAGCGTGCTCGATCACGTCGAACATCTGGGCAATGCCCGAGTGGACCTCGCCGACGAGCCAGCCCTTGGCGGGGATGCCGTGCTGACCGAAGGTGACCTCGCAGGTGCTGGAGGCCTTGATGCCCATCTTGTGCTCGACGTTGGTGACGAAGGCGCCGTTGCGCTCGCCCAGTTCACCGGTCTCGTGGTCGAAGTGGATCTTGGGGACGAAGAACAGTGACAGGCCCTTGGTGCCCGGTCCGGCGCCCTCGGGGCGGGCCAGCACCAGGTGGAAGATGTTCTCGGTCATGTCCTGGTCGGCCGAGGTGATGAAGCGCTTTACGCCCTCGATGTGCCAGGTGCCGTCTTCCTGCTTGATGGCCTTGGTGGTGCCGGCGCCCACGTCGGAGCCGGCGTCCGGCTCGGTGAGGACCATGGTGGCGCCCCAGCCGCGCTCGGCGCAGATCGCGGCCCACTTCTTCTGCTCGTCGGTGCCGTTGTCGTAGAAGATGTTCGAGAAACCGGCGCCGGCCGCGTACATGAACACGGGCGGGTTCGCGCCGAGAATCATCTCGCCGAGGGCCCAGTACAGCGAGCGCGGTGCGGGCAGGCCGCCCAGCTCCTCGTCGACGCCGACCTTGTCCCAGCCCGCGTCGATGAAGGCGTTGTACGACTTCTTGAAGCTTTCGGGGATGGTGACCGAGTGGTCGGCCGGATCGAAGACCGGGGGATTGCGGTCCGCGTCGGCGAAGGACTCGGCGATCGGTCCCTCGGCGAGGGTGCGAACCTCACGCAGCATGTCGACGGCGGTCTCGTGATCGAGGTCGCCGAACTCGCCGGACTCCAGCACCTGGTCGAGCTGGTACATCTCGAAGAGGTTGAAGTGCAGGTCGCGAAGGTTGGACTTGTAGTGGCCCATGATCTTCCAATCTCAAGTACGTCACGGAGGGCTGAACAGACAAGTTACTTGCCGGTAACACTGGACAGACTACCGAACCGTATGCCTCCGGACAACCGGTAGGAATGTGTCAGTGCTTACAATTGCAAGCAGGCTTAGAGTTCGCGCAAGTAGGCGAGATCGGCCGGAACGCCGTCGGCGGGGGTCTCCAGGATGGTGGGCGCGTTCGCCTGGGCCATCAGCTCGGCCAGGACGTCGGCGGCGATGTGGCCCGACTCCAGGTTGGCGTGCCGGTCCCGGCCGGAGTCGAATTCGTCGCGCGAGTTGTTCAGATGCACCAGATCGATGCGCCCGGTGATCGCCTTGATGCGCTCCACCAGGCCGACCAACTCCTCGCCGCCGGCCCACGCGTGGCAGGTGTCCAGGCAGAATCCGGCCTGATCGAAGTCGCCGACGGCATCCCACAGTCGCTCGATCGATTCGAGCGTGCGCGCCATCGCGTGATCGCCGCCGGCGGTGTTCTCGATCAGGATGGGTACGCCGAAGCCGCCCTTGTCCTGCTGTCGCTCGAACAGCTTGCGCCAGTTGTCGAAACCCTCCTGCGCGTCCTCGCCGTCGCGCAGGTGGCCGCCGTGCACCACCAGTCCGATTGCGCCCAGCTCGGCCGCCGCCGCGGCCTGCTGCTCGACCGCCTTGCGCGAGGGCATGCGGAGCCGGTTGTTCAGGCTGGCGACATTGATCTGGTAGCTCGAATGCACCACCACGTCGATCGGGGAGTTCCGGATCTGCTCGGCGTGCGGATGGGGCGCCGGCTTGTTCCACTTCTGGGGATCGGTGACGAACATCTGGAAGATGTCGACACCGAGTTCCTCGGCCGTGGTGATCGGGTTCTCGTCCTGGCGCAGGTGGGCTCCGAGTCGCATGAGTCCACGATAGGCCAGGCGGCGGGGCGCTCGCGGCGACGATCGGCGGCGCGGGGCCTGTAGTCTGACGCGGTTGCCGTATGCCGAGGAGCAGTTGACGTGAGTGTGAACAGTTCGGCGTCGCCGACCGGTGAGACCGAGCCCGACGACTGCGGAGTCGCGACGGAACACGAGGTCGTGACCGAACCCGAGGGTCGCGAGGTCGCGACGGAGCCCGATGGTCGCGAGGTCGCGACCGAGGCACCGGTCGAAGTCGTCGTAGAGAAGGGCCGGGACCTCACCTGGGTTCGGCGCTCGCTTCTGCTGGTGTGGGCGGTGGCGCTCGGCTTCGAGATCGCGATCAACGGCGTCGCCTTCGACCGCACCCGACTGATCCTCTACTTGGCCTTCGGCATGGCCGCGGCCACCGTCGGCCGGCGTCGCGCGATCACGGTGATCATCGACTGGCTGCCGTTCGTGCTGATCCTGATGCTGTACGACTGGACGCGCAACATCGCCGTCTGGCTGGACATGCCGACGCACTGGAAGCTCGCCGCCGACGCAGACTTCTGGCTCTTCGGAGTCAATCCCACGGTGTGGCTGCAGTCGCACATCAAGTTCGTGGAGCCGCCCTGGTGGGAGGTGATCGTCAGCGTCGTCTACATGTCGTACTTCATCGTCCCGTACGCGACCGCGGCGGTGCTGTGGGTGCGCAACCGGGCGACCTGGCGGCGGTTCGCCGCGTGCTTCATCGCCACCAGCTTCATCGGGTTGATCGGCTACACCCTGGTGCCGGCGGCACCGCCGTGGGCGGCCGCCAAGTGCACCGCGGCCCAGGTGGCCGACTATCCGCACGATCCGGACTGCATGTACCTGCCCGAGGGCGCGGTGCCCGACAATCTGCTGGGCCAGGTGGAGCCGACCAACGAGGGGGCGGCGCCGTACGTGGAACGGATCTCCACGCGCGGCTGGCACGTGATCCGCGTGGAAGCGGCGAGCAAGCTGATCAAGGGCGGTCAGGGCCAGTCGAACCTGGTGGCGGCCATCCCGTCGCTGCACGCGGGGCTGACCATGATGCTGGCGCTGTTCATGTGGCCGCGGACCAAGGCGCTCGGACGAACCCTGTTCACCGGGTACGCCCTGGTGATGGCCTTCGCCCTGGTGTACACCGCCGAGCACTACGTCTTCGACATCCTGCTCGGCTGGCTCCTGGCGGCACTCGTGGTGGGCACGGTGAGCCTGGTGGATCGCCGTTACATTCAGCCGCGCAACCGTCGACGCGCCGCCGAGGAGGAACTCGAACGCGTCGAAGCGGTGGATCAGGCCCTGCAGGAGGGGCCGGCCCCGCTGCCGGCCGCAGCGGCCGAACCCGTCTCGCCGTCGAGCCCGAATCCGCCGCAGAGCCCCGCGCCGACCGCCTGACCGCGGCCGGCGGGGCCGCGACGGCTACGTCGACCAGAGGTGCGTGCGCGGGGTGCGGGTGAAATCGATCATCGCGCGGGCGTTCTCCACCGCGGTCACGGTGCCGGTGCCGATGGCCCCGCGCCGGTCGTACAGCGTCGCGGTGCCCACCGCGATGCCGTCGGCGGACAGATGCGTGTCGGCCTCCACGCCTACGCGCAGACCCTCGGGGAGCCGGGCCAGCGCCACGGTCAGGTCGCAGTTGATGAATCCGATGCCGCCCTCGCCCCAGTTGGTCATCAGGCTGGTCGACTCGGCGGTGATCACCGCGCGCTGGAACGGCGTGAGGTCGGCGTCGGGCACCAGCGGCAGCGCCTTGGACCACAGGCGGTGCCGGTGCGCCTCCTGCTGACCCTCCATGCTGGTGGACCATCCGTCCGGCCCGCCGAAGCGGGGATCGTCGTCGTCCTCGGGGACGTCCGGCGGGAAGAAGGTGCGTTCGCCGTCCGGCCGCGACCAGCGGGCGCCCGGCGGGTCGACGCCTTCGACGAGGAAGACGGTGACGCCCTTGGCGACGAGGATCTCGGTCTCGTCGTCGTGCTGGAGCACGTCGAAACCGGCGACCAGGATGCGACCGCCGGAGCGCTGCACGTAGGTGCGGACCGTGGTCGGCAGCCGCCGCGCGCTCTTGAACAGTTCGATGGTGAAGCGGGCCGGGCGCCAGCCCTCGCGACCGTGATCGGTCTCCACCGCGTAGGCGGCGACGGCGCAGACGGCCGGACCGTTGAGTGCATCGGGTCCCCACAGGCTGTACGCCATCGGCGTGGGGATAAAGCGACCCTTGTTGTCGCGAGTGAAGAATGCAGAATCAACCATGGCGTGAGGCTACGCTGTGTCCATGACCACTTCTGAACTCCACCCCAGTGGGCCCGCGGTGCCCGCGGAGGCCGTCAACGCGGTTCGATCCGGCATCCTTTTCTCGGCCGTGGTGGGCATCGTCCTCGGCGTGCTGATGATGGTGTGGCCGGGCGTGAGCGTCTTCGTCGCGGGCCTGCTGTTCGGTATCGCACTGGTGACGGCCGGCCTGTTCCGGCTGTTCTACTCGTTCGCCTCGGTGGGCCTGAGCTTCGGTCTGCGCCTGCTGATGTTGGCGCTGGGGCTGGCCATGGTCTTCTGCGGCGTGATCGCGATCATCAGCCCGGCCGACGCCTGGTGGATGCTGGCGGTCTTCATCGGCATCGGCTGGATCTTCGGCGGCTTCCAGGACATCTTCGGTGCTCGCGCCGGCATCGCGGTCGCGCCGCGGTGGCTGGTCATCGTCGGCGGCGTGATCTCGGTGCTCGCCGGTATCGCCATGCTCTTCCTGGCCCCGGGCGCCACGCTCACCACGCTCGCCTGGCTCCTCGGCCTGCTGCTGATCGTGGTCAGCATCGTCACGCTGGTGTCGTTGCCCCGCAAGGTGCCCCTCGCGCCGGCGCCCGGTCCGATCATCGACTGACCCGCAGGTCCACCCCGTACGTCAGCCCGGCGTCGCCCCGTCGAAATCACTCGCGGGGGCGGCGCCGGCGTCATTGGGGAGCAGGCGGCGCAGGTCGGCCAGCGACTCGGTGAGTTCGGTGGTGTGGGTCAGGGTGAGCCCGGCCAGCGGATCGACCGCCGGCCCGGAGTTCACCGCGGCCGCGCCGAGCAGTCGGCGGGCGGTGGAGATGTCGGAGTCCCACAGTGCGTCGGCGGTCCGCACGTAGAGCGCCACGGCCGCGCTCACCGCACCCAGGTGCAGCATCGTCCATGCCCAGTGCTTGGCGACGTCGACGGTGTCGGCCTGGCCGCGGCCGTGGGTGCGCACGTACTTGCCGTGCAGTTCCCGGCACAGCGGATCCGAGTCCTGCCACAGCTGCAGAAAACGCATGCACCGCACGCTGGCGTGCAGCGCGCGCAGGTAGGGCACGGAGTAGGGGCCCTCGCGGCGGGCGCGTACTTCGCGGAGCACAGAGAACTCCGCGAGGGCGTGGTCGTACTCACCGGCTTCGAAGCTTGACCGGGCTTCGGCCTCCAGCTCGTCGAGCATGACTCCACCATGCCCCTGATAAGTCGGCGGCGGGCGAGGACGGCGGAATCTGAGACGAACCGGCGCACCGGTCCCTGCGGCGCGGGAGATGGCAGGATGAGCGCCATGGATTCGGCGCCGACCAAGGACCTCAGTCGCTGGGCGTTGCTGAGCATCGCGACCGCGCTGGTGACCATCGCCCTGAAGACGACGGCGTGGCAGATCACCGGGTCGGTGGGCCTGCTCTCGGACGCCGCCGAATCCCTGGTGAACCTGGTCGCGGCGATCGTCGCCTTCATCGCGCTGCGAGTGGCGGCACGACCGGCCGATGACGACCACAACTTCGGGCACGCCAAGAGCGAGTACTTCTCGGCGGTGATCGAGGGCGTGATGATCGTCGTGGCCGCCGGCGTCATCATCTACACCGCCGTCGACCGGCTGCTCAATCCGCGCGAACTCGAATCGATCGGGATCGGTCTGGGCATCTCGGTGGTGGCGTCGGTGTTCAACGGCGTCGTCGCCTGGCTGTTGATCCGCGCCGGCCGACGGCACCGGTCCATCACCCTCGAGGCCGACGGCAAGCACCTGCTCACCGACGTGTGGACTACCGCGGGCGTCGTCGTCGGCGTCGCGCTGGTGGCCCTCACCGGCTGGCTGCCGTTGGATCCGCTGATCGCCATCGGCGTCGCGATCAACATCCTGGTGGTCGGCTACCTGCTGATCAAGCGGTCGACGGCGGGCCTGATGGACACCGCACTCGGCGACGACGACCTGGCGCGTATCGACGAGGTGCTCGAGAAGTTCCGTGCCGACTCGGCGCCTGAACCGGTCGAGTTCCACGACATCCGGACCCGCGAATCCGGCCCCGTGCGCTTCCTGCAGCTGCACATGCTGGTCCCCGGCGCCTGGTCGGTGCAGCGCGGGCACGACGCGGCCGAAGTGGTCGAGGCGGCCCTGCGGGACGCCGTCGAAGGCCTCGTGGTGACCGTGCATCTGGAACCGATCGAGGATCCGCGGGCATACGAATCGTGGCGGCGGTGATCGGGCGATAGGCTCGATGCCATGAGTGATCCAGACGACTTGGTGGACGGCAACGAGGACTACCAGAGCGATCAGCTGCAACCGGAAGAGACGTTGGAGAACCAGGACCTGGAAGACGTCTTGGACCGCGGCTACTCGCCGCCGGACCGTCGTCCCGCCGACCATCCGGAGCACGAGACGCTCGACGAACGGCTGGCCGAGGAGGAGCCGGACGTGTTCACCGACGACGCCGAGGACCGCGACCCGGACTTCCCCTCCAGCGACGAGGTGGGTGGGCGCCGCGCCGGGCGTCTGGTGGCACCGGATCTGGGCACCGGCGCCGACGTGGATGCGCAGCTGCTGGCCAGCGACGCCGGGGTCGACGGTGCGGGCGCTTCCGCCGAAGAGGCCGCGGTGCATGTGATCGACGACGATCGCTAGGACATGGATCGAGATCGACTCATCGAGGTCGGCGTCGGACTCATCTCCAGCGTCGGAGCCAAGGCCCTCAGCCTCACGTCGGTGGCCCGCCAAGCGGGCGTCGCCCGGGCGACGGCCTATCGAATGTTCGGTGGACGCGACGCGCTGGTCTCGGCCATCGTGCAGCGGGAGTTGGCGCTGGTCGCGGTCAAGGTGCGCGAGTGGGGCGCCGACGAGCCGGACATCGCCACGCGCGTGCACGTGCGGGCAGTGGAGTCGCTGCGGTACATCCGCCAACACGAGGCGCTGCAGTACGTGTTGACCCGGGAACCGGAGGAGATCGTCGGCGCGTTGGTGCTGTCCCCGGATGCGAAGGGGCCGTCGCTGATCGACATGATCGTCGACGTCACGCTGCCGGAGATCGGCGAGGACGAGGCCGCCCTGCTGTACCCGGATCCGCGCGGGGCCATCGAGCTCATGATCCGGATCGCCTACTCCTGCATGCTGGTTCCGCGCGGGCACCTGACCGACGAGCAGATCGCCGATCTCACGGTGCGCGCCGTCATCCGGGATTCGGACTCGGCGACGATACGCTGACACCCATGACGGGCAACGGGATCGAGTCGGCGAGCGGCATTTACATCGCGTCGGCCGAGGGGGACACGGGTAAGTCGACGGTGGCGCTGGGCGTGCTGGTGCAGTTGGCCGCGACCGGAGGCCGGGTGGGACTGTTCCGGCCCATCGCGCGGGCCGGCGCCGGCGAGCGCGACGAGATCGTCGACCTCCTCATCGAGTACACCTCGGTCGACGTGCCGTACGAGGACTGCCTCGGCGTGACCTACGACGACGTCCACGACGACCCCGACGCGGCGATCGCCGACATCGTCACGCGCTACCACGCGGTCGCCGCGCAGTGCGACAACGTGCTGATCCTCGGCTCGGACTACACCGACGTCGCCTCGCCCTCCGAGCTCGGCTACAACGCCCGCATCGCCGCGAACCTGGCGGCGCCGATCCTGCTGGTGGTCAAGGCGCTCGGCCGTGAGCCGTCGGAGGTGCGGGCCCTGGTGGACCTGCTGGCCGGCGACATCGCGCAGGCCCACGCGGCGGTCGCCGGCGTGGTGGCCAATCGCTGCGACCGCTACCGGCGCGCCGAGATCGTCGACGCGGTGACCGAGGGCGGCTACCGCGCATGGGCGCTGCCGGAAGAACCGCTGCTGTTCGCGCCGACCATGGCCGAGCTGGCCACCGCGCTCGACGCGGAACTGTTCAGCGGAGACGCGGACCTGCTCGATCGCGAGGCGATCGACGTGATGGTCGGCGGCATGACCGTCGAGCACATCCTGGAACGTCTCAGCGAGTCGATGGCCGTGATCGCGCCGGCCGACCGCTCCGACGTGCTGCTGTCGCTGGTCAACGCCAATGCGGCACAAGGCTTTCCGCGGCTGGCGGGCATCATCTTGAACGGCGGCCTCAAACCGCACCCGATGATCGACGCGCTGGTGCGCGGGCTGCGGCCTACGCTGCCGATCCTGCAGTGCGAGCACGGCACGTACGAGACGGCACGGATCTGTTCCACCACGCGCGGTCGGATCGGGGTGGGTTCGGTCCGCAAGATCGACGCGGCGCTGGCGCTGATGGAGCGCTACATGCCGGCCGATCGGCTGTTCGCGGACCTGCGGCTGCACTCCTCCGAGGTGATGACCCCGCAGATGTTCGAGTACATGCTGCTCTCGCAGGCCAAATCCGATCCCCAGCACATCGTGCTGCCCGAGGGCGGGGACGACCGGATTCTGCGGGCGGCGGGCCGACTGCTGCGCCGCGGCGTCGCGCGGCTGACCCTGCTCGGCCAGGAGGAGACGGTGCGCCGTCGCGCCGAGGAACTCGGGATCGACCTGTCCGAGGTCGACATCCTGGATCCGCGCACCAGCGAACTGGTCGACCAGTTCGCGCCGATCTACGCCGAACTGCGCAAACACAAGGGCATGACGCTCGATCGGGCGCAGGAGGTGGTGCGCGACGAGTCGTACTTCGGCACGATGATGCTGCACACCGGCATGGTCGACGGCATGGTCTCCGGGGCGGTGCACACCACCGCGCAGACCATCCGACCGGCCTTCGAGATCATCAAGACCCAGCCGGGGGTCTCGACGGTCTCCAGCGTCTTCTTCATGTGCCTGGCCGACAAGGTGCTGGCCTACGGCGACTGCGCGATCGTGCCCGACCCGACGTCGACCGAGCTCGCCGACATCGCGATCTCGTCCGCGGCGACGGCGGCGGCCTTCGGTATCGACCCGCGGGTGGCCATGCTGTCGTACTCCACGGGCGGATCGGGGACGGGCGCCGACGTGGACAAGGTGCGTGCAGCCACCGAGCTGGTGCGCGAGCGCGCCCCCGAGATCCTGGTGGAGGGGCCGATTCAGTACGACGCGGCGATCGACCGTTCCGTCGCGAGCACCAAGATGCCCGATTCGCCGGTCGCCGGTCAGGCCACCGTACTGATCTTCCCGGACCTGAACACCGGCAACAACACGTACAAGGCCGTACAGCGCAGCGCGGGCGCCATCGCGATCGGTCCGGTGCTGCAGGGCCTGAACAAGCCGATGAACGACCTCTCCCGCGGTGCGCTGGTGTCCGACATCGTCAACACCGTCGCCATCACCGCGATCCAGGCGCAGAACATGAAGCGGAGCTGACCGATGGCAGAGTCGATCGCAGACAGCATCGCCCCCGGCTCCGTGCTGGTGATCAACGCCGGCTCGTCGTCGTTGAAGTACCAGCTGGTGGATCCGGCCACCGAGCGCGTCTACGCCGACGGGCTGGCCGAACGGATCGGTGAACCGACCGGTTCGTCGATCACCCACGAGGTCGGTGGGCGTGAGCGCATCCGTCGGGTCGCGCTGCCGGACCATCGGGCCGCCATCGCCGAGGTGGTCGAGCTGTTCCGCGAGGACGGCATCGACCTCGCCGCTGCGCAGCTGTCCGCCGTCGGTCACCGGCTGGTGCACGGCGGTCGCGAGTTCCACGCGCCGATCCTCATCGACGACGCGGTCCTGGCCGCGATCGAACGCCTCTCGCCGCTGGCCCCGCTGCACAATCCGCCCAACCTCGTCGGCGTCGAGGCGGTCACCGCCCTGCTCCCCGACGTGCCGGCGGTCGGCATCTTCGACACGGCGTTCTTCCACGACCTTCCCGACGCCGCCGCCACCTATGCGATCGACACCGAGGTGGCGCAGGAGTTCGGGATTCGCCGGTACGGCTTCCACGGCACCAGCCACCAGTACGTCTCGCGACAGGCCGCGCGGTTCCTGGGCCGGCCCGACGACGAGATCAACCAGATCGTGCTGCATCTGGGCAACGGCGCCTCGGCCTCGGCGATCCGCGGCGGCCGCCCCATCGACACCTCCATGGGGCTCACGCCGCTGGAAGGACTGGTCATGGGCACCCGCACCGGGGACATCGATCCGGGTATCGCCTTCCACCTGGCCCGCGTCGGCGGCAAGTCGGTCGACGACGTCGACCGGATCTACAACCTGCGCGGGGGTCTCAAGGGGTTGTGCGGGGAGAACGACTTCCGCGCGATCCTGGACCGGATCGAGGCCGGCGACTCCGCCGCCGCACTCGCCTACGACGTGTACATCCACCGTCTGCGCCACTACATCGGCGCGTACCTGGTGGACCTGGGCCGGGTCGACGCGATCGTGTTCACCGCCGGGGTGGGGGAGAACGCGGCGACCGTCCGCGCCGATGCGCTCGCCGGCCTGGAGGGCTACGGCATCGCGGTGGATCCGGCACGCAACGCCGAGCGTGCGCGGGTCAGCCGTCGGATCTCCACCGACGACTCGCGCACCGCGGTCCTGGTGGTGCCCACCAACGAGGAGTTGGCGATCGCGCAGCAGGCCGCAGAAGTGGTCCTGACCAGCTGATTTGTGTTCCCGTCAACCCCTGTGTAACTTTATCCAAGTCGTCAGCGACCAGGGATTCCCCCGGGAAGACCGAGAGGCCGAGAAGACGACAAACTCTGCTCATTGAAGTTCGCACGATGTCTTTTGTTGTGTGGTGTTGGTGGGTGTGTGTTTTTTGAGAACTCGATAGTGTGTAACAGAAATTTTCTTGTGCCGGTTTTGTTTTGGCTGGTAGC